>JBBIPO010000075.1:0-16349 GCA_037442805.1 Deltaproteobacteria bacterium
CCCGCCGGCGCCCCGACCCCGCAAACGACCATCGGGTCCGCGTTCAGGAGGTGGTCGCACACGACGGACTTGATCAGCGGCAACTCGGCCTCGTTCACGTTCAGTTTGTCGGTCGGATAGACGGTGAACTGGCGTCCGAAGCGGCAGTACAGGTCGTCCGTCATCCCCTCGACCAGGCGAACCTCCTCGACCGAGTCCATCTTCGCGTTGCGCGCGCGGTAGCCGTACTTCGCGTAGTCCACGTTCTCGCCCGCGCCCGCGGCCTGGACGAAGTTCCCGTTGGAATCAATGTCGGAGCGCTCGTCGTCCGGGTCGGTCCAGTCCATGATGTTCAGGATCAGTTCCACCGCCTTCCGGTCGTCCCGGCCTCCTGATTCCTCGTCCACCTGCCCGCGCAGGAGCGCGTACAGTTTCGTGAACATCGCCCGGCGGTCCTGGGCGGTACCCGCTGCGTTCAGGTTGATGCGCGAGTCCTCGGGGACCACCTCGCACGCGAACCCGCCCTCCTCGACCCCGATCCCCGGGGAACCTTTCAGACTCATGATTTCAAGACCCATGAAATTCAGGGTCGAAGATGAAAAGACCTCGGCGAACTTGCACGCGTATCGCCACAACTCGAAGTTCCCGCGGGCCAGCCCCGGCACGCCGCCCCCGAACGCGCTCACCGCCTGGTCCACGAACTTCTGCGACGTGATGACGAGCCGCGCGATCTCCATCGCGGAGCGCGCGTGGAAGTACGCCTGGACCCGGCGCTCCAGATTCGACGCGACCTGGATGTCCACGCGCGACCGGTACGAAAACTCGGTCGAGAAGGCCGCGAGGATCGCGACCCCGGTCAGCACGACCACCAGGGCAACCCCGCGGTCCGCGCGGTCCCGTGACCGCGGCCCGCGCGACCCCGCCAGCATGACGTTCCGCCGGAACATGGTCTTCCAATCAGTAGTTCAACGGCGCCTGCAAGTGGATCCTCGACTGGGTCTCGTACGCGAACTCCTTGCCGTCCACGTCTTCGAGGACCAGCCGGAAATAGACCCTCGACGGCAACCGGAACTCCTCGAGCATCTGGTCCTGGGCGGCCTTCATCAGTTTCGCGCCGACCGGAGCGACCTGCGGAGCGATCTCCCCGCCCAGGCCCGACTTCATCGCGTCCTCCATCTCGGCCTTCCACTCGTCGCGCCACTCCTCGGCCTTCTCGTCCCAGTACTGCACCCGGAACTCCCGCACCCCGGACACCAGGACCTCCCGCGCGCCCCCTCGCTCGGGCTCGGTGTCGGGAGGCGACTTCTCGCGCCGGATCAGGGCGTAGCCGCGCCCGTCGGGGTCGCGCTCGAGGCGGTACTCGACCACGCCCTGGTCCGACTCGCGCGCCCCCCGCTGGCGGCGTTCGTGCCCGAGGTACGTGAACAGGAGCGATTCCCGCGACCCCACGAACAGCGTGGTCGCGGCCGGCTCCTTCATGTCCACGTGGTTCGACAGGTAGGCCATCGAGACGTCGCGGGTCAGGTGGTGCAGGGCCACCTGGGCCGCGTGGTTCAGGTCCTCGATGCGCGAGATCGTCTCCCTCGCGCGGAAGGTCAGGCTCATGGCCTGGTACATCAAGGTCGAGACGAGCGCGAGGAGACCCACGGCCACCAGGACCTCCATCAGCGTGAACCCGCGCGAACCCCATGTTCCAGGAGCGGTTCCCGGATGCGCCAGCCGCCTCATCGCCCCTGGCCCCCCTGCCCGCCCGTCCTCCCACCGCCCCCGGGGGCGGTCGTCGGGACCGGCGTCTGTTCCTGCGCGGCCTCCTGCACTTCCCTCGCCCGCTCGGCCTCCCGCAGGGCCTGGACCTCCTCCTCCGGCAAGGACACCACGAACGTCTCGACCTGGAACACGCGCTGTCCTCGCGGCCCGTCGTGCCACGACAGGCGCACGGTCAGTTTGCGGGTCTGCCGCGCGACCTGGTCTATGATGGTCGGCAGGTACTGCACCAGGGCCGTCATCCCCATCAGGATCCCGCCGAGGTTCACGTTGCACAGGCGGATCAGGGCCTCGCCGTCCGGGCCGAACAGGGGCGCGAGGACCGCGAGTTGCGACAGGTCCGGTTGCCCCGGCTGCGCCCCGGGCGTCGCGGACGGCCTGGCCGCCGGTGCCTGGTCGGCGGACGCGCCTTCCTGACCCCCGCCCAGGAACTGCTCGATCCCGCCCGCCACGAGTTGCTGGACGGCGTCTGGTTCCAGTTTCATCTGGTGGAGGTCGAAGCGACAATCGAACGTATCCGAGAAGTCACGGGGGAGTTCGCACGGCCGGTCCTCCAGGTCGTTCGCCGGAAACCCCTGCCGCACGTAGTAGGCATGGATGTCGTTGACCACGCCTTCCATCAAGTAGGCCGCGGTCGTCATGCGCGTGACCCGCGCCACCTGCGAGATGGCGACCGAGTTCGAGTACGAGATCGCGGACAGGGCAAGGGCCAGGATCATCAGCGCGATCAGCACCTCGAGCAAGGTGAAGCCCGCCACGATGGGTGCTCGCGCGGTCCGGGTCCTCATCGCCCCTCCATTGCGACCCGCGGGTCCAGTTCTTCGGAATGGACGACCCCGACCCCCTTCAACGGGACTGTTTCGACCGTGTAGGTTTCTTCGCCTTTCTTCAAGTAGATCAGCGCCTTCTCCACGTAGCCGTCCGGAAAGAAGAAGACCTCCGCCTCCCCCTCCTCGACCGGCTCGTCATGGTGCGTGGTCACCACCGCCCCGAAGGAGATCCCCTCGGGCAGGGTCTGCCGGGTCAGGAGGTTCTCCTTCGCGCCGATCCGCCGCCTCGGGGACTCCGGCGCCCCTTCCGACCCCTCGCCGCCCCCTTCCCCCGCCGGCACGGTCGGGCCGACCCCCGCCGCCCCCGTCGCCACCGTCCCCGCCGCCGGCACCGCGCCGAACTTCTGCTCCTCCTCCGACGGCAGGAGCGCACCGCCGCACGCCTCCCCGACGGGTTCGCCCCGGAACGACCTCCCCTCCAGATCCACCACCAGTCGGTAGGGGCGATTGTTCAGCACGGACAGGTCGTACAGGTAGCGGACCGCGGCCGCCACGCGCGCCGCCGACGTGGTCAGGCTCGCCTTGCGGACACTTGCGACCCCGGCCACGACCGCCACCCCGCCCACGAGGATGATGGCGATTACGGCCATCATTTCGAGCAGCGTGTACCCGCGCTCATTCATTGCAGATGTCGTCCTCGGACCCCTCGCGGCGGTCCGGCCCCTTCGAGCACAGGTCGTAGGCCCCTCCCCCCTGCGCCGAGGGGTAGTTGTAGATGAACGGTTGCCCCCAGGGGTCCTTCAACTGCTTCTCCTTGAGGGGCGCCCCCGGACCCTCGGCCAGGACCGACAGCGAGGTCGGATAGTCCGAGTCGGCCGCGTAGATGTCAAGGGCCTGCGAGATGTTGCGGATCTGCGCCTTGCAGGCGTCCACCTTGGCCTTGTTCAGATATCCCACGACCCCGACGCCGATCGCGGTCGCCACGATTCCGATGATCGCGATGACGACCATGATCTCGAGCAGGGTCATGCCCCGCGCGGCCTGGAGCGCGGCCCTCCTCGTCACGAGCCCCTTCAGGAACCTGGTCATGACGCACCTCCTCGGTGTCCGAACCCCCACTCATTGGCCCGCGATGACCTCGTTCATCTGGAGCATCGGCATGAGGATCGCGAAGACAAGGAACGTCACCATCATTCCCATCCCCACGATCATCACAGGCTCCAGGACCGCGGTCAGCGTGGTCACGCGGTTGTCCACCTCCGCGTCGTAGGCCTCCGCCACGTTGCGAAGCATCTCCTCGAGTTGCCCGGTCTGCTCCCCGATGGCGATCATGTGCGTCATCATCGCGGGGAACTGCCCGCAGCGCTTCAGCGGACCCGCCAGGCTCTCGCCCTCGCGCACCGCCACTTTCGCGTCCTCGATGGCGTCGGCCAGGATGACGTTGTTCACGATGGTCTTCGCGATGTCGAGCGCGGTCAGGACCGCCACCCCCGACGACAGCAGCGTCGAGAGGGTTCGAGCGAAGCGCGCCACTGCGACGAGCCGAATGACCGGCCCGAACACGGGCAGTCGCAGTCGCCGCGAGTCGTACCAGCGCCGCCCCTTCTCCGTGCGGATCCATCGCCGGAACCACACGACTCCCCCCACGGCCAGGGGAATCAGCAGGAACCACGTGTTCGCAAAAGTCTTGCTGATGAATATCAAGATTCGCGTCACCAGCGGCAACTGCGTCCCCATGTCCTCGAACATCTCAGTCACGCGCGGGATCACGAACAGCATCATGATCGAGACGATAACGATGGCCACGCAGACCATCAGGACCGGGTAGATTAGGGCCGCGGTCAGTTTGGACTTCAGGCGGACCGACGACTCGAGAAAGTCCGCGAGCCGCGCGAGCACGATGTCCAGGGTCCCGGACGCCTCGCCCACGCGGACCATGTTCACGTACAGGTCCGAGAACGCGGAGGGATGTTCCTTCAGCGCGTCCGCGAGCGAGGCGCCTTCCCGCACCTTCTCGCGCACCGTGCCCATGATCACGCGGAGGCGCGGGCTCTCCTGCTGCGCCATCAGGGCCGTCAGGGCCTCGGACATGGGGACCCCGGCCTTCAGCAACGTCCCGAACTGCCGCGTCAGGACCGCCACGTCCGCGGGCTTGACCCGCTCGAACAGCCCCTTCAGGTTCACCTCGCGGGCCAGGAGCCCCCCGCGGGCCGGAGCGGTCGCGGCCCCCTTCGCGGCGCCGGCCCTGACCTCGGCGAACTGGGTCAGATAGACGCCCACCTGGAGCAGTCGGGCGCGCAGATCCGCGGGGCCGTCCACCTCGAGGACCCCGGAGGTCGCCCGGCCCTTCGCGGTAAAGCCTTTGTACTCAAACAGAGGCATGGCTCCCCGTCACCCGAACTCCTCCACGTCCCCCTGCGTCACGCGCATGAATCCTCCACATGGGGGGAGGGGCTCCCGCCCCTCCCCTTCGCGGCGCGCACAGGTCGCGCCGACTCCCCCCACCCCACGCTTCGCTCGCGCTCACGCGCTGCGCTCCAGCGGGCCGCCCTCCGGGCGGCCTGGCCCGGCCCGACCACTCGCCGCGCATCCGTCACCCGAACTCCTCCACGTCCCCCTGCGTCACGCGCATGACCTCCTCGGCCGTGGTGATCCCGCGGCGGACCTTCAGGACCCCGTCCTGGCGCAACGTCTTCATCCCCATCTGCATCGCCTTCTTCTTGATGACGTTCGATTCGGCCCGTGCCATGACGAGGTCCCGGATCGTGTCGTTCACGACGAGCATCTCGTAGATCGCTTGCCGCCCCGCGTAGCCCGTGTTCAGGCACGCCGGACATCCGGGCCCCGCCCGATAGAACGTGTCGCCCGGCCCGACCCGGTCGATCCCGAGGCTCTGCGCCTCCGTGGGCGAGGGCGTGTACGGCACGCGGCACTCCCGGCACACCACCCGGACGAGGCGCTGCGCGATGGTCGCGAGCACCGACGACGCGATCAAGAACGGCTCCACCCCCATGTCAATCAGCCGCGTGAAGGCCGAGGCCGCATCGTTCGTGTGCAGGGTCGAAAACACCAGGTGCCCGGTCAGCGAGGCCTGGACCGCGATCTCCGCGGTCTCGAGGTCGCGGATCTCCCCGATCAGGATCACGTCCGGGTCCTGACGCAGGATGGCCCGCAGGCCGCTCGCGAACGTGAAGTCAATCTTGGGATTGACCTGCATCTGGCCGATGCCCGTGATCTGATACTCGACGGGGTCTTCTATCGTCAGAATATTCTTGTCAGGCGTGTTGATCCGCGACAGGGCCGCGTACAGGGTCGTCGTCTTCCCGGACCCGGTCGGACCGGTCACCAGGATGATCCCGTGTGGCCTCGTGATCAGGTCCTCCATCACGTCGAGCATCTCGCCCGTCAACCCGAGCTCCGGCAGTTGCAGGAGGGTCGCGCTGCGGTCCAGGATGCGCAGGACCAGCCGTTCCCCGAAGGTCGTCGGCACGGTCGAGAGGCGAATGTCAATCTCCTTGCCCGCCACAACGCGGCGGATGCGCCCGTCCTGCGGCAGACGCTTCTCGGCGATGTTGAGGTTCCCCATGATCTTGACGCGGCTCGCGATGGACGCCTGGAAGCGCTTCGGGGGGCGCAGGACCTCCCGCAGGATCCCGTCCTTGCGGAAGCGCACAGACAGGTACTTTTCGAACGGCTCGATGTGGATGTCCGAGACCCGCTCCTTGACCGCCTGGGCCAGGATCGAGTTTACGAGGCGGATGATGGGGGCCTCGTCGGTCATGTCGAGGAGGTCCTTGGTGCTCTCCTCGATCTCGCGCGACAGGCCCTGGAGGTCCTCCTCGTCCGAGAAGACCTCCCCGGCCGTGGCCTCCATCCCGGTCATCTTGTCGTACGCCCGATTGATCCCCTCGAAGATCGTGTCCCGGGGCGCGAGGACGGGCTTCACGCGCGCCTTGAGCAGCACGCGCAGGTCGTCGAGCACGGTGACGTTCAGGGGGTTCGCCAGGGCGACGACCACGGTGTCCCCCTCCCGCCGGAGCGGGAGCACATACGCCTGCTTGGCGTACGTGATCGGCAGGCCCCGCAACAGGTCCAGGTCCACCTCATCCACCGGAAGCGCTTCGGTCACCTCGATCCCGAGGATCGCCCCGAGCGCCGCGAGCAGCCGCTTCTCGTCCACGAGGCCCAGGGCCAGCAGGGCGTCCACGAGCCCCATGTCGGGCCGCCCCTCGCGCGCCTCCATGGCCCGCCGAATCGCGGTCTCGTCCACCAGGGCGTGCTCGACGAGCAGCCGCTTCACGAACCCGTCCGATCCGGACGGAGTTTCACCGGTCTGGAGCATCTCTCACTCCTCCACCGGACCCGGAGGGGTCGCCGGTTCCGGCGCCGCCCCCTCGCCCGTGCCCGCACCCTCGCCCCCGCCCGTCCCCGGGCCCCCTGCGCCGAACGGGTCGAAGTCCAGGTCGTGCGTCTCGGGCGGTCCCACGATGTCCACGTCCTCGAAGCGCGTCCGCTCGAGCATCTCGCGGTCCTTGCGCACCCGCTCCAGGGTCCGGCGGATGTCCTCGAGGATCCCGGTCTTCTTCCGGTAGTCGATCCCGCCCTCGTACTCGCGCTTCTTCGTGGCCATGTATTCCGCGAACTCCTGCATCTCCTCCATCTTGCGCGCGTGGATGCGGGCGAGGTCGGACGGGTCCTCGATGATGTAGGGCGTGATCACCATCAGGAGGTTGCGCTTCTCGACGCGCTTCGCGGACTTGCGGAACAGGATGCCGAGGACCGGGATGTCCCCGAGGACGGGCACCTTGTCCACCCCCGTGACCTCGATGTCGCGCATCAGGCCGCCGATGACCACGGGCTGCTGGTCGCGGACCACCACCGTGTTCGTGACCTTGCGCTTGCTGGTCGTGGGTCCGAGCGTGGGGTCCAGGGCCTCCACGTCGTCAATGGACTGCTGGATCTTCAGGCGGACGAAGTTGCTCTCGCTGATTTGAGGCGTGATCTTCAGGGTCAGGTCCACGTCAATCCGCTGCACGTACGCCCCGAACCCACCATACCCCCCGAGGTATCCGAGCGTCCCGAGCGACCCGAGCGTGCCCAGCCCCGAGGTCGTGGTCGTGGTCGTCCCGCCGAGGGTTCCCCCGTACGCCCCGAGGAGGCTCGTCAGGGACCCGAGTCCCCCGAGCGACGACGCCTGGTACGGGATCTGCTTCCCGACCACGATCTCCGCTTCCTCGTTGTCCATGGTCAGGATGTGTGGCGTGGACAGGACGTTCACATCCGAGTTCGACTGGATGGCCTGGATCAGGAACCCGTAAGAGGGAATGGCCAACGCCCCGGAGGTCGTCGCCTGGCCCGTGGTCCCGGTGGACACGTCCACGAGCGGCCCCTGGAGGCCGACCGCGAGCCCCCCCTTGCCGAGTTGCTGCATGTCGAAGGACGAGATGCCTAGCCCGCCCATGCCGAACAGGAACGGGACCTCGTTGCCCCCGATGTTGAAGGTCATGCCCCCGCTGCCCGAAATGCCGATCTTGCGGTCCTTGTTGGATGAGATCTCCATGATGACCGCCTCGACATAGACCTGCTTGCGGCGCACGTCGAGTTGCTGGATCACCCGCTTGATCGCCAGGTAGTCCTTGAGCGTGCTCTCGATGACCAGCGAATTCGTGGGCTTGTGGGCTGTGACCTTGACCTCTCCCTCGAACAGGGCCGCCGGACCCGTCGCGGCACCCGCCGCGGCCCCGGCGCCTCCCTTGGCCCCCTTCTTGGCGCCGGCCGCGCCCCGGGCGCCCGAAGCCAGGGCGGACAGGGTGGAGGCCACGTCCTCCGCCGCGGCGTTCTCCAGGTAGTAGATATGGATCTGGCCCTCGCCCTCGATGGGGACGTCCACGCGACGCAGGAGGCGGTCAATCTTCACGTAGGCCGCGGGGGTCGCCACGAGGATCAGGGAGTTCGTCCGCTCGTCCGCGATCACCTTCGAGACGGTCGCCACGCCCTCCTCCGGGACCGGGCCCTGGGGCTGGGGCACCGGCTGCTGCGGAGCGGGCTGTCCCCGTTGCGGACGGCCACCCGCCGTGCCCGGCTTCGCGCCCTTGTCCCCGAACAGGGCGGTCACGAGGTTCGCCATCTCCGCGGCCGAGGCGTACTGAACCGGGCGCACCCAGATCTTCTCGCGCCCCGTGGGGATGTCGAGTTCCCCTACGAAGTCGAGCATCCTCGCCACGCTCGACCCCAGGTCCGTCAGGATCAGGCTGTTCCCCGGAGCGTAACTCGTCACGTCCCCGGCGGCGGACTTGAACTTGTTGAGAATCGGTTCAATATCCTTGACATCAATGTTTTCCAGGCGAATGATGCGCGTGACCAGCCGGTCCTCCGCGGGCACCGACTGTTTCGGCCCATACAGGGGAAGGGGCAGTTGCTTGGCCTTCGCCGTCTCGACGACCTCCCAGAAGGCCCCGCGCGGCACGATCGTCAACCCGTTGATGTCGAGCGCCGACAGGAAGGCCTTGTAGGCCTCGTACACGGTCACCGGGGTCGTGGACAGGATCGTCACCGTCTTCCCGGCCTTCAGATTCGCGGCCAGCAGGAAGTTCCGCTGCGTGATGCAGGCCATGAACTTGACCACGTCATGCAGCGGGGCCTCCTCGAAGTCCACGCTGATCCGCGCGTTCAGGGGGAGCGGGACGCAGCGGACGTCCTTCTCGAAATTGGTCTTGAACGACACGACGTCCTCGACCCCTTCCGGGACGCCGGCCTCCTGGCCCGCGGGCGGAGGGGTCACGGAGGCCTGGCCGGGCGGGGTCGGGGCCTTCTGGCCGGGGACTTTCGGCGGCGTGCTCCCGGGCGGACCCTTCGGGATCACCGCGGGGGCGCCGCCGGGCCGTTCGGGGGATTCGGGGGCCTTGCGCTTCGCGGGCGGAGGAGGGGCCGGTGTCCTGGCACCGGTCGGGGGACTCGCGGCCGGCGGCCTCGGCGCCTGCGCGGGCGTCTGGGCCTGTCCGGTCGCCTCGGACACGATCCACAGGGCCACCACGGTCAGCGCGCCCCAAATCCGGCCAGATTCCAGCTGACCTGTCATGCGCTCACCTCACTTCACCTTGTACGTCATCGTAACCTTCTGCCCTCGCCGCTCCAGGTCCAGCGTGATGGTCGGGCTGTTGCGCAGTTCCTCGAACAACTGGATCGCCTTGTTCGGGGTATCAATGTCCTGGCCGTTCACCCGCGTGACCAGGTCGCCGGACTCGAGCCCGATCGCCCGATACAGGCTGTCGGGGCGAATGCCGACCAGCCGGAACCCCTGGTATTTCCCGTCAACATAGTTCGGGATGATCCTGGCCTGCATCCCGAGTTTGGTCAGGTCCTGAAGGTTCTCCTCCAGCATCGTCCGCTCGATGTGGTACTCGTAGGGACCGACCTTCTTGACCCCGCGCGCGAAGTCCGAGCCGGGGCCCGTGGGGACCGCGGGCGCGGGCGTGAATGGCCTCGGGGGCCCGGCCATTCTGGGACCGGACGGGCCGGCGGTCTTCTCGGCCCACAGTTTCACGACCTTCTGCTTGTCCCCGAGTTTCAGGATCAGATAGCGGGACGCGATCTCGACCACCTCGGCCCGGTCCATCAGGAGGCTTCCGACCCTCACCATCTTCATCTCGCCCTGGGCCCGAACCATGGCCAGCGACCACTCGGGCCTGGCGGACACGAGAATCCCCAGGAGGTCCACCCCGATGTCGGCCAGTTCGGGTTCCTGTGGCCCCTCGCCCTCGGCCTCGGGCTGAACGACGGGTTCGGCGTCGAAGGGGTTGCGCCCCCCGGCCAGGGTCATCAGGGAGTCCGGAGGCGGCGGTCGGACGGCGACCGCGGTGGGCCCCGCGATGCGTCCGCCGGAGGACGTGGCGCCTTTCTGGAAGATCGCGGTGGCGGCGAACTCCGTGATGACTCCGGCCAGCAGATACGACCCGACTGCGATCAGGGCCAGGTTCACGACGAAGAAGTTTCGTCTGAGAAATTCCTGCATTCGCTTCATCCCGGCAGCACCGTCCAACGCCCCGCGACCCGGGACACCTCGGGCGCCCGGAGCCACGCGGCGCTCATGCAATGCCCGTACCACGCCCGTCTTGCCGCGGAACTGGCCGCCCACATGCGGGTGCGCGGGGTTCCGGTCGTCGGTTCCCGCGCCCGATGGCTGACAAAATGGCACGCACCGCCCCGCGGGGTTGGCGAAGTGACAAGGGTCGCCTGTGCCTGGAAGCCCCACTTGAATAGGGCGTCCGATTCCCAATCCCTGGTCCCCGTGGGGACGCGGCCGCCGCCTGCGCCCCGATTTGACCCCCGCGCACTGGACCCGGATAATGCCCCCGTGTCCCGGACGAACCGACAGGGGATCCGCGTGACGATGCGCGTTCCATCCTGGGCAACGGTGCTCCTCGCGCCCTGGTTGCTGTCCTGCGGCCTTCCCGACCTCCCCACGACGCCCCCACAGCCGGACGCGACGCAGCCTCGAGACCTGTTCGAGCCCCCGGACAACTTCGTGCCGGGCGATGCCGATGCGCCGGGCTTCGCGGTGATTTCCGTGACCCCGGCGCGGGGCCCCGTGTCGGGCGGAACGCGCGTCGAGGTGACGGGCGTCGGGTTCCTGCCGGGGAGCCGCGTCGTGTTCGGGGCCTCGCTCGGCGACGAGGTTGTGGTCCTCAATGACACGGTCATCCAGGTCACCACACCACCGCACCCGGCCGGCCTCGTGACGGTTCACGTGGTTCGCCCCGACGGCAAGGTGGCCTCGCTGGCGGACGCCTTCTTTTACGAAACGCCGGTCGTGGTGCGGTCGGTGACCCCGGCGTTAGGCCCCACGACCGGGGGCACGCCAGTCGTGGTCGAGGGGGACGGCTTTTTCGACGATACGACGCTCGTCATCGGGGGTCGCGTCGCCGCCGAGGCGCACGTTCTGTCCCCGTCGTCCCTGGTCGCGTTGACGCCGCCGGGGTCCGTCGGGCCCCGCGACGTGATGGCGCTCAACGCGATGGGGAGCGCCACGGCTCGACGGGCCTTCCACTACGTGGCGCCCCCGACCCTGACCTCGTGTGACCCGGCGCTTCTGCCCGTGGGCGCGACCTCCGAGGTGTTGATCCGCGGCACCGGGCTGGACCTCGCCCAGTCAGTCCACGCGCCCGGCGCGGCCTCGGCCCTGCTCGAGTCCCACGCCACCGCGGTGAAGGTCTCGATCGGACCTACGGGACCCGGCCCGCTCGACGTGACGGTGACCACCCCCGGCGGGTCGGCGACGGCCGCCTCCTGTGCGTGGGCGCTCGACGCCGCGGACTTGCAGGC
This sequence comes from Deltaproteobacteria bacterium, assembly GCA_037442805.1. Taxonomy (GTDB): domain Bacteria; phylum Myxococcota_A; class UBA9042; order DTJE01; family DTJE01; genus DYKK01. Next base: position 11,835 of record JBBIPO010000075.1, read on the forward strand.
CACGACCCCGCGCATCTTCGGCATCTCTCCACCGTATGGCCCGACCGCGGGGGGCTACGAGCGCAGGGTGTTCGTGTCCGGGGTGGGCACCGTCCCGGCCGACCAGGTCGAGGTCTCGCTGGGCGGAAGCATCGCGCCGGTCGTGCAGATGTCCCCGGACCGCCATGTCCTGACCGTGCGGGTTCCGGCCCACCCACCCGGGGTGGTGGACGGCGCCCTGACCACGCCCACCGGTTCCGACGTGGCCCCCGGAGCCTTCGAGTACGTCCCCGAGGTCATCCTCGCCGGGGTCACGCCAGCGTCGGGGCCGGCCTCGGGCGGCACGGAGGTCGTCGTGTCCGGCTCCAGCCTGGACCGGGTCACGGTGCTGTTCGTCGGTCCCCTTCCGGCCACGCTCCTCGCCGCGCCCGCCCCCGGCGAGGTCCGCGCCCGGACCGCACCCGCCAACCCCGGCCTGCACGACGTGCGGGCGCTCACATCCTGGGGCGAGGTGGTGACGCTTCCGAAGGCCTTCACGTTCGGCGGGGACGAGCCGGGACTGACCGTTGTCACGCCGGACCGGGGCTCCATCGCGGGCGGGACCGTGGTCGCGGTCGTGGGCTCCGCCCTGGACCGGGCGGCGATGGTGACCTTCGCCGGCACCGAGGCCGCGGTCCTGGACGCGTCCGACCCCGCACGCCTCGTGGTCCGCACCCCCCCCGGGTCCCCGGGTCCCGCGGACGTGGCCGTGACGTGGCCGGACGGAACGGTCCTTGCGCGCCCCGGTGCTTTCACGTACTTTGACCCGACCGGCTATTTCGGCGGCGTGTGGGGGGATGTCGTCCAGGGCGCCGTCAACGTGACCGTCCTCGACAGCATGAACGGCAAGCCCGTGCCCCTGGCCTTCGCGATCCTCGGGGCCGACGCGGCGACCCCCTATCAGGGGACCACGGACCTGCGCGGGCAGGTCACCCTGTCCGGCGAGGACCTTTTCGGCCCGATCCAGGTCACCGCCTCGCGCCAGGACTACTCGACCGTCACGATCGCGGGCGTGGATGCCGAGAACGTGACCCTCTTCCTCGACCCGGTCGTGCCCACGTCCTCGGGCGGGGGCACGAGCGCCCAGCCGCTCCCCCCGGGGACGGTCGAGGGGGTGGTCCTGGGAGCGGACAAGTACCTGCTGGCCCCGCCGGAGTCTTGCGCCGACCGCCCCCTGATTCACGGCGACCTCTGCCGCCCATGCGTTCAGGACGCCGACTGCGGGTCCGGGTACTGCGTGAACCCCTCCGGGTCCGGCCATTTCTGCGCCTCTTCGTGCGTCGGGTCGCCCGATTGCCCGACCGGATATGCCTGCTACCCGCTCGGCGCCGGGCTCAACGGCTGCCTCCCCGCGCCGGGGGTCCCGGAGGTCCGGTGCGGGACCTCGGTGCGGGGTCTCAACTCCTTCCCGATTGACCCCGGTCCGGGCGCGGTCATGGGCGAGGGGGGTCGTTACGCCCTCAACGCAGGGCTCGGGGACATCGCGGTCTACTGCGTGGGCGGCTTCCGCACCGAGCCGGACGGCGCCTTCCGCCCGCTGGCCCTCGGGGTGCGGCGTCACGTCGAGGTCTATCCAGCCCAGGTGGTGTCCGGGCAGGACATCCGTCTGGACATCCCCCTGGACCGCACGCTCCTTGTCCGGCTTATCTCTCCCCCCGGCGGCCCGACCGGGCCGTACATCCACCGGGTGCGCCTCGCCCTGAACCTCGGGTCCGACGGGTACCTCCCCCTCTGGACGGACCAGGAGGCGACCGACGGTGAACGCTTCGAGTTCCAGGGGGTCCCGCGAGACCTCACCGGGTCCCTGGAGGGCGCGACGTTCGAGGTCCAGGGCGAGGCGGATTCGCCCACCGACGGCGACATCCCGTACTCCGTTTCGATGGAGAGAGATTTCACACCGGGGCGGGACCTCGGGGCCGTCCGCATCCGCCTGGGCGAGCCGGACGGAGCCGGGACTGGAGACGTCGCGCAGCGGGTCGAGACGACCGCCCGACCCGACGCGTTCGGGGGCTGCGCGGCCCCGAACGGTGGCGGCGTGGTGGTCACCGGGCAGGGCCGCATCTGGCGCGTCGGCCCCGACCTGGCCATGCTGCCGTGGCCCTCCCCATCGTATCAGGCCTTGCGAGGGTGCACCTTCCTGCCGGACGGTCGGGTCCTGGTCGTGGGCAATGGCGGGATGGTCGCGCGGGTGGACGCGGCCTTGGCGGACGTGGAGCCCGTGCCCTCGGTCGCGCGGCTGTACGCCGCGGCGGTCGGCCCGGACGGCACGGAGTACGTGGCGGGCCACGGCGTGCTGCTCAGGCGGCGTCCGCTGTCCACCTGGGAGGCCCTCGACATCGGGACCCTGGCGCCCCTGTTCGCGGTGACCGCGACGCCATCGCTCGGTGACGGCGTGGAGGCCGTGGCGGTTGGGGCCGCCGGCACGATGGTCGTGGTCCGCGGGAGTGGCCCGGAACAGGTGCGACCCGCCCCGACGAATCGGGACCTCTTCGCGATTGCGACGCTGGATGCGACCCTTCTGGTCGTGGGCGCGCGCGGGACGGTCCTGGTCGGCATCCCCGGCAGCGCGTTCCAGGCCATTCCCCCGGCGACCGACGCGGACCTCCAGGCCATCCTTGCTTTCCCCGGCGGCGAGGCCCTGGTGGCCGGGGCCCTCGGGACCCTCCTGCACCTGCGGGACCACACCCTCGCACCCATCCCGACCCCGGACCTCCGGGGCGAGTTCACCGTGGTCCTGTCGGGGTCGGAACCCCCCGAGGCCTTCGCCTTCTCGCGGGACGCCATCGCGGTCGGACCGTTCCTCCCCATCCCCGACTTCTCGTCCCCACCCCCGGGCGGCCTGTGGACGAACCTGCGGCTGGCGTGGACCCTCCCCGCCCCCCCCGTCCCCTCCCTGACCTACACGCGCCTGCTCGGGACCAAGTCGTCCCGCGACTGGGCCATCCTCGCGCCCGGGTCCCTGACCGACATCACCCTCCCCGACCTGACGCTCGCCGCCGGCCTCGTCCCCCTCCCCACGGGCGACCTGCGCCTCTACGCGCTGCACATGCTCATGGACCACTTCGACATCAATGCGTTTGATACGAACAGTTTCTCCATGTCCACGTGGCGGTCCTACGCCGTGCAGCAGTTCGTGTTCCGCCGGCCTTGAACCCCCGCCGGGCGCGCGTCCCCGCTTGCAGGTCTCAGGGGGATTCCTGAAGCGACAGACCGATTCGCTGCGCCATGCGCCGCGCAAGAGATTCGAAGTCAGCGTGGCATCGGCGAACGGCGTCCATGTGCGCACCGATCGCCCCGTCCGCCGGAGGCAGCAGGAACATGGGCCGGCGCGCCTCCATCGCGAGCGGCATCAGGCTCCGGTCGTGTCTCAGGGCCGCGAGGCAGTGCGGGTCGTCCGCCGCATCGGCCGGGGCCTGTTCCGGGGCGTCGCCGAGGATGGATTCGCGAGAAACCGCGGGGACGCGCCTCACCCACCGCTGATACGCATAGACGGGGCGGTCTAGGCGGACGGCGTGTTGCATCACCACATAGCCCACCGGCGCCATGCCGCCGCCCGGCAACTCGATGCCGGAAAGGCTCTCATCGGCCGCTGTCTGGAGTCGCCTCTCCCAGCCCTCGCGCCACCCTCGCAGGGTCGGTCCCAGGTTGCGAAGGCCCTGGATCGAAAACAGATCGGGCGCCAGCGGGACCACCACGAACTGGCTCGCGACGAGGACCGCGCGACGGATGGCACCGAGATTGGGCCCCACGTCACACAGGATCACCTGGGCCTCGACCTTCTCGGCGGCACGCCGCAACGCCCGGTAGAAGGCCGTGATCACCCGGAACGCAGCCGCGTCGCGGTCCAGGCACTTGGGCCACGACTCCGACAATCGGTCTTCAAACCGCGACAGCCCCATGTCTCCGACGAGGAGGTGCAAGGCATACCCATATCCTTCGTCCACCAGTTCCGCGTGCGGCTCCGCAATGTCGCCCGTCCCTTCCAGGATGGGCTGCACCACCCCGAGGACCGTCCGGGGATGGTCGCCGTCCGGCCACAACTCGACCAGTCGGTCCTCTTCCAGGAACATCGCGCTCAGATTGGATTGCGGGTCGAGGTCTGCGGCCAGTACGCGCACGCCCATCCGGCCATACATCCAGGCGAGATGATACGCAAGCGACGTCTTCCCGACCCCGCCCTTGTTGTTGAAGAAGGCCACGATCTTCACGGGCGTCTCCGGACGGTGACATGAAAACGTGTCGGCTCGTCCAGGCGGAACTCCGGCGGCGGATTGCCGTTGCGTTCCAGTTCGCGCAATGCAAGGGGTATTCCGTAGCCGAACCTCTGGACAAACCCAAGCACCTTCATTGCCTCCGCGAGCAGCGGGTTGCGGTAGTCCGTGACTGTTCCGAAGTTCTCGGGGGTCACCTGCCCATACAGGCCGCCTGGATTCCCGATCTCGATCCGGTCCGCAAACCAGGCGATGTCCACGAGCGCCCGGCTCGTCTCGTAGTCGC
>JBBIPO010000076.1:0-16248 GCA_037442805.1 Deltaproteobacteria bacterium
TTGCACGCAGCAGTCCGAAGGCACGCAGCGCGTCTCCTCGTGACCAGGCTCCCGACCGCCCCGTAAGTGTCAGACAAGTCCCTTGCCGCACGTCCAATCCTCGGGAACGTGATTTCGTGCCCGCGGCACGCTGTATGCCGCCGAGGTCCGAACAATCAGGGCTGAGATGACTTGCCCCGACGCGGGGGCTGGGAGGCGTTCGATGTCGAGGAAGCGTGGTGGATTTTCGACCGTCAAGAGGGTTCGTTCGCGCCGCCGCGTCCCGACGGTAGGTCCGCCGTCGCGGCTCGGGGTCCTGGCATCGCTGGGCATCTACGGCTGCGGTGCCATCGAGGAAGCGTATCTGGCCGGGCTCGCGCTCGGGGAGCCGATCCTCCTGGTCGGGGGGATCGGGTCGGCCAAGACCCTGCTCGCCGAACGCACGGCCCACGCCTTGGGCCTGCGGTTCTGGGCCTACGACGCGAGCAAGGCGGTCTTCGAGGACGTGATGGGGTTTCCGGACCCCCGGGCCATGCAGGAAGGCCGCGTGGACTACCTCCAGGCCCCGCTCACCCTCTGGGGGAAGGAGTTCGTCCTCGTGGACGAGTTGTCCCGGGCCGTGCCCGGGATGCAGAACAAGTGGCTCGAGGTCATCCGGAGCCGCCGCCTGATGGGGATGCCGCTTCCCGACCTCCGGTACATCGTGGCCGCCATGAACCCCGTGGGTCTGCTCGGGACCATGCCGCTCGACCCGGCGCTCGCCGGGCGGTTCCCGTTCATCCTAAGCGTCCCCGACGTGAACGTCATGGACGAAGAGGACCGCCGCCGGGTGATCCGGAACACGACCGAGGCGGATGCCCGCGGGCTCCGGCTGGCCCCCGCCGCGCCGGGGTCCGGCCCGGACGCGCCCGCGCTGTCGTCCCTGATCGAGCGGACACGGGCGCTCTATCCCGGCATCGAACAGCAGTGGGGCGAGACCGTCGTCACCTACCTGGACCACGTCCGCCAGCACCTCCTGGCGCGCGACCTGCCTCTGGATGGGCGCCGCCTCGGCATGATGCGACGGGCCCTTCTGGCCATGCTGGCCCTGCGGGAGGCCACGGGGCGCACGGCGGAACGCCACGACGCTCTGCCGTTCGAGGTCTTCCGCGCCGCCCTCGACCATACCTTGCCGTTCGAGGCCCAGGGCGAGGGCGTGCCGCGCATGGTTCTGAACGCGGCCCATGGCCACGCCGTTGCTGCCTTGAAGGGACGCAGGCGGATCCCCCTCGTCGGCCCCCACTTCCTGGACCAGGTCGAAGACTGGCTAAAGGACGAGGAGGGCGCGTCGGACCGGGCCGCGTCGTCCCTCCTGGTGACGCGCATTGTCAGCGCCCTGGAACACCCGAAGAAGCCCGAGGTGGCGACCGAGGCCGCCGCGGCCCTCTTCCGGCTGATGGCGCACCCGGAAACCCATGCCTGCCTGTCTGCCGACACGCGGCACCGCCTGTGGACGGCCTGGGAAGCGGCGTCGTCGCTCGGACCACATCAGGTGGGCGAGTTCTCGGACCGCTCGTCCGCCGTCGAGGTCGAGGACGACGTCCCGGAGCGCGTGCGCACGGCGGTGTTGAGGATGGCGTTTCGTCTGTCCGAGCGGCTGGACCGACTGCCATCGGTCTGCTGTTCGTTCGAGGACTTCGCGGCCGGACTCCTCGATGCCGTGGTGGAAGGAGGTGACGCATGATCATCCAGGGACTGGCGCTCGTACACCAGGAAAAAAGCGTCCAGGTTCACGTGCTGCGGGAAGCCCGGGTCCCGCTCCGGACGGCCCTTCGGGACATCGGGCAGCCCATCGAGGAGGTCCACCTCGGGTCTTTCGGGCGTCCGGATCCGGAAAACGACGAGTGCCCTTCGGTGGCGACGTTCCCCATGCGCATCCAGGGGCTGCGGCCCCGGGACTGGGGGCGACCGGGGCTGATCGCCGCCCGCGGCGAGTACGAGGCCGCGGCCTTCCTGTTGGACCGGTTCGAGCCGAGGGGCTCCAGCGACGTGGACGTGCTGGTCCGGGAGGCGAGGGCGCGCAAGGGGCGGAAGACGGCGCGGATCGAGTGGCTGCTGGACCGGATGCTCGAATACGACCAGGACGAGGATGACCCGCTCGTCATGGCGCGCCGGCGGCGGTCCCGGCGAGTCCGCGCGCGCTACGTGTGGCGAATCGAGGACTTTGCGCGGGTCTTCCGGCGGGTCCAGCGCTCCGCGCCGGCCATCGTGCTGCCGGATGAGCCGCATCCCTTCCGTGAACCCGAAAACTCCGACGCCTGGGTCGTGGTCGAGCAGTCGCGAACCCTGGGGCGACACCGGGTGCCCCGGTGGGAGGTCTTGCTCCGCTACCAGACCTCGGACCAGGAGCCGATGGTTCGAGGCCACTGGAACGATCGCTGGTTCGAGGCCTCGCTCGGCCACCTCGATGCCCGGCTGGAGGAGGTCTTCGACCGCGATGGCCGGATGGTGAGGGTCTCCGGGGGCGACCTCCTCTTCGGCGATCTCCTGGAGCCGCGTTTCGTCGTGAGGGTGCCGGGACGGGCCGCGCGGAGGGCCGCGACGGTCGCCCAGGTCCTCCCGGAGCCGGCCCGCGGCCTCCCCGCCGCCTTCCTGAGGGACAGTCGCTGCCCGCAGAACCTGCGCGAGGACCTTCCGGTGGTGGACGACGCGGACGCGGCCTGGGCCGTCCTCATGAGGACCACGAGCGGTGTGTTCCTGCCGGACGCCACACCGCGAGACCCGCCCGATGCCCTGCGCCGGATCGCGGGGTCCTATCTGGTGGCGAGCGTCCCGGACCTCGGCTGGACCAGGAGGGCCTCATGACCGTGGACCACGTCCTGGACCGGCGGCTGGTCGAGGCTGTCCAGACCGCGACGGACCCGGACGCGCTCCAGCAGGACCTGGATCGCTTTCTGCCGAACGCGTCCATCGCCGTTTCGGACAAGGTCGAGACCGCGCGCATCTCGAAGGCCGGCGACCGCTACCGGATCGAGTTCGGCCGCGCGTTCCTCGAACGGGAACTCCGGGCCCCCGCGGACTTGCTGTTCGTGTTCCTGCACGAGTGCTTCCACCACGTCCTGGGCCACCTCGACGGACCGCGGAGGCCGCGCGGTCCCCTTCGCAGGCTCGCCGACAACATCGCCGCGGACATCCTGGTCAACCGCGCCGTGTGCGAGCGCTTCTTTCCCAAAGGGGTAGGGCTTCTGCGGCGACTGTATTCGGACGCCGACCCGGTGGCCGTGCTGTTGCGGCCTCCCCCTCGCGAGCAGCCGGGACGGGCGCGGGCCTGGCGGCGCTTTCGCCTGCGGTTGCGGGAGGCGGGGTTCGGGGACGCAGTCGCGAGGCGGGCCTGGGGCATCCGGTGCGCCGCGTGGGACGGGGACGTGCCGTTTCCGCGCCTGGCCCAGGAGGTGCTCGACCTCCTGAAGCGACTCGGGGTCCGGCCGTGCCTGGTGTTCCTGGGGGACCATTCCCGCCGGTCCCCCGTGCCGGGTCTTCCCTGGGACGCGGAGGACGGCGGCCAGGGCGCCGGGTTCGGTGACGAGGTGGAGGAGAACGAACTCCCGGAAGTCGTGGTCCCCGAGCGCTCCATCCCCGTCGCCCTCGCGGTGCGCGCGGCCCTGGACCGGGACCCGAACTCCCCGAGGAGCACGCCCGCGCGGACCCCCGTCTCCTCGCCCTGCTTCGGTCCCGGGCGGCGGGACTACCCGTTCCTCGCCCTGGGGTTCTGGCCCACGCTGTATCACGGCCCGCGCCACGACCGCTCGGACGAGGACCTGAGGGCGCGGGTGTACGTGGACGTCTCGGGGTCGTTCCGGCGCGTGCAGGCTCGGGTGTTCGGGTTCTTGCTGGCCCTGGCCGACGAGGTCGGCCCGTCGGTCTTCCAGTTCAGCAACCAGGTCGAGGAGGTCTCCATCCGCGACATCGCGCGCGGCATCCGGCGGACCACGCACGGGACCGACTTCGATTGCGTGGTCCGACACGCCCTGGAGCACCGGTTCCGGCGGATCGTGGTCCTCACGGACGGGTTCGGGGACCTCGAGGACGCAAACGCCGAGGCGTTCCGGGCGTCCGGGGCGTCCCTGTATCTCGTTCTGATCGACCAGGACCCCGTCCTTGGTCGCCAGGGACCGCTCGCCGACCTGGCCCGGCAGGTCTGGGAACTGGACTGATGGAGCATCACGGAACCACCAGGACCGGGACCTTGAGCCCTTTCCGGGCGATCTCCATGATGAGGCGTTCGGTGGTGGACCCGAGGATGCGGCGGTCGCGGGCCGAGTGCCCGTACGACCCCATGACCAGGAAGGCCGCATCGCCCGCCTGCTCCAGGTAGTCCGCGATCTGCTCGAAGATCTCCTTGTCGGCCTCGAGGGCCACGGTCTCGACCGCGATGCCCCGAGCCGTCGCGGCCCGCGAGGCCTCGTCCAGGACCCCCCGCGCGAACTCCTGGAGTTCCTTCAAGATATGACGGTCCACGAACGAAAAGTAACCGGCCCGATACCCGGGCATCCGCGTCTGGATCGCGGTCACCACCGTCACGGGGCAGGACAGGGCCTCGGCGAGGTCCAGGGCGCACCGGAAGGCCTCCCGCGACACGTCCGACCCGTCCACGGCCGCCACGATCCTCCGTCCCTCGAAGGCGCCCATCAGTGGCCTCCGCCCTTCTTGAAGAGGAATCCGACCAGCAGGCCCATCCCGACCGCGACCACGACCGCGAGGACCCCGTACAGGGTCGGCCGCCCGTGCGCGAGGTCGGTGAACGCGGCCTCGAGCCCGGTCTTCTGGATCACGATCCGGTCCTCGCCGCGCCCGAGCAACCGGCCGTCCTTGATCACGTACGATTCAGCCACGTAGGTCCCCTCCTTGGCGGCCGGGGGGAACCGGAAGGAGTGCTTGAACAGTTTCCCGCCGGCGACCCGGATGCGGTTCTCGTCCACATTGTACAGGTTCGCATCGGTCTTGATCCGCAGGACGCCATCGAAGACGAGGTCACGGTCCCCCTCGCCGGCCTCGCCCCGGACGGCCTCCAGGCTCATGCGGTCCTTCAGGGTCTCGTACCCGATGCCGAGTTCCCGTGCGAGGTCCTCGGGCAGGAACTCCGCGAGGGGTCGGGTCGAATGGATCTTGTACATCCGGGGCAGTCCGGAGACGCGGTACTGCTTGACGTTCATCCACAGGGGGCCGACCTGGCCCTGGATGTTGACGACGATCGGCTCGTCCTCGACCGAGGTCAGGCGCACGACCACGTCGGCCGAGGGGTCGGGCATCCAGCCGAAGAAATAGACGTACCCCCCGGCGTACATCATCCCGATGTCCACCTGGGTCTGGGTCGCGTCCGTGGCGATGGGTTCCGGGGACTCGACGTTGGCCCGTCCGAGGGAAGACGCCAGGACGGCCGCCAGGACGCCCGCGACCGTTACGGCCCGCGAGCGCAACCACCTGAGGATCGTTCGCGACATCCGGCTCCCCCGCGCCGCCTAATGCCCTCCCCCGCTCCCCCCGCCGATGGAGATGAGGTTGTCGGGGGTCACGAGGAGGTCCACCATGAACTTGACCGCGAACGCGAGCACAATCGTCGCGAGCAGGATGCGGATCTGCTCGCCCCGCAGCCTGCGCCCCACGCGCGCCCCGAACTGGGCCCCGACCGTGGACCCGACCAGGAGCAGCATGGCCAGGACCAGGTCCACGGTCTGGTTGCGGATCGCTTGCTGGAGCGTGACGTTGGCCGTGGTCAGGACGATCTGGAACAGGTCGGTCTTCACGGCCACGATGGTCGGCATCCCGATGATGTAGATCATGGCCGGGACCATGATGAACCCGCCGCCCACGCCCAGCAGGGCCGCGAGCACGCCCACGAGGAAGGCGATGCTGAACGGGAACAGGGCGGACGTGCGGATCCCCGACTGGGCGAAGGTCATCTGGAGCGGCAACCTCGCCCAGATCGAGACCTTGCGCTCAGCGGTCGGCTTCGCCGGGGCCGCTCCGGGCGAGCGCCGCAGCGTGCGCAGGCTCTCGAGGAACATGGAGCCCCCGATGGTGGTCAGCATCAGGACGTAGATCACCTTCATCACGAACTCGATGTTCCCGAGTTCGCGCAGGACCTTGACGACCTCGACCCCCACCGTGCCGCCGGCCACCCCGCCGAGCAGGAGGACCGTGCCCATCTTGAAGTCCACGTTGCCGAGCCGCCAGTGGGCGTAGGCCCCGCTCGCGGCCCCGGCCACGATCTGGTTGCAGTCGCTCGCCGCGGCCACGGCCGGGGGGATGCCGGCCATCATCAGAAGCGGAGTCATGATGAACCCGCCCCCGACCCCGAACAGGCCGGACAGGAAACCCACCGCCCCCCCGAGCCCGAGCAGAACCAGGATGTTGATGCTCATTCCGGCGATGGGGAGGTAGATGTCCATGAAAGCCCCCAGGCTTCACGGTTTTTCTACGAGGGTGGGTCGGGCCTGTCAACGCGAACGGCCGCGGCAACGAGTCAAATAATTCAATGGTTTTCGGGGCCTCTTCCGCCGGGGTTGACCGAGGTCACCCTCCGGTCACTTCGCGGTCGCCGGATCCCGCCAGGCGTCATCGTCCGAATTGACACGGCCTATGCGTCCCATAAGATGAAGGCGGTTGTCGGCGGGGAACGACTCATGGCCATCATCACGATCTCGCGGGGTTCGATGAGCGGGGGAGAGACGCTTGCCCAGTGCCTCGCAGCGGAACTCGGTTACCCGTGCATCGGGCGGGACATCCTGGTGGAGGCCGCGGCGAAACTCGGGGTCTCCGAGGAGACGCTCACCAAGAAGTTCGAAAAGAGCCCGGGCCTGTGGGCGCGATTGACCTCGGACCGGCGGCTGTACGTCATCGCGGTCCAGGCCGCGCTCGCGGAGCACGCGAGGACGGGCGACCTCGTGTACCACGGACACGCGGGGCATCTGCTGCTGAAGGGGATCCCCAACGTCCTGCGCGTGCGGCTCATCGCCCCGCTCGAGATGCGGGTCCGGGCCGTGATGGAGCGGCAGCACCTCGGGCACGACGCGGCGGTCGAGTACATCCGGGCCGTGGACGAGGACCGGATCCGGTGGACGAAGTTCCTGTATGGGGTGGACTGGCGTGACCCGTCCCTCTACGATCTGATCATCAATCTAGAAAACATGTCCATCCGGACGGCGTGCGCCGTGGTGGGCCACGCCGTGGTCCAGGCCGAGTACGCGATGAGCGACGCGGTCCGCCGCAAGCTCCAGGACTTCCACCTTGCCTGCCAGGTCAAGGTCGCTCTCGCCCGCAACCCCCAGACCCGCGGCGTCGAGTTCGAGGTCCAGGCCGACGACGGCGTGGTGGACGTGTTCGGCGAGATGCCGGCGGCCGGGATGCTCGCGCGGACGAGCCACCGCGGCGAGAAGGAGATCCACCAGACGGTCTCCGCGGTCGAGGGAGTCAAGACCGTGCGGGTCCACATCAAGGAGTTCGACGCCTACCACTGAGGCGGTCTCTTCGGCAATGGTACGGGCGGGACCCAAGTCGTCGGGTGCCAGGCGGCGTTCTTGCCCGCTTCGTGACCGTGGGCGTGGGCGAAATCGGTGCGCCGGGTCCTCCACCGAGTGAAGCGGTGCGAGAGGGACGCGAATCGTCCCCACCTGCTCCTGCGCCCACGGCGACGAGCATGCGGCGGCGATGACCCGACGATCAAGGCTGGAGCACAGCGATGGAGATCCTGGACTTTCTGTCGAGGCTGAGGGGAGACCCCCTGTGCGACCCGGCCTGGTCGGCGGGGCTCGCGTACGTGGCCCTGTGCGTGGGCCTGCCGCTCGCCTTCGGGGTCTCGGTGGGCGTGCTCCTGAAGGTGGTCGAGCGCGTCTTCGGCGTCGAACTCGGCAAGGGAGGGCACTGACGATGAGACCCTCCCTCGCGAGCCTCCTGGAACGGATCACGCGGAGGCCCTGGCTCCTGGTCGCGGGCGGCCTCTTGATCGCGCTGGCGGTCGTGTTCGCCGGATCCCCGGACGCGGCCGCGCACGGCGGCGAAGAGACGGTCTCGACTGCGGCGTCGGTCCCGGCAGCGGACTGCGCGTCGAGGGCCGAGGACCTCAAGCAGAACATCCTGCGCAACTTCCCGTGGCTCGCCGTGTTCGGGCTGATCGTGGGGATGCTCGGGGGGTTCTTCGGGGTGGGCGGGGGGTTCTTGATGGTCCCCATGCTCAACGTCATCTTCGGCATCCCTTACAACATCTGCGTCGGGTCGGACCTCGGGCAGATGGCCGGGATGTCCGCGTCGGCCACGGTCCGGCACATGCGCTTCGGCAACATTGACTTCAAACTGGGCTTCCTGATGATCGTGGGCACCGCAAGCGGGGTCGAGGTCGGGGCCCAGATCCTCCAGGTCCTGAAACACGCCGGGACCATGACGCTGATGGGCCGCGAGATCCACGTCATGGACGTGGTCATGAGCGTCGTCTATGCGATCCTCCTGGTCCTGCTCGGCCAGGCCATGATCCGCGAGGCCTTGCGCACCATGCGGCGCGAGGCGGGCCAGGTGGACCTGAAGGCCGGCGAGGCCTCGGCGGGCGGCGCGGTCCTGCGCCTGCGTTCCCTGAAGATCCCCCCGATGGTGTCGCTCCCCGCGTCGGGCATCGAGAACATCTCCCTGTGGGTCATCCTGGGGATCGGGTTCGCGACCGGGTTCCTGAGCGGGATGCTCGGGGTGGGCGGCGGGTTCATCCGGATGCCGGCCCTGGTCTATATCCTGGGATGCCCGACCGTGGTGGCCGTGGGCACGGACCTGTTCGAGATCGTGTTCAGCGCGGGGTACGGGGTCTTCACGCACGCCCTGAAGGGCAACGTGGACCTCGTCCTGGTCCTCGCGCTCCTGATCGGGACGACCCTGGGCGCCCAGATCGGGGCGTCGTACACGCGCAAGGCCGGCGGACCCCGCGTCCGGCTTGGATTCGGCGTGCTCGCGTTTGTCGGCGTGGTCTTCGTCGTTGTAAAAATGGTCCTCAAGGTGACCGGCGGCGGGGGGTGACGGACCGAGAATGGGGGCCTTCTTCAGACGGCTGGCCTCCCGCTTCAGGAAACGCCGCCGGCCCCCGGTCCCGGTCCGCGAGCGCTTCGAGCACTTCCTGACCCTGTGCCGGGCCAACGACGACTTCCTGCACGGACTCGCGGGCCTGACCGAGCGGGCGGAGAGGCGGGACGTCTTGACCATGGGCGAGGTCGTCGGCGCCGCCGAACCCCTCGCCGACCACCTGCGGACCATGGTCGCGGCCCTGAACCGGATGTCGGGAGACCGATATTCAGATCTCGCGGCCCGCCTGGAGGAAATCGAGCGGGACGTCGCCATCGAGGTCTTCAAGGAGCGGCCCATCGAGTACGGGGCGTTCGTGGTCTGGCCCGGCGAGCCGGACGCGCTCAAACCCGAGGTGGTCGGGGGCAAGGCGGCACACCTCGCGTCCCTGCGGGGCCAGCCCCGCGTGCACGTCCCGCCCTTCTTCGCGGTCACGTCGTACGCCTTTCACCACTTCATGCAGGCGAGCGGGCTGCGGGAGCGGGTGGACGAGTTCGTCCGGGGCTTGGACGAGCCGGACGAGACGGCGCGCCAGGCCAGCGAGGCGATCCGGGCCGAGATCCAGAAGGCCCCGCTGCCGGAGGACCTCCGACGGGCCATCCATCAGGCGTTTCACCGGCTGGCCGGGGACGGGCAGGTCCGGGTGGCCGTCCGGTCGAGCGCCCTGGTCGAGGACTCCGGGGTCTCGTTCGCGGGACAGTTCGAGACCGTGCTCGGGGTCGGCGAGGAGGGGCTGGCCGACGCCTATCGCCGCGTGGTGGCGAGCAAGTACCGGTGGCAGGCCCTGCGGTACGCCCGGATGTCGGGCCTCCTGGACGAGGAGGTCGCGATGCCGGTGCTCGTCATGGCCATGGTGGACCCGGTCGCAAGCGGGGTCGCGTTCTCGCGGGCCCCGGACCGTCCCGACGAGGTGCTGGTCACGGCCGTGCCCGGGCTCGCGGCGGCCATGGTCGAGGGACGGACGGAGCCGGACCGATTCCTGGTGGGTCGCGACGAGCCGCACGAGGTCCTGGAGGCGGTCCACGCGGAGAGGTCGTCCATCCTGCACTGCGCGGAACCCGGAGGCATCGTGGAGGTCGCGGGGGACGCAGCCCCGGTGGACGCCGACATCGCGCGCCGCGCGGCCCGCGCGGCCCTGCGGTGCGAGGACCACTTCGGTTGTCCCCAGGACATCGAGTGGGCCCTGCGCGGGGACGGGGTCCTGTTCGTGGTGCAGAGCCGACCGCTGGCGTGCGAGACGCGCGAGGCCCGGGACATGGCCGCGGACCTGGCCGGGGTACGGGTCCTGGCCTCGGGCGGGGTGCGGGCGTGCGGGGGGACCGCGGCGGGTCCGGTCGCGCACCTCCTGGACGTGGAGGAGCCGGCCTGCGTGGAACCGGGGTCGGTCCTGGTGGTCCCCACCACGTCCCCGCGGCTCGCGGGGGTGGTGGGGAAGGCCGCCGCGATCCTGGCCGCCGCCGGGAGCGCGACCGGGCACATGGCCACGGTGGCACGCGAGTTCCACGTCCCCATGCTGGTCGGGGTCCCGGACTTGTTCGCGCGGGTCCCCGAGGGGGTGGTCGTCACGGTGGATGCGTGGGATGGCCGCGTGTACGAGGGGGCCGTCGCGAGTCTGCTCGACCGCGAGGCCGATTCTCGCCGGTTCATGGACCCGGTGCGTCGTTGCCTGCAACGGTTCGTGGATCGCGCGTCTCCCCTGGGCCTGGCCGACCCGCGCTCCCCCGACTTTCGCGTGTCCGAGTGCCGGTCGTACCACGACATCGCCCGGTTCGCGCACCAGAAGGCCATGACCGAGATGTTCCTGGTCGAGGGGCTGTCCCCCCAGGAGCGGCGCGAGGCGCGGATGCTCGACTGGAAGATCCCCCTGCCCGTCCTGGTCCTGGACGTGGGCGGGGGGCTGCGGCCGGGCGCAGGCCGTCGCGTCGCGGCCGGGGAGGTGTCGTCGGTCCCGTTCGCGGCCCTCGTCGAGGGGATGACGGACCCGAGGGTGCGCTGGGCCGGGCCGGTGGGCTTCGACCTGAAGGGGTTCATGTCCGTGGTCGTGCGGAGCGCCGCGGACGATCAACGGTACGGAGAGCCGTCGTTCGCCATCTGCTCGCGGGAGTTCGTCCACTTCAGTTCCAGGCTCGCCTATCACTTCGCCACGGTGGCGTCCCTGTGCGGGGCGTCCGCGGACCAGAACTACGTCCGGTTCGTGTTCCACGGGGGGGCGGCGGTCGCCGAACGCCGCGAGTGGCGGGCCTATTTCCTGGCCACGGTGCTCCGGTACAATGGGTTCCAGGTGCACCAGGTCGGGGACCGCGTCGAGGCCGTGCTCGGCAAGCGCGGGGCCGAGGCCGTCGAGGAGGCGCTCGTGATGCTCGGGAGGCTGATGGTCAGCGCGCGGCACCTCGACATGATGATCGAGAACCGCGCCGCGGCCGAGGCGTACGCGGCGGCCTTCCTGTCCGGGGATTACGGGTTCGAGTCCCTGCGGTGCGAGCCCGGCCGGGAGGGGCGGTAGATGGGGTTCCTGGGAGGGTTGTTCGGCCGGCACGGGGGCCCGGGACGGGGGCCGGGCGCGGACGAGCGCGCCGCCATGCGGAAGAAATACGAGCACTTCCGCGACCTCCTCGCCGCGAACAACGAGGTGCTGGAACAGATGGCCCGCCTCGAGGGGATGCTGTCCGGCGGCGAGGACGTGACGATCCCCCAGGTTCGCGAGGCCGCGCAGGAGATGCACGAGCGCGTGCGCCGCCTCGTGGACTGCCTGGACGTGATCTCGGAGGGGCGCTATCGCGTCCTGTACGACAACCTCGATCGGATCGCGGCCGGGGTGGCCGAGGACCTCAAGCAGGTCCGTGGGGTGCCCCTGACGCGGCCCTGCATCCCGCTCGAGGAGATCGGGCGCGAGATGTCGGACGCGGTGGGCGGCAAGACCGCGAACCTCGGCGAGGTCCGCAACCGCGTGGGGCTCCCGGTCCCGCACGGCTTCGCGTGCACGGCGTTCGCGTACCGCCTGTTCGTGGAGGGGGCGGGGATCCAGGGGGAACTGGCGCGGCTGTGGGACGCGGTGGACTGGGACGACATGGCCGGGCTGCTTCAGGCCTCGCGGACCATGCAGGACCTGGTCATGGGCGCGAGGGTCCCCCAGGACGTGGCCGAGGCGATCCGGCTCCAGGCCCATGACCTGCACCGCAAGATGCGGGGGCACGGGCGCGTGTCCATCCGGTCGAGCGCCATCGGCGAGGACGGGCGGTCGAGTTTCGCGGGGCAGTACGCGACCTTCCTGAACGTCCCCATCGAGCAGGTCCTGCGGAGGTACCAGGAGGTCGTGGCGAGCAAGTTCACGCCGCGGGCCCTGTTCTACATGCACACCCACGGGTTTCGAGAGTCCGACGTGGCCATGAGCGTGGGGGTCTTCCAGATGGTCCCCGCGAAGGCCGCGGGGGTGGCGTACTCGGTGGACCCCACGGATCCGGCGCTTGACAAGATGGTGATCAGCGCGTCGTGGGGGCTCGGCAAGCCCGTCGTGGACGGGACGATCACCCCGGACACCTACCGGGTCCCGCGCCGGCCGGGTCGCGGCGAGACGACGCGGCAGGTTGCGGCGAAGTGGACGCGGGTCGTGTGCGCGGGCGACGAGGGCGTGCGCGAGGAGGAGGTCCCGGCGGACCTGCGCGAACGCCCGTGCCTGTCCGACGAGCAGGTCCAGCGCCTGGCCGGGTACCTGCGGACGCTCGAGGCCCACTATCGCTGCCCCCAGGACGTGGAGTGGGTGCTCGACGAGGCGGACCGGCTGTTTGTCCTCCAGACGAGGCCGTTGAGGCTCGGGGCCGCCCTGCGCGAGGCGCCGGACGTGGAGGTGGACCCCACGCAGCACCCGGTCCTGCTGGAGGGCGGTGCGTGCGTGTCGCCCGGGGTCGGGAGCGGCATCGTGGTCCGGGCCTTCAGCGACGAGGAACTGGCCGCCTTCCCGGAGGGCGGGGTCCTGGTCGCACACCAGAACTCGCCGCGATTCGTCAAGGTCATGACGCGGGCCGCGGCCATCGTGACCGAGGTCGGGAGCGCCACGGGTCACATGGCCTCGCTCGCACGCGAGTATCGCGTCCCGACGCTCGCGGACGTGCGTGGTGCCGGGGCCCTGCACGACGGCCAGGAGGTCACGGTGGACGCGACGCGCCGGCGCGTGTACGAGGGGAGGGTGGAGGGGCTGCTCGCGCAATCCTTGCGCCAGGCCCCGACCTTGCGAGACTCGCCGGCCCTGGCCGTGCTGGAGCGGGTGCTGGCGCGGGTGTCCCGCCTGAACCTGACCGACCCCTCGCGCAACTCGTTCCGGGCGAAGAACTGTCGCACCTACCACGACATCACGCGCTTCTGCCACGAGATGGCGATCTGCGAGATGTTCCAGTTGAACGACTACCGCAACCTGAGCGAGCAGGGGATCGCGTACCGGCTGGAATCCGACATCCCGCTCGGGATCTACGTCATTGACCTGGGCGGCGGGATCGAGGCCCCGGAGGGGGCGCGGGTGGTCCGGCCCGAGCACGTGCGCTCGCGGCCCATGCTCGCCCTGTGGCGCGGGATGAGCACGCCCGGGATCCGGTGGGCCGGGGCGAGGCCCATTGACCTCAAAGGGTTCCTGTCGGTGTGGGCCAACACCCTGTACGACCCCGCCAAGGGGGAACGCGGGCTCGGCGAGAACTCGTACGCCATCCTGGGCGCGGAGTACGTCAACTTCGGGTCGAGGCTCGGCTACCACTTCACGACCCTGGATTCAGTGTGCAGCGACCGTCTTCACGACAACTACATCCTGTTCCGCTTCAAGGGCGGGGCCGCGGACATCGAGCGGCGGGTGCGGCGCACCCGGTTCGTGGCGGACGTCCTGGACCACTTCCGCTTCCAGGTGGACCAGCGCGAGGACCTGCTCAACGCCTGGGTCAAGAAACTGCCCGCCGAGCAAGTCGAGGACCTGCTCGCCATGGTGGGGCGGCTGATCGGATGCGCGCGACAACTGGACGTGGTCATGGAGGCCGACACCACGACCGACGAGTGCATCGCCGCCTTCCTGGGCGGGGACTACAAGTTCTTCGAGTTCAAGGGGGGGTGAGGTGGGGTCGAGATCCGGGATCGGGGGTCCGGGGTCCGGCAGGGACTCCGTGGCGGCCACGGACACGGTCACGGCCACCGACACGGACACCGCCCTGCGTGCGCAGCGCGCCTTCGGACGGCGGCGTGTCAACGCCGCCTTGTCATGGGACGGGCAGCGCTCGCGCCCCTGTCGCCGGCGTCCGGGGGTCGGGCGTCGGGCGGGGCCTCATCGCGAATTGTCGGTATGATTTCATCGTCCCTTGCGGAGTCCCCCGGTGAGACGGCTGGCACTGACCCTCTCGTGCTCGCTGTTCGCGGCGACTCTCTACGCCGAGGTCTTGCCGTCCGACATCCTCCTGGTCGAAGACGTCGGTGGCGCGATCAACGCGGCGGCCGGGGTTCTGCCAGACCCGTACCTCCAGAAGGCGGCCTGCGCCGTGTACCAGAAGCACCCGGACGCCTGGGACGTCCTGTTCGTGTTCACGACCATCCCCCAGGGGATGCTGTCGAACACCCCGGCGGCGGCCACGGTCTGGCAGAATCAGAAGGGGATCGGAAAGCCCGCCGTTAACGCACGGGGCCTGTACTGCTCGAAGCGGCTCAAGATCGCGGTCCGCATGTCCGACCTGGCGCTGTTGCCGACCGACCCCGATGGCCCGTACGTGATGGCCTTCAACGAGCCCTTCGTGTCCGGGGTGCAGATCATGGCCCACGAGTTCGGCCACTACTGGATGGCCTATGTGGCCTACGACAAGGGGGACGGGACCGGGAAGCACTGCCGGCTGCGCGCGTTTACCGGGAACCCCGAGACGCCATCCGGGGACTGCGACGGATATCCGCCGTCCGCGTTCGCGCTTCACTGGTCCGCATTTTTCAACTCGAACAGTGTGATGTACGGCAATCAGATCGTGGACCTCGGGGACGGGTGGTTCGAGGTGGGGAACGACGGGAATCTGAAGTACGGCCCTCTCGACTAGTACCTGATGGGGCTGCGTGCGCCGAAAGAGGTCGGGCCGCTGTTCCCGCTCGACACGGGTCCGGTCACGACCGAGTCCGCGGCCTATCCCGAGACGATCGGGACCTCGAAGAAGGTCCAGGCCGACCGGACCGACCTGACCGTGGACGACGTGATCCGGGCCGAGGGGCTGCGCATCCCGGCCACGGACCCGTGCCACTGGAAGGGGGCGATGGTCCTGGTGTACGCGGCCGGGGGGCCGCCCAATGACAAGGCCATCGCGAAGATGGTCGCGTACGCGAACCGGTTCGAGGCATTCTATGCCTGGGCCACGGACGGGCGCGGGAGCATGGACTTGACACGGGACGGCCGCGGACTCGGGACCCCGGGCTGCCCGGGGCCCGGCCCCAGACCGGGCGAGGACGCGGCCCCGGACCGGGACGACGGAACCTCCCCGCCGGATGAACCCGTGCCACCGGACCTCCACGACCCGGGCGGGCCGCCCTGGGACCTTGGCCCGCCGCCCGAGACCATCGTCCTCGCCGACATCGCGGCCGAGGAGTCCGCGACCTCGGACATCGCTCCCTCCTCCGACTTCGGCGCCCCCGGTGACGCGGGCGGAGAGGTCTCCCCTCCGACCGCCGGCGGGTCGGGCGGCGGCGGATGCCGGAGCGGAGTCACGAGCGCATGGGGGTGGGTCGCGGCCCTTCTGGCCGCGCTGACCCTGGCTGCCCCGGCACGCCGACGACCCCGCCCCGAGCACCATTGAGCCCTGCGTGGCCAGGACCCCTCATCCGGGGGGCGGAGTCTGCCTGGCTGCGGCCCGACAGTCCTCGCCGCGGCTGACCCCGCCCCCCGGGCTGGATAGGACATTGCCCGTGCAGGCAGCGACAAGAGACTGGCCTCACCGGTGCTCCACCAGGAACGGCCCCAGGGCCAGGGCGTCCACGCGGCGCTCGCGGAACAGGCGGATCGCCTCCTCGGGGCGGCAGACGATGGGCTCGCCGTGGCGGTTGAACGAGGTGTTCAGCACGCTCGGGACGCCTGTCTTCTCGTGGACCAGGCGCAGGATGCGGTGGAACCCTGGCGTCGTGTCCTCGTGCACGACCTGGGGCCGGGCGGTGCCGTCGAGGTGAACGACCGCGGGGCAGGCGCGCCTCATCGCGTCG
>JBBIPO010000077.1:0-16006 GCA_037442805.1 Deltaproteobacteria bacterium
TATCATTGAAAAAACCTAGTGACAATTTTTGGCACTGGTCAACTTGGGGTGACGGTGTCCGTGACCGCCGCGGAGTCCCTACCGGACCCCGGATGCCGGATCCCGGACTGCGGAACTCCTGAACCTACCACGACACGTCCGTGCTCGGCGGGCGCAGGGGACGTGGCCAGGGTGGGATCATCTGGCGCGCGGCCAGGGCGCGGTCTATACTTCGCGCGGAAAGGAGGTGGGCGAATGGCGGAACCCACGAGACCCCCGGGCAAGCCCGGACTTCCCGTGAAGGTTCTGGAGCACGTACAGGGCGGGGCCTACGCGAACAACATGATCGTTGGTCACACGCGGGAAGAGTTCGTGATGGACTTCCTGTACGTCTTTCCCAACCAGGCCGTGGTCAACGCCCGCGTGATCACCAGTCCTGGCCACATGAAGCGGATCATCCGGGCCCTGCAAGACAACATGCGAAAGTACGAGGCGAGGTTCGGAGAGGTGCGCGAGTCGTCCGACCCGAAAGAAGAACAGGTGATCAACTAGTCGGCGGCGGAGGAGCCAATGGACCCTGCGCCGGGTCTTCCGGAGTGGCTCGAGGACCGGGCCGCGGCACCGCACTGGCGGCGCATCGGATTCCGGCCACGTTTCGGACTGTGCACGCCCCTCGCCTCGGTCCGCAGCGACAGGGACTGCGGTGTGGGGGATGTTGCGGACCTCGTGGTCCTCGTGGACTGGGCCGTGGAGGCCGGGGCGTCGCTCGTGCAGGTCCTGCCGGTTCACGACATGGGGACCGGGTGCGTGCCGTACGCGGCGATCTCCGCGTTCGCTCTGGACCCGATCTACGTGGCCCTCGACCGGGTCGAGGCCGTGCAGTCCGACCCGGTCCTGATGCGTCGGGTCCGGGAGGCGGGCGCGTGGCTGAACCGGGCTGACCGCGTGGACTTCGGGGCGGTCAGGCGCGAGAAGGAGGCGATCCTGGCGGAGGCCTGGGCCCGGGTGCGCGGCCGGGAATTGACGACGGAACTGGAACGATTTCGGGAGCGCAACCCGTGGCTCGACTCCTACGCGCTGTTTCGGGTGATCCGCGAGGCCGAGGGCCACCGTTCGTGGGAGGAATGGGCGGGACGGTGGGGCGAGGCGGAGAAGGCACGTTTGGTGCGGGAACGCTCGGGCGATCTGGAGCGGGTGTACTACGCGCAATGGGTGCTGGACCAGCAGTGGAGGGAGGCGCTGGCGCACGCGAGGGCGAGGGGGGTCTTCCTCGTCGGGGACGTGCCCATCCTGGTCGGGCGAGACAGCGCGGACGTGTGGGAGCGTCCGGGTCTGTTCCGCCTGGACTCGAGCGCGGGCGCGCCCCCCGACCTGTACGCGGCGGACGGGCAGAACTGGGGGTTTCCGACCTACGAGTGGCGGGCGCATCGGGAGACGGAGTTCGCGTGGTGGCGCGCGCGGCTGAGACACCTGGAACACTACTTCGACCTGTACCGGATTGACCACGTCGTCGGGTTTTTCCGGATCTGGACGATCCCCGCGAGCGAACGGACCGGTCGCACGGGCCGGTTCGTGCCGGAGGACGAGCGGGAGTGGGGCCGTCACGGACGCGAGATCCTCGAGATGATGCTCGGGGCCACGAGGATGCTGCCGCTCGCGGAGGACCTCGGGACGATCCCGCCCGTATGTCGCGAGACATTGCGGGACCTGGGGATTTGCGGGCTGAAGATCCAGCGGTGGGAGAGGGACTGGGATGGGGACGGGCACTTCGTGGCGCCGAGGGAGTACCCGCCCCTGTCGGTCGCGATGCTCTCGACGCACGATTCCGAGACATTCGCCGGGTGGTGGGAGGCCTTTCCCGAGGACCGGCGGCGACTGCACGAGGCTGCGGGGTTTTCCGGGGAGGTACCGAGCCGGCTGGATCCGGGGCTCCATGCCGAGTTCGTGCGCTGGTTTTCCGAGGCGGGGTCCGTCTTTCTGATCCTGATGGTGCAAGACGTCTTGGCCCCGCTGGGTTGGTTACCCGGGGACCCCGCATCGCACCGGATTAACGTGCCCGGGGTGGTGAACGACACCAACTGGCGATGGCGGTGGCCCGTGAAGGTCGAGCAGTTGATGGACGACCGGGAGGGGTGCGCGCGAATCCGGGAATGGATCGGGCCACGGAGGGCCGTGTGAGCGGGCGTGGAACGGATCGGAAGCTTCTTGCGATAGATCGGATGGCAGACAGGGGGACCGTCCGGGCTGCCGGCGCCCGGGCGGTTTCCTCCCGCTGGGTGGAGGTGGGCGCGTCGGCCTTGCGGCCCGGGCGCGGCGGGCGAAGTCTGCCGACTGGCAGGAATTGGTCGGAGGCCCCGCGGGGGGCCGGGGGCGGAGGGTTGCGGGAAGTCTGGCCTTTTAGAATCAACAGAAAATATCTGTCAGCAACTCATCGCACGTGGTATATAATGTGAGCAGAATTCTCGTAACAGGTGGCGCCGGGTTCATCGGGTCGCACCTCGTGGACGCCCTTGTCGGCCGGGGTGACTCGGTCGTGGTGGTAGACAACCTGTTCTCCGGCCGCGAGGAAAACCTCGCCCACGTCCTGGACCGCATCGAGTTCGTGCGTGGCGACATCCGGGACCTGGGGCTCCTGCGGTCCCTGGCGCGCGGGTGCGATTACATCCTCCACGAGGCGGCGCTCGCCTCCGTGCCCCTGTCCGTGGACGACCCGGAGACCACGACGGCGGTCAACGTCCAGGGGACCCTCAACGTGCTGATCGCGGCCCGGGACGCCAAGGTGAAGCGCGTCGTTTTCGCGGCATCGTCGGCTGCCTACGGGGAGACGCTCGTGACGCCTCAGGTCGAGACCCTCCTGCCGGCCCCGGTGTCGCCCTACGCGGCCAGCAAGGTCGCGGGGGAACTGTACCTGCGCGTCTTCGCAGAGGCCTACGGGCTCCAGACGGTTTCCCTGCGGTACTTCAACGTGTTCGGCCCTCGCCAGAACCCGCGCTCCCACTACGCGGCGGTCATCCCGAAGTTCATCACCGCGGTGCTCGCGGGGAAGGCCCCGGTCATCTTCGGGACCGGCCAGCAGTCACGGGACTTCATCCACGTGGACAATGTGGTCCACGCGAACCTCCTCGCCATGGACGCCCCGAAGGTCCCCGCCGGGGCCGTGTTCAACGTGGGGGCCGGGGAGGCGTACGACCTGCTGACGCTGCTCTCCGTCATCGCGGAGGAAACCGGCACCCATCCCAGGCCGGTCTTCGCCCCGCCCAGGCCGGGGGACGTGATGCGCACCGAGGCCTCCATCGCCGCCATCCGCGCCGCGCTCGGCTACCGCGTCGTCGTGGACTTCCGCGAGGGGCTTCGCCGGACCATCGAATGGTACCGCGCGAACCGCTGAATACCTACAGGGCCTGTACCCTCTCCGGTCCAACCCGGCGGTAGCGAAGGCCGCAAAGGACCTCGCGGCCCTCGACCTCGTAACACCCGCGGCACTCGGCGAGGTCGCCATCGAAGCGCAGGCGCGCGCCGCACCGGCAGACCCAGCCCACGATGCGCGCGGGGACCCCGGCCACCAGCGCATAGGCGGGCACGTCGCGCACGACCACGGCCCCGGCGGCCACGAAACAGGCCTCTCCGAGTTCGTGCCCGCACACGATGACCGCCCCGGCCCCGATGGAGGCATGCCGCCGGACGACGGTCTTCTGGTACGCGTGCCGCCTCGGAATGGCAGCCCTGGGCAGGGGCGAGGACAGGTTGGTGAACGTCATGGAAGGCCCGCAGAAGACGAAGTCCTCCAGCACGACGCCGTCGTAAATGTTGACGTTGTTCTGAACCTTGCAGCCCTCCCCCAGCACGGCGGTCGCCCCGACGAAGACGTTCTGCCCCAGGTTGCAGCGGGGACCGATCCGCGCGCCCGCCATCACGTGCGCGTGGTGCCAGATGCGGGTTCCCTCGCCGATGTTCGGGTCGCAGAACCCGTTGGACTCGGTCTCGCCGTCCAGCACGGCCGTCGGGTGCGCGAAGTAGGGTTTCTTCATCCGGCGCGCCTCCTCACGCCTTGACGACCTTCTCCTGGTTCCCGCGATACACGCCGCGCGTGTCCACGATCAGGCGCGCGTCCTCGAGCAGCCTCGCCCAGTCGATCCCGTCGTGGTCCGTGGCGATCAGCACGGCATCAAAGTCCCCGGCGCGCGACAGCGGGACGCTTTCCCTCCCGGCAAGATGCGCGTGTTCGCGCGTCCTAGGGATCACGGGGATGAAGGGGTCGTGGTACGACACGACCGCGCCCCGGGCCTCGAGCAGTTCGATCAGTTTGAAGGACGGGGACTCGCGGGCGTCGTCCACGTTCTTCTTGTAGGCGAGCCCCACCACCAGCACCCTGGCCCCACGCAGCCCCCGCCCCCGCGCGGAAAACGCCTCGAGGACCTGCTGGACGACGTAGCGCGGCATGGCCGAGTTCACCTCCCCGGCCATCTCGATAAACCTCGTGGGCATGTCGTATTCCCTGGCCTTCCAGGTGAGATAGAACGGGTCAATCGGGATGCAGTGACCCCCGAGCCCCGGTCCCGGCGTGAACTTCATAAATCCGAACGGCTTTGTCGCCGCGGCCTCGATGACCTCCCATATGTCAATGCCCATCCGACAGAAAACCATCTTGAGTTCATTGACCAGTGCAATGTTCACCGCGCGAAACGTATTTTCAAGAATCTTCGCCGCTTCAGCGACCCGCGTGGATGACACGGGAACCACGCGGACCACGACCTGTCCGTACAGGGCCTTCATCAGCTCCAGACCGACCGGGTCGTCCGCCCCCACGACCTTCGGGATCGTCGCGGTGTCGAAGTCTGGATTGTTCGGGTCCTCGCGCTCCGGGGAGTAGCCGACGAAGAAGTCCGTTCCGGCGACCAGTCCGGAACGCTCCAGGATGGGCCGCATGACCTCGTCGGTGGTGCCGGGGTAGGTGGTGGACTCGAGGACGATCAACTGGCCGGGCCGCAGGTGCGGGACGATCGCCTCGCACGACCGGACGATGTAGGTCATGTCCGGCTCTCGGTGGGCCGTGAGTGGGGTCGGCACGCAGATCAGGATGGCGTCGCAATCGTGAGCCCGCGAAAAGTCGGACGTCGGCTCGAAGCCGAGGGCGCGCGCCTCTGCCACGACCTCGTCCGGGATGTGGCGGATGTAGGTCCGGCCCTCGCGCAGCCGGTCCACCTTGGCGTCGTCCGTGTCGAGGCCAATGACCCGGAAGCCTCGCCTCGCGTAGGCCACGGCGAGGGGCAGGCCCACGTACCCGAGCCCGAGGACACCGACCACGGCCTTCTTCTCGCGAATCCGGTCCAGCAGGTCCACGGTCCACCTCCCTCCGGCTCCTCGCGGCCCCCCGTCATTCCAGGGGCAGCCGCACGCGCCGCCGTTCCTCGGCGGCCCGGTACATTGCCAGAATCAGTTCCAGCGACTTCCGCCCGGACCGCCCGTCCGTCTGGGGTTCCGCCTCGCCGCGCAGGACCGCCAGGACGTTCTCGTAATACCCGCGGTGACCGTGACCATAGACGGTCGGTGGCGTGTAGCCGGCCTCCAGGACACCGCGGTCCTCGTCCTCGTAGCGGTCGAAGTCCCAGTGCTCGATCCGATTCAAGGCAATCCCCCCGACCCGCGCGGTCCCGCGCGTCCCTAGCAGCGTGACCGACCCCTCCAGGTTGCGGGGATACACCAACATCGTCACGTTCAGCGTCCCGATGGCCCCGTTGCGGAACCTCAGGACCGCCGCGCCCGTGTCCTCGGTCTCGATCCGGCGCTCGAGGGTCGCGGTGAAGGCCTCGACTTCCTCGACGTCGCCCACCAGCCACTGCACCAGGTCCACGTAATGCGAGGCCTGGTTCATGATCGCGCCGCCGTCCATGGCCTTGGTCCCGCGCCATGGGGCCTGGTCGTAGTACTCCTGAGGGCGCGTCCAGAAGACGTTGACCTCGGCGTAGCAGATGCGGCCGAACCGTCCCTTGTCCACGGCTTGCTTCAACAGGCGCACCGTGGGGTTCAGCCGATTCTGTTTCACCACGAACAACCTGCGACCTAACCGGTCGCACGTCTCGATCAGGCGGTCCACGGGCGGCAGCGAAACCCCCATCGGTTTCTCGGTCACCACGTGGTAACCGGCCTCCGCCGCCAAGATTCCGTGCTCCGGGTGCAGACCCGAGGGTGTGCACACCGACACGACCTCGAACCCGCCGGCCTCGAGCATCCGCTCGTACTCGGTGAACCAGGGGACCCCGCCGGCCTTCTGCGCCAGGTCCCTGGCCCGTTCCTTGACGATGTCGCACACCGCCGCGACGCGCGCCCCGGGCAAGGACCGCAGGGCCTCGACGTGGTAACCCGAAATGCGCCCGCATCCCACGATCGCAAAACGGATCGGCTCGTCGCTCATCCGACTCGTGCTCCTTCCCTCGAAGACCGCCCGGGAGGCCGTCCGCCTCCGCTCCCCGCGGAAACGCGTGGAACGCTACCACAAGCACCGCCTCCCGTCCACCGCCGCCACGCCGCCGACCGGGTTTCACGGCCTGTTGCGCGTCGTCCACTCGCGAACCGCATCGCCCCGTCTGCGGTACACTCCCCTGGCGGGACCGGGATGCGGCCGCGCGAGGTGGTTGTTCGAAGAGAGGGGACCACGAGGGAGACCTGCATGGCCAGATTGAGCACCGGGTCTGCCTTCAGTCGTGCGCGGCTCGCGGTCGCGTGCGCGTTGGTCGCCTCGTGCGGAGGCGCGGGCGAAATCGCGGACGCGACGGGACCCTTTCCTGACAACACCAGCCCTGCGGAAGCGGGGACGGACATTCCGACTACCGTGGATGTCGCAGCGGACGCGTTCGACGAGGACCCCGGTCCCGCCGAGCCGGGCGGCCCGGACCTGGACGCCGCCGGGGATTTGCCCGGGGGCGATGGGTCCTCGCCGGTCTGGCCGACCTGCGGTCCAGGCGAGGCGTGCAACGCCTGGCCCCACGCGGACGGCACGTGCCCCGGCCGGTGCATTCCGCAGCCCCATGCGATGACCTGCAAAGGTCAGGTCGCGAACGCCCTGTGTCACCGCCTGCCGGTCCCCGACTCTTCGAACGCCCCCGTGCAGTGGGGTCCCATCCTCGTCACGCCCGAGGAATGGCCGGACCAGGCCCGAGTGGGCGAGACGCACCCCGTGCGCGTGAGCGTCCAGAACACCGGGCCGGCGCCCGTGAGCCTGCCGTTTTCCTTCAAGGACCCGGACACCTGGGACGTGGTCGAGGCCAACTTCGTCGGGCTCGACCGACTGGACCTGGAACCCGGGCAGACCGCGGACCTCGGCGCCATCGTGCGAGCCGTGCGTCCGGACGTCCTGGACCCGTACGGAGGGGTCATTCTGTCGCTGTTTCTCGCGGACCAGGGACTGGACGTCCGCGGCCGCGTGGTCTTCGGACCTGAGGAACCGATCGAATGCGGGGGTCTTGATTTCCCGGAGCAGTGGTGCCCGGACGGGAACTGCTCGGACCTGGGGCACTTCTACGTATCCGCGCGCTGCTGCGACGGTGTCTTCTATCCAGGCGCCCACTGCTGCGAGGACGCCGACTGCGTCGGGGGCTCGTGCGTGGACGGTCACTGCCTCTATGACGTCCCGACTCTGGGAAGTGCCAACACGCTCCCCATCGGAAACCAGCGCATCCTGCTCGTGCTCGTGGACTCCGAGTTCCAGGCCAGGCCGTCGCCGTGCGAGGACCGCTCCGACGAGGTCCGCCAGGTCCTGCCGCTGGACGAGGCGACGACTTACCTCCGGGAGGTCGTGCGCAAGCGCGTGCTGCGCGAGCTGCTGGACCTGCGCTGGACGGTGCTCGCGGGGTTCGCGTCGTCCGAGTTCATTCATGATGGAAACTATTTGTTCCAAGATTATATGGCCCGACTCGACGAGTACCTGCAATCCCTGGGTTGCGACTCGTTCGATGCGTACGACAAGGTCATCGTCGCCTCGCCTGCCATGGACCTCCAGGGATTCGGCGGGCAGGCGATGATGGAGGGCCGCGTCGCGGTCCTGACCGCCGCGAACCCCTATCTGCTGGCCCACGAACTGGCCCACACGTTCGGGGCATCGGACCTCTATCTGGACCTCGGCGGCCAGTTTCAGTACCAGATGGACCTGATGGGGAACAACCTGGGAGGGTTCGGCCCGCCGGAGGACGGGGTGATGTGGGGCGAGATAGGGCTCGGAGACGTGGACCGGGACGGCGTCGTGGACGTCGTGCAGGTCGCGGCGTTTCCGGAAGACCTGGAAGTGGCCACGATCTCGGCAACCCTCACCCCCAAGAACACCCTGGAAATTGCCCTGTCCTTCGGGGGGCGCGAGAACGGCGTCCTGAAACGGGTCGTGGTCCCATCGTTTCATCTGGAGTTGCCGGAGTTCGGGGCGGCCCGCCACGTCCTGGACCCCCGTCGCGTGAAGTTCGTAGCCTTCGATGAATTCGAGGTGAACCTGGAAGCGCTCGCCGACGCGGAGGCGGTGGAGGTCCGCCTGGTCGCCACCCTGTCCTTCACGTCGCGCGATTGGGAACGGGTCACCCGGACCCTGGACCAGACGATCACCGTTCCGGTCGTGAACGCGCGAACCGGCGGCTGACGACCCAGGCGACCCACCCGACGAGCCACGGCCACAGGAACGCGGGCGTCACTGGCTCGCCCGCCCGGCATCCGCCTCCGGTCCCTCCGCCCCCTTGAGCGCCTGGGACCGCCACGCACCGTCCGTACGACCAGCGATGCCCCGCCGGGCACGACGCATCGGCACCCGGGTCCGTCACTGGCCACGCCTCGGCGGGTGGCGGTCCCCCGGCGTCGGCCGGGCCAGGGTCCGTTGCGGGCGCCTCATCCGGTGGCGCCACATGGTCGCCGGCCGGTGACGGGTCGGCGGGGGCTCCCGCGTCCAGCGGGCCGGAATCCGGCCACGCCGCCACGCACGTCCCCATCGAGTCGCACGTCTTCCCCGGCGGGCACGAGCCGCACGACCCTCCGCACCCGTCGTCCCCGCACTCCTTGCCCGTGCAGTCCGGCACGCACGGACCGGCCACGCACTGGCCCGAGGCGTCGCAGACCTTCCCCGAGGGACAGGTCCCGCACGACCCTCCGCACCCGTCGTCCCCGCACGCCTTCGTGTCGCACTGCGGGATGCACCCCTGGCACTGTCCCCAGAGGCTGCATGTCTGGCCCGCCGGGCACACCCCACACGCATCCGGCTGGTCCGGACATCCTCCGTCCCCGCATTGCCGCGCGGTGCAGTTCGGGGTGCAGACGGGGGTCACGCACTTGCCCCCGGCGCAGACCTGGCCGGCGGGGCATGTCCCGCACAGGCCCCCGCACCCGTCCTTCCCACACACGGCCCCGGCGCAGTACGGGGTGCACACGCACTTCCCCGACATGCACGACCACTGGGGGCCGATGCCGCACGACCCGCACGACCCTCCGCACCCGTCGTCCCCGCATTCCTTCCCCACGCACGGGTTCACGCAATGGGGGCAACACTCGGCGAAGTCCGGGCAACAGTCGCCGTTCGTGTCGCAGTCGGAATCGCAGTAGCACAGCCCGACGCCCGCGCCGCCGCAGCGCCCCTGACACGTCTCGGTCGGGTCGGACCCGCAGGCGGCTAGGGCCTCGGTCCCGCCCCCTCCCAGGACCACGACCAGTCCAGCGAGCCAGACCACCCGCCGCATCGTGTGACCTCGCGACGCCATCGAGATTGTCCCGGATTCGCCGGAGCGTCGCAACGGAAGAGGGCCTCCAGAATTCCAGACCCCGCCGGGCGAGAAACCATCGGTCACGCGGTCGTGGCCAGGACCCCCAGCAGGCGCCTCAAGAAGTCGTAGAACCGCCCGGTGGAACCGATGAACACGTGTTCGTCGGGGGTGTGGGCCCCGCGAATGGTCGGCCCGAACGAGATCGGGTCCATGTCGGGGATGCGTTCCTTGAGCACCCCGCACTCCAGTCCCGCGTGAATCGCCGTCACCTCGGGGTCCCGGCCCGTCATCTCGGCCCAGGTCCGCCTGGCCACGGCGAGCAGGGGGGACGCCATGTTCGGCCGCCAACCCGGGTACTGGCCGGCTCGCGCCGCCGTGCCGCCCGCGAGTTCCCCCGCGGCCACGATGCCGAGGCGCACCGCCTCGAGCGCCGTCGCGACGGAAGACCGACTGTTGCACAGGACCGTGACCCGCTCCGAATCGCGCCGCACGATGGCCAGGTTGGAGGACGTCTCGACCAGGCCAGGGGGGTCCTGGCTCATGACCAGCGGACCATGCGGGAGCGCGAGCAGCAGGCGCAACAGGCGGCCCGACGTGACCGCGTCCATCGCCGGGCACGCCCCGGGCTCCCGCGCCACCTTGACCTGGACGTCCGGGTCCGCGGTCCCGAGTTCCGTGCGGATCGTCTCGGCGAACTCACCGACCCGACGCTCGAATTCTTCCGCCCTGGCGGCCGGAAGGTACACGCACCCCGTCGCCCGTGCCGGGATGGTGTTGCGCTTGTCGCCACCCTCCAGGCACCCGAACTGAAAACCGTCCAGCCCCGCGCCCGCGGCCACGGCCCTGGCCAGGATCCGGATCGCGTTCCCGCGTCCCTTGTCGATCTCCAGTCCCGAGTGCCCTCCCCTCAGCCCGGACACCGTGACCTGGATGCAGACGGACCCCTCCGGGATGGGGGTGGGCTCGGCGGGCAACGTGATCGTCGTGTCGCCCCCGCCCGCGCACCCCACGTACAAGACCCCCTCGTCCTCGGAATCCAGATTCAGCAACAGCCGCCCCCGCACCATCGAGGGGTCCAGGTTCGACGCCCCGGTCAGGCCCACCTCCTCGTCCACGGTGAACAGGAGCTCGAGCGGCCCGTGACGAACCTCGGGGTCCTCCGCCGCGGCCATGGCCGCCGCGACCCCGATGCCGTTGTCCGCCCCGAGCGTGGTTCCGCGGGTACGGATCACGTCGCCGTCCACCCACGCCGGGATCGGGTCCCTCTCGAAGTCGTGCGTCACTTCCGGCCTCTTCTGGCACACCATGTCCAGGTGCCCCTGAAGGATCACGGGCTTCCCGCCTTCGCACCCGGGGCTCGCGGGGACCGAGACGATGACGTTGCCCGCGCCATCGGTCCGGGCCTGGAACCCGCGCGAGCGCGCCCACCGCTCCACGTGCTCGCGGACGCCCCCCTCGTGGCCCGACCCCCTCGGAATGGCCAGGATGTCGGCAAAGTGACCGAACAGGAGTCTCGGTTCCAGTCGTGCAATTGCGTCCAACATGCGATGCCTCCGCCTTCTGCAAGAAAAGGTACGGGAGACGATAGCATTTCGGCCAAGGGATGCAAGGCGGATCCTGGCCGACCCAGCATGAGCCCTGACCAGGGGGATCGGGACAAGGCACGAGACGGCGCCCTCTGCCGGGTTCCATGCGACCGCATGGTCCAACGGATTCCCCCGGGAGGAACCGAGGCGATGCGCCTCTGCCTCCAGTGCAAGCAGCGCACGGACGAGAAACAGTGCCCGACGTGGACGTGGAGATTCCTTCCGATGAGGCGCTGAAGACCCCGGAGCGCACCGTTCCTCTTCCGTGCCGGTCGTCCCGCTTCCGGCCGTGTCGTCCGCCGGCGGTGGTATCATCCGCCCTCGATGGGAGAGGTGCCCACCCAGGAGCCCCGCCGCGACCGGCTGTTTCTCGTGCTCTTCGCGGCCCTGACCCTGTCCAACCTCATCCCCCTGTGGGCGGTCCGGGTCCCCCCCATGCAGGACGCGTGGCAGCACCTGGCCCTCGTGGACGTGATCCACCATTACGACGACCCCGGGTCCATGTATCCCGACTACTTCGTGCTCCCGCAATCCCCGAGGCCCAACCTTGTCTATTACTACCTGACGCACCTCGTCGGCTTCGTGACTCCCTCCCTGGAGGTCGCGAACAAGGTCGTGATTTCCTTGTACCTACTGGCCTTTCCGGCCTCGTTCCTGGCCCTGCTGCGCGCCCTTGGCCGATCCCGCTGGCTCGCGTTCTTTGCCTTCCCCGTCACCTACAACGCCTTCTTCTTCTACGGATTCCTGTCCTTCCTCCTCGGGATCCCGGTCCTGTTCGCCGGGCTCGCGGCCTACCGGAGGTTCCTGGATGGACCCTGGGCCGCGCGCCCACGCGACGGCCTGTGGGCCGCGGTCTTGCTGGTCCTGGCCTTCTTCACGCACGCCCATGTCTTTCTGTTGTTCTGCCTGCTTGCGGGGGTTCTGTGGCTCCTGCACCCCGGTTCGCGCGAGGACCGCGTGTTCCGCCTGGTTCCCTTCATCCCGGCGCTGGTCTTCTTCGTCCCCTGGTTCGTCGTGTTCTTCCTGGAGCAGACCCCGTCGTTTTCCGGGCGCGCGTTCGGATCGGTCGAGGATTTCTTCGGACCAAAATATTATAGTCCAAGTTACGTCCTGTCCACGTTCTATCGGTTCGTCGGGGACCATTTCCGCGATGACCTGGACGACCTCCTGTTCCTGCTGTGGGTCCTCGCGGCCCTGGTCCTGATGATGTTCCGGCGCGCCCCCGAGGCCCGGAGGGGATCGCGCCTGGCCGCCCTGGACCTCGAGGTCCTGACCCTCGTGCTCGCCGCATCGGTCCTGGTCCTGCCCGAGCACATCGAGGCCCAGTCCATCGTGTCGTTGCGCCACGTGTTCTTCGCGGTCCTCTTCTTCGTCGGATGGCTCGGGCTGCGCGAGGCCCCACGGCGGGTGGGCGTCGCGGTGGTCGCGGCCCTGGTCGCGCTCCAGGCGGGCACGGTCGCGAACCTCGTCCGCGGATTCCGTGCGTTCGACCGCGAACTGGATGACTACCCGTCCCTGTTCGAGCGGGCGGACGGCGGCAAGAGGCTGTTGCGCGTCACCTACAACCAGGAGAGCGCGGTCGTCCCCTACGGCGCGTACTGGCACACGCAGTTCTTTTACACCTTTCTGAAGGGCGGCATCGCGGACATGCAGTTCGCCGAGTACCCGCACAACCCCATCCAGTACCGCCCCGGTATGGTCCCGCCCAAGCCCCCGCCCGAGTTCTGGAAATCAAAGGCGTGGCGATATTTCGACTACATCCTGGTTCGCCGCGGGTCCTCCCCCCATCTGTCGCCCGTGGCCGACCGACTGGACCGGGTCGCCGAGGTCTCGAACTGGGTCCTGTATCGCGTGGCGGACGAGCCCTTGCCGAGGCCTCCCGATGCCGATCCCACGGGCTCGCCGAGGAGGAAGGGCGCTCAGATTCTCTGGAACACCCGGTAGTCCAGGTCCGGGAACAGCCCGTCCCGCCCCTCCAGGTCCGCGAGCCAGGCCTCGTCCACCCCGTCTCGCCGGACCTGGTCCGCGAGCCGCAAGAAGCGCAGAACATGCTCGCGCACGCGGCGGTGGGCGTACTCGACCATGGTCCCCGTCGTCATGATGAAGGGCCAGTCGGACGACTGCGCGAGCAGGAGTTCCCGCGCGCACTGATTCAGGGCGCGCCGCCGCAACCCCTCCGCGCGCGGAAAGTCGTCGCACAGCCGGACCATCTCGCTCGCCGCATGGTGCAGGTGCGGATAGATATAGTCGTTCCCGCCGTTGACCCAGACCTCGAAGTAGCCCTTGTCGCCCCACGACCCGGTCGCGGGGACCGCGACCTGCTGGGTCGGCTGGCGCCGCAAGTAGTCCGACAAGGTGATGAATTCATATGTATTCTGATCATAGGCGGTCTTGCGGAACAGGAAGTCCAGGAAGTCCGGACCCTCGAACCACCAGTGCCCGAACAACTCGGCATCGTAGGGCGCGACCACCACCGGAGGCCGGCCCAGGACCCCGGCCAGGTGCTCGATCTGCCGCTCTCGATTGAACATGAAGTTCCCCGCGTGGACCGCGGCCCGCTCGCGGGCCGCGCCCGGGATGTACGGCTTCTTGCCGGACAGGTCCACGTCCCCGGTGATGCGGTAGTACTTGAGCCCCGTCTGCTTGCGCAGGCCCGTGGGCTGCACGAAGTCTCGCACCAGATCGAAGGGCAGGTCGTAGCCCTGGTCGCGGTAGAACTCGCGGTAGTAGGCGTCTCCGGGGTATCCCTCCTTCGAGGACCACACCTGCCGGGACGACTCCGGGTCCCGGCCGAACGCCGCCACCCCGCACGGCGTGAAGACCGGGGCATAGACGCCGTGGACCGGGGTCGGGTCCGCCCCCTGAAGGCAATGCGTGTCCACGACGAACCAGCGCACGTCCTCGTCCGCGAGGAACTCCTCGACCCCCTCGTAGTAGCCGCATTCCGGAAGCCAGATGCCGCGCGGGCGGCGGCCGAAGTGGCGCTCGTATTCCTGGACGCCCACCCGGATCTGGGCCCGGACGGCCTCCGGGTGCGACCGCAGCACCGGCAGCAGGCCGTGCGTGGCCGCGCAGGTCATGACCTCGAGCCCGCCGCGCTCCATCAGGCGGCGGAAGGCCCCGAGCAGGTCCTGGCCGTAGCGGTTCACGTACAGGTCCAGGAGCCACCGGTACCGCTCCCGGTAGAAGCGCGCGACAGGCCCCAGTTCCGGGTCCGACGACAGGCGCGTGACCTCCCGGCGCGCCAGTTCCATCCCCTTCTCGAGGTAGCGCCGCAGCCGGGCCTGGTGGTGCGGGTCCTCCATCATCGCGGCCAGGGTCGGCGAGATCACGAGGTTCAGCGCGTGGGGGACCCCGTCGTCCGCGAGCCCCTCCAGGACCCGCAGCAACGGAAGGTACGTCTCGGTCGCGGCCTCGAAGTACCAGTCCTCCTCCAGGAACTCGTCGTATTCCGGGTGCTTGACGTACGGCAGGTGCGCGTGCAGGACCAGGGCGACCCATCCCTTGGGCATGGTGATCCTCCGAACGTGGGGGAGGGGCTACCGCCCCTCACCCCCGGCATCACCGCGCCTGCCGGCGCGTTTCTGCCACCCCCCACCCCCGCTTCGCTCGCCCCTGGCTCGCTCCAGCGGGCTGCCCGCAGGGCGGCCTGGATGACTACGCCACGCCCCCACTCCCACCCTCCGCAGGTGCAAGAAACCTTGCGTGGCGTAGTCCTCGCGTGCGGGACGGCGCGGGCCTAGCCGGGGAGCGACCCAGGACGGCCACGACCGAACAGGCCCAGATATTCCTCTTCCGTCAGCAGGCGGCCCACGACCCCGGCCTCGCCGCCCCGTCGCAGGTCGCGCAGGGGCACGTCGGGCGGAACCGTCATGAACCGCGCCGCGCCCCGGCGAGGCCCCACCCACGGGGCCTGCACCCGGGCCGACCGCAGAACGGGATGGAACGCCCCGCGCCCGTCCAGAACGCCCACCTCCGCGCTGACGGTGCAGCCAGGCCTCGGGACCCGCGCGTAGTAGCGGCCCTGCCGCGGATGCACCTCGGCGTCGCTCTGATCCCGCGCCCCGTCCCCGGCCTCGAAGACCACGCGCAGGGTCGCCCGCCCCCCGCCGGCCCGGTCCCGCGCCGCGGCCCATGTCGCCTCCGAGACTTCCCAGTGGATGAAGGCCCACTCGGGGTCGCGCGGGACCACGGCGATCCGGTCCTCTCCGTATTCGTCCGGCAGGGGCCCGAGGCCCTCGGTCGGAGGACGGACGCGCGACACCTCGGATGGACGCGCCGGGAGGTGGGTCGCTTCCGGGACCGGCTCTGGCGCGGGCGGCGTGTCGGCCTGGACCGCCCGCTTCCGGGCAGGCGAGCGCGTCCCGGCCCGTTTCGGCGGGGTCGCCCGCGTACGTTCCCGGGGCGCCGCGGTCTTCCGCGCGGCCGATGCCTTCCCGGTCTTCCCCGCGGTCGGCGCCGTCGCGGCGAGGGCCGCGACGAGTTCGGCCTTGGTCATCCTCGAAAACCCGCGCACGCCCGCCTCCCGCGCCAGGGCCCGCAACTCGGCGACCGTGCGTTCCTTCCGGTCCTTTTCGGCGGCCATCGCGTCCTCCCGCCTGATGCAGACGCCCGAACGATAGGTCCGCTGCGCCTGGAAGTCAATTGGCGGACCCCGGCCGAGCAATCCGCGCTGTAGGCGCGGATTGCGACCCGGCCGCAGCGCGGCCGGCG
>JBBIPO010000078.1:0-15988 GCA_037442805.1 Deltaproteobacteria bacterium
ATGGTGTCCGAACTCTTTGAAGCTGCGTCCGACATCCGGAATTCGTGGGGTAAAGCAATTTCGAGGCACCGATGAGACCCGCATGGATCTTGGCCGAATCAACATCGCGGATTGCTCTTTGACCACGCTCACGGGCACTGGACGTCGATCCGAAACGCCCCGGTGGACTCGGTGGTGACATACGCCTCCTCGACCACGACGTAATACGTCCCCGGCTGGGCCTGGAACGCTACCGTCTCGGACGACAAGGCCGATGCCGCATACGCCACGCATGCCGGTCCCGTGCAGCCCCCACCCAGGACGAACAAATCCAGGTCATCCCCAGGGTCATCCGGGGTCACGGTCACGCGCACCGTGCCCGCAGCCGTCACCGAGAGCCTGAACACGGCGTCGTCGTCCTTCCCGGCCAGGTTCCCGCACGCGGCCCCGTAGGCTCCGGCATGACTGAACCGGCCGATCTTCGCCTGGACGGACGACCCGCACGCGACCGCGCTCCCGCCGCAGTCCACGTCCTGGCAGTCTGAGGCCCCGTCCTGGTCGTTGTCCGCCCCGTCGCCGCACGCGGCCTCGAAGCACTGCGTCTTCAAGGTGAAGGACCCGCCCGTCTGGCTGCTTCCGTCCACCGTCAGAAAGTAGGTACGACCAGGCTCCGGGTCGAAGAGGGCCTCCGCCGGCACCCCGAAGAGGCCGATGCCCTGCGCCACGCAGGACCCCGGCACGCAGTTCTCGGTCAGGACATAGACGTCGAACCCGGCTGGAAACCCTCCGCCCGTCACGGTGACGCTTACGTGAACCTGGTCGTCCGTCGCGAACGGAATCACCCGTTCCGGCCCGCTCTTGGCGCCGAGGCTGATGCAGGCGAGGTTGAAGTAAGTCTCCATCGCATTGGTACCCCCGGCGTTGGTGCCCTCGATCGTGGCCCCGCACCCCACCATCGCGCCGGGCACGCAGTCGGGCGGGCAGTCCCCGCAGTCCTGCGGGCAGGTCTTGCAGTCCTCGGACGGCGTATCGCACGCATGGTCC
The DNA here is from genome assembly GCA_037442805.1 of Deltaproteobacteria bacterium. Classification (GTDB taxonomy): domain Bacteria; phylum Myxococcota_A; class UBA9042; order DTJE01; family DTJE01; genus DYKK01. The sequence continues at coordinate 1,024 of JBBIPO010000078.1, forward strand.
CCGCAGACGGAGCACTGCTGGACCGGTCCCGGCCGGCAGACGCCGTCCTGGCAGAAATCACCCTGGGTGCAGGGATCCCCATCGTCGCACCCGCCCTCCACCGGGTCGTTCCGGCACCCCGAGGCCGGGTCGCAGGCGTCGGACGTGCAGGGCTCGTGGTCGTTGCAGTCGCGGGGTCCCGTGGGCCGGCATTCCCCTGACTCACAGTGGTCGCCCACGGTGCAGGCGTTCCCGTCGTCGCACGGCCCGGCGCGCGGCACGTGAACGCAGCCCGACGCGGGCTCGCAGGCGTCGTCCGTACAGGGGTTCTTGTCGTCGCACGAGACAGGCGGACCCGAAACGCACGCCCCGTCCAGGCACGAGTCCGGACCGCGGCAGAAGTCGCCGTCCTCGCAGGGGGCGTCCCGGGGGTCGTGCCGGCAACCGACCCCGGGGTCGCAACGGTCCGCCGTGCAGGGATTCTTGTCATCGCAAGGGTCGGGCCGCCCCGCGCAGACCCCCTTCGAGCAGGCGTCATCCAGGGTACAGGGGTCCAGGTCGTCGCACGGGGTCCCGTCCTTCTGCACCGGGGCGATCATGCAGACCCCGAGGGCCTTGTTGCACCGGTTCTGCCCGCAGAATCCGCCGTACGACGGGTCGCAGTCCGCGTCCGAGGCGCACGGGCAGCCCTGATCGCCGGGGGCGCACAGCGTCGCGTCGTGCCGCTCCGCGTCCGGGTCCCCGAGGGTCGCCGCGTCATCCGCCGCGAGCGAATCGTCCGGCCCACCGTCGTCTGGAGGCTTTGCGGGCTGGTCGGCAGGGATCTGGTCGTGACCCACGTCGTGGACGGCATCGGCCAGGACCGCATCCACGTCCGCAGGGGACGGGGCCTCCTCGTCCGGCGCGTCGGGTCCCGGGTCGTGCCCGAGGTCCGGAAACACGACCTCCACCGGCACCGGCCCGTGGTCCCGCCCCGCGGGGGAGGTCCCCTGGCCCGAACAGCCCGCGAGCGCGGTCACGATGACGGCCCAGACTCGCCCGACGCACGTTCGATGTCGCATCGTGACGACGGTCCCGGATGGCCGCTCAACTCACCTGGATGATGCGCTTGACGGCCTGGATGGGGATGCGGGCGACTCCCTGGTCCTCGCGCACCACGAGGCCGGAGGCGTCCACCTCCACCATCGTCGCCCCCTGTGCCCCGCCGACCTCCAGGGTCCCATCCGGGAGGAGGCGGACCTGCTTGCCCACGCGGGCGCGCAGTTCCTCGAGCAGCGTGACCGGAACCGTGACGCCACCGTGGGCCTGGACCGCGGGTGGTTCCGGCTCGCTCAGCCCCTTCTTGAATTCGCGCAGACCGCGTCCGAGGCCCCCCAGGACCGAGGGGATCCTCGTCGCCCCGAACAGGAGCAGGATGATCAACGCGATGACCAGCAGTTCTCCAGTCCCCACACCAAACATCGCCAGCATAATGACCTCCCGCATCGAGACGGGGACTACCGGAACACCTTCCCAGCCTTGTCCCCGACCCGCTCCAGCGTGTTGACCGTGGACTCGACCCGGTCCACGGCGCTCTCGGCCTGGTTCTGCATCCGCTCGGGCGTGGCGATCACGCGCTCGGTCTTGCGGGCGTATTCCTCGGGCTGGCGCAAGGCCTCGTCCTGTTCACGCAGGGCCTGGTCCACGCGCTTCTCTGGGTCCAGGGACGCCCCGCCACCACCTCCCCCGCCCCCCTTGCCCCCTCCTCCGACCAGCGAGTACTTGGACGACTTCTCGCCGAACTCGTTCGCCTCGACCTTGTCAGCCCAGGACACGAGGATGTCGAAGTCCGTCTCGCGGTCCCGGGGCACCGGGACCAGAAGGGCGCGGGGATGTCCGATGAGTTTTCGGATCACGTACGCCTGGAGTTTCGAGTGCTCCTTGTACCAGATGTGGGGCCGGTCGCGCACGTGCTTGTCGTCCCCCCCCTCGACCACCTCATAGCCCAGTTTGGGGTTGCGCAGCATCTCGACCAGCAAGAAGACATTGTCCTCGCCCACCTCGCGGTCCGCCGGGGGCATGCCGTTGAAGACCTTGACCCGCGCGAAGCCTGTGGCCTTCTTGAACCCAGGCTCGTCACGTATCCCATTGAAATCCTTGTCCTTTCTCGCCATGCGAAGCCTGTCCATGGCCTCCTTGTCCCCGATGTCCGCCAGGCGCAGCAGGTACTCGATGGCGTTGTCCGTGTCGCCGATCAGGGCGTAGCAGCAGGCGGCATCGTAGAGGGCCTGGGCGTACGCGGGGTCGCGCTCCAGGGCCTGGGCGAGCAGGTCCAGCGCGCCCCGGTAGTCCCGTTTCTTGTACGCCTTGTACGCCTGCGCCCTGATCTTCTGCGCGGCCTTTTGGTCGGCTGGCTGCGCCTTGTGGGGACGGTACTTCTTGCGACCCGGCGCGGTCTGGGCCGCCTGGCGTTTGCGCTCGATTTCTTCCGGGCTCTCGGCCTGGGGCGTGAATCCCAGACGCCCGAGCGCGTTGCGCGCGAGGTGGCGACCCTCCTCGTCCCCCTCCCGATACAGCCGCTGGAAGGCCGGGGCCACGGCCTCGCGCTCGCCCGGTTTCAACGTGGAGACGTCCCGATAGGCCTCCCATAAAGCCACGCAGTACTTCAGTTCCTCGAGCGTCACCTTGTCCGGGGTCGCGAGGATCGCGTCGCAGTTGCCCTTCTGGCGGTCCCACGGGCTCGCGGCCGACTGGGCGGTCGCGCCGTGGGGCCAGACCACGAGCGCGGCCAGCACGGGTATGAACAACCGGACGACACCGTTCATGGTGCACCCCCTGGCGAGGCCAAGCCCATGATAACAGAAATCCGGGCCAGCCGGGGGCCTCACGGTGTGGAGGTCAGTCGCTCTACCTCGTCGAGCGTCTGACGGAAGAGGTCGAAGGTCGCCTGCATCGGCTCGGGTCGGGTCAGGTCCACCCCGGCCCGCCGGAGGGTCTCGACGGGGTAATCGGAACCCCCGGCCCGCAGAAAGTCCAGGTACCGGTCCACCGCGCCCGGCTCTCCGGCCCGGACTCGCGCCGCGAGCGCGATGGCCGACATCAGGCCCGTCGCGTACTGGAACACATAGAAGTTGTAGTGGAAGTGGGGGATGTAGGCCCACTCCCAGCGGTCGTGCTCGCCCGCCGTGAAGTCCGGCCCGTAGTACTTGGCGATCAGTCGGGCGTAGATCTCGCCCAGGCCTTCCCCGGTCACCGCGCCTCCTTCCTCGACCAGGCGATACAGGTCGCGCTCGAACTCCGCGAACATCACCTGGCGCAGGACCGTGGTCCGGATGGACTCCAGGCGTCGGGTCAGGAGGAAGAGGCGCTCCTCGCGGGTGGCGGCGCGATCCAACAGCGACGACAGGAGCATCTCCTCGTGGAAGGTCGAGGCGACCTCGGCCAGGAAGATCGGCGCCTCGGCGTTGACGTACTCCTGGGCCTGGTGCGAGAACCAGAAGTGCATCGCGTGGCCAAACTCGTGGGCCAAGGTGAAGAGGTCCTCGACCTCGCCCATGTAGTTAAGGAACACGAGGGGGTGGTCCCGGTAGGTCGCGTTGCAGAAGGCGCCCCCCCGCTTGCCCCGATTCGGCATCGCGTCCATCCAGCGATGGCGAGGGTCCAGACCGGTGGAGAGGACTTCCATGTACACGGGGCCGAGGGGCTGCAGGGCGTCCCTCACCAGGCCGAGGGCCTTCGGGAACGGAACGTCTCGGTACGGCGAGGCGAACAGGGGCACGTACAGGTCGTGGTAGTGCAGGGCGTCGAACCCGAGCAGGCGCTTGCGCAGAGTCACGTAGCGGTGGAGGGTGGCCGGGAGGTTCTCCGCGGTGACCCGGAGCAACTCGTCGTACACCGTGACCGGAATCGCGCCCCGGTCGAGCGAGGCCTGAAGCGCCGAGGCGTATCCCCGGGCCCTCGCCTCCAAGATGTTCCCCTTCACCGTCAGGTCCAGGACCGCCGCGAACGACCGCGCAAAGGCCCCGAGCGTCGAGAAGAACTTGCGCACCGCGTCCTCGCGCACCGCGCGCGATGCGTCCGCACGCAGCCTCGGGAACGAGGCCCGGGTCAGGGGGACCTCCCGGCCCGAGTCGTCGAGGACCGGCGGGAAGGTCACGTCCTCCTCGAGGCCGCTCAGGATGAACCGGGAGGCGGCGGTCACGTCGCCGGTCATGGCGAGGATGCGCTCCTGGTCCGGGGTCAGGACGTGGGGACGGCGGCGGATCAGGTCGTCCACGTAGTGCGCGTATTTCGCGAGGTGCGGCTTGCGGACGAAGGCCCGCAGGCGCTCCGGGTCCGCCGCGAGCAACTCGGGCTCGACAAAGGACCGGGCCTCGTTGAACCGCGTGACAAGCGTGTCTGCCTGGTCCGTCCGGACCTTCGCGTCCTCCCGCGTGCGGTCCGTGGCGTAGTCCAGGCGAGCGTAAGAGGCCAGGCGGTCGAGTTTCTCCGCGAAATCGAAGACCAGGTCCAGGCAACGCCCGAACGCGCGCTCATCCTTCGCCACGTGTCCCCGGCAGGCCTCCATCTCCGGCAGTCGCGCCTGGAGGTCCGCGCGGGCCTTCTCCCAGGCCGCAATGTCCGCGAACAGGTGCGACAGGTCCCAGCGATAGACCTCCGGGACCTCCGGCCGGACCGCGTCGGGCCGGGGGGCGTACTCCGGCAGGGGTTCGCCCGCGGACTCGCCCGGGGCCAGGAGGCCGGCGGCGAGCACGCACCCCGCCGTGGCCCGTACCGTCACGCAGGATTCGCAGAAAAGGCGTGGCATTTCTCCCTCCGCACGGTCAGCCAGGGCAGTTTCCGGATGTTGGGCGGGCGTGTCAAGGTTTGGGGGGGAGGGCGAGCGGAACTCGTACCCTCCACGTCCCCGCGCGCCTCCCTGAGGACGCTCGCCGATTCGTCCTGGCGGGACCGGGAGTTGACCTGACAGGGCGCGAGAGAGACAATGGCCTCATGAAGGTCACGCCCCCCCCGGAGGCCCTGTTCGCGCCCACGACGCGCGTGATGTTCCTGTTCGCCCACCAGGACGACGAGGCCGCCTACGGAGGGCTGATCCAGCGCGCCCCGCCCGGGTCGCACTTCCTGTGGGTCACGAATGGGGACGGGCTCGCGGACCTGGCGGGGATGGAACGCCGGGAGTACGCGGCGGCGAGGCGACTCGAGACTGAGGCCGCGATGCGGATTCTCGGCGTGGACACCCATCGCCTGCGTTTCCTGGGCCACTCCGAGGTCGAGGTCTACCGGGCCCTGGTGCGCATCGCAAAGGAACCGGGAAAGAGGCATGAGGCGCTGTCGTGGTTCCGGGCCATCCTGTCGCAGGTGACGGCGGAGGTCCGGGCCTTCCGTCCCGACGTGGTCTTCACGCTGGCGTGGCAAGGGGGGCACCCGGAGCACGACCTGACGCACCTGTTCGCGCGCCTCGCGCTGCGCGACCGCCCCGACGCGCGCCTGTACGAACTGCCGGAATACGAGTTGGCCTGGACGGTGCTGTTGCGGTTTCCACCCTGGAAGAGGGGGGAGGTCCACGAGATCCGGTTGACCCCGGCAGAGAGCGCGCGCAAGAGGGCCGCCCTGAACCTCTATCCGACCCAGGAACGGCTGCTGCACCAGTTCGAACGACTACTGCGGGTGCGGCAATGGGTCGAGACGCTGGCCTCGCTGGGTCGCGAGCCCCTCGGGGTACTGGAACGCGAGACCTTCGCCCCGGTCCCGGCGGAGCGCGACTACACCCGGTGCCCGCATCGGGCAGATGCCCTGGAGTACATCGGCGACCACTGCGAGGGCACGCGGATCTCATTCCGCCGGATGATCGTCCCGATCGTCCAGGCCCTGTCGTGAGGGCGGGCCGGAGCCACGTCGCCGGCGCCACGCCCACCGGGCCACGAGGACCAGGACCACGGCCGCGAGCACGCGCCATAGGATACTCTGGTACGTCGTGTACAGGAACTCCAGGTCTTCCCACCGCGCGCCCACGGCCATGCCCGCGGCGAGGAGCAGGGCGTTCCACGCGAGGGCGGACAGGGTCGCGTAGAACATCACCTTGCCGAATCGCATCCCGGCCATGCCGGCGGCCACGAACAGGAAGGCCCGCACCCCAGGCAGAAAGCGGTTGACCACGATCAGGACCTCCCCGTGCCGGGCAAAGGCCCGGGCCGCGGACTCGGCCCCCTCGCGCGCCCGGCGCACGACCCACCACCGGTGCGCGCCCGGCCACGTGCCCCGGGCCGCGAGCACCCCGAGCCCGTAGTCCGCGGCACACCCGACCAAGCCGCCGGCCAGGACGGCCGCCAGGACCGCGGGCGCGGACACCCCGTAGGCGGTGACGAGCACGGCCCCGGCCAGGGTGACGGTGTCGCCCGGAAAGGGCGGGAAGACGTACTCGATGACCGCCGAGGCGAACAGGATCAGCCACAGGAGCCAGGGGTGGGCCTCGGTCAGGAAGGTGATCGCATCGTGGAGGGTCATCGAGCCCCTGGAAACCGAGAGAAACGGGAGTCCTGAGTATAAGCGAGTTTCCGCACCGGAGGCCGTGAGCGTGACCGTGTCGGAGTCCGTGACCGCGTCCGCCTGGGAACCCCTATTCCTGCGCGCCCCACTCCTCGACCGCGCGGTACTCGGTCGTGAACTCGTCCCGCTCGACCACCAGGGCCACGCCGGTGTGCGGGCCGTCCGGGCAGTACCCGGAGTGGGGGGCGCGGACCAGCATGGGTCGGCCGGGGCGAAGGGGAACCTCGCGGACCCCTCCCGTCCCGTTCGCGAGGACGAGGGTCAGGCGGCCCGACACGAGCCAGAAGAATTCGGGACAGTCGTGGCGTTCCAGTTCCGTCACCTGGTCCGCCGACGAGAAGTCCGGGGAATACAGCCCCACACGCCAGTGGCCCGCGTCTCCGCACAGGACCTGCCATCGTGACGCGGGAAACGGGCCGAGCGGGGCGTCGGGAGGCGCGTCGGGAAACGACGGCGACCTCGTGGCGACGAACCGGGTCATCTTCCCCTCCCGCGAAGGCCCACCCACAGGAACACGAGACCGAGGCCGGCCATCCCTCCTCCCCACCACAGGCCCGGGGGCGTGGCCGTGACCGCGACGATGCGATCCGGGACGCTGACGAGGAAGGCGGACGCCATCAGGATCGCGCCGTAGGCCGCCAAGATGAGCCCCACGAAGAACCAGATCGGGAGCGGACTCCCCCGGTCCTCCGATGGTCCGTGGTTCTCTCTCATCGCCGGACCTCCTTTCCCGAAAACGACGGCGCGCGAGCAAGCGCTCGCGTGCCCAGGGTCCTGTGTCACCAGAACCAGACGTTGAGCCCGATCAGGACCATCAGCGACACGGCGGCCCACGTCACCGGCCTGCGGAGCCACGACACCCGACCGTCGTCCGGGGAGGGGGTCAGGCCCTTGACAAGCCCGCGCAGCTCCTCGTCGGACTTGCGCGGCGTGACCAGGCTCACCGCCACGGTCACGCCCGCGCACACGGCCCAGGCCCACCAGGCCTGCCAGAGGTTGCGCGCCATGTCGCTCGGGGCCTCCGAGAAGCACAAGACGCGCGCCAGCCCGGGACCGAACACGTCCAGCCGGAACCCCAGGAAGATCGAGAACGACGAGACCATTCCCGCGACCAACCCCCAGAACGCCCCGGCGCTCGTGGTCCCTCGCCAGAACATCCCCAGGAGCATGGTCGCGAACAAGGGGGCATTGACCCAGCTGAAGATGGCCTGGATGTAGTCCATGATCGTGTTGAACCGCATGGCCACGTAGGCCGTCGCCACGGACAACAGGATCCCCACCACGGTCGTGACCCGCCCGACCCACACGAAGTGCTTGTCGGATGCGTCGCGCCGGATCAGGACCCGATAGAGGTCGTAGGTCCACACCGTGTTGAACGCGCTCACGTTCCCTGCCTGGCCGGCCATGAAGCCCGCGAGCAGCGCCGTGACCCCGAGGCCCACGAGCCCCGGTGGGTAGTAGCGCGCGATGAGCATGGGCAAGGCCGCGTCGTTCCAGGTGTGCCCCGGTCGGGTCGGGTCGTCCGGGATGGGCAGGAGCCCTTGCGCATGCAGACGGTAGGCCACCAGCCCGGCCCCGACCACGATCACGGGCAGCGCCATCTTGAAGAACGAGGCCGTGATCGGGGTCAGGCGGGCCGAGCGGAGGTCCCGGGACGAAAACGCCCTCTGCACGACCAGGAAGTCGGTCGTCCAGTACCCGAAGGACAGGACGAAGCCCAGGCCCAGCGCGATGCCCAGCCAGGTGATGCCCATCTCGTTGTCGGCCGCGCTTCCGGCGGTGGACCACAGGTGCGTCATGCGCTCCGGGAGCCCCTCGAGGAGCGCCGCCGGTCCCCCGAGGTCCGCGATCCCCAGCACGGCCACCAGGAACAGCCCGGCCCAGATCAGAAAAAACTGCACGATCTCGGTGAAGATGGCGCTCATGAGCCCGCCCAGGGTGATATAGACCGCGATGGCCCCGGCGGACGCCCACATCGAGACGTGCCAGTCCCACCCGAGCAGCACCTTGAACACGAGCGCCATCAGGTACAAGTTGATGCCCGACATCAGGAGGGTCATGACCGCGAACGACACCGCGTTCAGGACGCGCGTGCGTTCATCGAATCGCAGGCGCAGATAGCCGGGGATCGAATGGATCTTGCTAGAATAGTAAAAGGGCATCATGTAAAGCCCGAGGAACAACATGGCCGGGATCGCGCCCACCCAGTAGAAGTGCGACACGAACATCCCGTACTTCATGGTGCCGCCGGTCCACCCGAGGATCTCGAGCGCTCCCAGATTCGCCGACAGGAACGCGAGGCCCGCGACCCAGGCAGAGTTCCGCCTGCCGGCCAGGAAGAAGTCGTCCCCGGTGCGGGTGAACCGCTTGAGATAGAGGCCGATTCCCAGGATCGCGACGAAGTACAGGGCAATGATCAGCCAGTCCACCGCGTGGATTTCGATCGTCATCCGCGTTGGCCCTCCCGACCGGCGCGGGTCAACGGCGCACGGTCAGCGAGACCTCCGTCATCCACACCGGGTCGGTCGCCAGGCGGTCTATCCGGTTGACCAGGGCCGCAGCGGCCCGCCCCGGGACCAGGACGCCGCCGGTCACGTGGACGAAGAGCATCTCGCGCCAGAATACGGCAAGGTCCACCAGGGCCTCGACCCCGACGAACCGCCCGCCCAGCGCGTTGTCGGGCTGAAGCGCCATGGCCGCGCCCACGATCACGGATGGCTGGAACCAGTTCGTGACCTCCACGCCCGCGCTCGCGTCCGCGAGGAAGAGCCCGGCGCGGTTCAGGAAGAAGCCGCCCTCGAACGTGGACAGGCGCTCGTCGTCGTTGTCGTACCAGTCGCGGACCTCGTCCTCGGTGAGCATCCGGGTGCGGCTCGCGGGTTTGGCCGCGTACAGAAAGGCCCCCTGGTGCGTGTTCCCGTCGTAGGCGTCGTCCGGTGACAAGGCGAGGAGATTGAGTTCCGCGGACCACGGGTGCAGGTCCAGGCCCACGTGCCCTTGCGCGGCCCAGGCGAACACGGTCTGGTCCCGGCCATCCAGGGCCGCGTTCTCGAAGTGACCCGCCTGAAGGACGCCGTCCGCGAACACGGTCCACGGCTCGGACCGGTACGACACGCGCGCCGCCGGTGCCACCACGAAGCGGGTCCTGCCGACCACGTGCGAATCGTGCAGAACGGGGACCCCCGCGGCGAGACCCCAGCCTCCCCCGACGTCCCACTCCCCGCTTGCCCCGAACACGAGGATGTCGCGCTTGAAGTTGTTGTCCCGCACCGTGAGCCCCTCGTACGTCTGGTCCGGGACCTCGCCCACGAAGAGCCCCACCCGCCGCCCCTCGCCGAACCCCCACCACACCCGGGCGACCCCGATCCAGTGGTTCAGGAACAACCCCGTCGGGTCCAGAAAGCGCTGGTAGCCGACCTTGAACCCGAGCCGTCCGTCCAGGAACTCCCCTTCCGCGTACACCTCGCGGTGCTTCATCAAGAAGACGTCGGGCGACAGGGCCGACTCCGTGTCGGGGTTGTTCCGGCTCCAGTAGTTCAGACCGATCTCGACCTCGTAGGTCGCGCGCAGGTTGCGGGCCAGGTGCCACGTCAGGCGCGGGGTCAGGATGGTGGCGAAGGCCCCGACGGTCTGGCCGTTCTCGTCGTACCGGGGCGCGGTCCGGTCGAAATCCGAATCGCTCCGGAACAGAAAGACGTTGTCGAGCCGGACGGACCACGACAAGGCCGCCCCGCCCATCCGCTCCTCCTCGGCCTCGCATGGACCACGACCCGATTCCTCGGCGAGGGCCGCCGCGCACGTCCCCACAATCCCCAGGGTGACCAGCCATCTGGATGTCATGACCTTCCTCCCGCGCGTCAGTAAGCGCGCATCGCCTGGTCCCCCCGGAAGAAGTACCGCCAGCCCACGTTTTCCTGGCCCGGCAACGGCGGTCGAATGCGCACGAGGTGTTCCGCGTCGGGGTCGTCCTGGTCCGGGAAGTGGTACAGGGTGTGCGCCTCGGCGTTGTAGTAGGCGTAGCCGTCGGACAGCCAGACGTAGAACCCGTCGGGATAGACCCCGTCCGGGATCGAGACCTCCGTGGGGGCGTCAGTTTCGTGCGAGTCGTAGCGGACCTCGAACTCCCCCACCGGAGGCACGACCTTGTCATTCAAGTCAAAATAGTGCAACGGAGAATAGTAGTGCATTGAAATCGGCCGTCCCGCCAGGGCCTTGGGGAACGGCCTGGCCCAGGCCTCCGGCGCCCTGAACTTCCCGTCCCATCCCTGGATCGAGAAGTCCTCCTTGTTCCACCAGTCCCCGAAATGGCGGTCGTTGTCCGGCGTGTAGCACCAGACGAACCGGCTGCGGAACATCCGTTCCAGGGCCTCGTAGTAGTTGTCGAGGATGTGGGCCGACACCCTGTAGCCTTCCGCGTGCGACTTCTCGATCCCCCCGAACTTGAAGTACGTCCCGAACTCGCCGAAGGCGACCGGGACGTTTCCGAGGGCGTAGGACGCGAGGGCCGCGGCCTGCCGGAGTCCTGGCTCGTAGTCGCGGTAGCGGACTTCCTCGACCTGGAACTGCCGGTCCGGCTGGTTGAATCCCAGGAACGGATAGATGTCCGCGTACCAGTGTGGGGCGTAGACGACGCGCGGCAGGTCCAGGCGGTCCATGCTCAAGTCCCACATCCCGCCCGCCATTCCCGAAAAGAGCGTCGAGACGTTCATCGAGGACTCGACGAAGATCACGGCGTCCGGGTCCACCTCCAGGATGGCGCGGCCCACGCGCTCGTAGAAGGGTTTCAGGTACGCCCGGTCGAAACCCACGTTGAACCCCAGGATGGCCAGAGGGTCCAGGTGGTCGAACCCGTAGTCGCGAAGGACCCTTCCGCGCTCGTCCTCCCACGACGCGAGGGCCGCGTCGTACGTCTCCTGACACGCCTTCCTGGCGACCGCGTCCCGCCGCTCCTCGCAGGGCGGCTCCGGGGGCTTGGGCTTCGCGGGCAGCGACGGGAGCAGCCCGAGGCCGGTGAGCAGGCGATAGATCAGGTCGCCGTTCTCCTGGCCGAGAAGGTCCTGGAGCGTCTGGCGCGCCCCGTCCATGGCCCCGGTGAGGAGCAGTCCGGCCACCGCGGACAGCGGAATCGCGTTGGTGTTGGGCTCGTTCATGAGGTCGTAGCCGGCGACGTTCGGCAGGTCCTTCACCTGCTCCGCCACCTGCTTCCAGGCGTTCGCGTACGCTTCCTGAAGGTAGTCCTGCACCCCGCGGACCTTCCCGTCCGCATCCGTCACCGTCAGCCCGGGAAAGGCCGCGTCCCCGGCGAGCAGGCAGAAGAAGCAGCGGGCCACGTCCAGCGACAGCATGGCCATGATCCCCCAGTTCGTGAACGGGAGGGCATCGCTCGTCTCCCACACCTCGAATGGCCCAGGATTCTTCGCGACCAGCGCGAGCGCCCAGGCGGGGATGGCCATGGCACCCTCATCGCCCCCGCCCAGGACCCCATCCAGAAGCTCCCCGAGTTTCTGCAAGTCGGTCAACGTCAGTTCGTTGAGGAGGCGCAGCAGCCTCGGCGTTCCCCAGAACGGCGAGTCCAGGTCCTTCTCGGGCAGGCAGACCTCGACCACCCACCGCGGGGCCCCCTCGCCGCGAACCGCGTCCGTGTAGGGCCCGACCAGGGCCAGGAGCGTGTTCTCGATGGTCCCGGGCGCCGGATACACCACGTTCCCCGACCCGGGTGGGTCCTCATAGGAGGGGGTCTCGTTGTAACGGACCACGAGGTGCCGGCTGAACGCGTCCTGGTGCATGTCGAGCAGGACGTAAATCCCGTATCGCGCGGCGGCCTGGACCACGGTCCGGATGGACGCCAGGTACTCCCGGTCGTATTCCCCCTTGCGGACCGGTTCGATCCCCTCCCAGTTCACCAGGAGCCGGACCGCGTTGAAGCCCGCGTCGCGCAACTTCCGGAACTCGGAGTCGGCGGCCGGCGCGATGTCCTCGGGGCGCACGACCTTCCCCGTGTGCCCGGGGAACGGCAGGCCAAGGTAACTCGGGACGCCCCGCGCATGGGGCTCCCCCATCTGGTCCACGGTCAGCGGCGTACCATCCACCGCCGCCGGCACTTTGGTGCTGCCGCTGACGTTGACGCCGTGGAAGAAGACGTAGCGCCCGTACCCGTCTCGCAAGTAGTCCCGGTCCGTTTGCAGGCGCGTGAGGGGCCTCGGAAGGACCGGGGGCCTCCCGTCCCCGCACGCGATGCACAGGCACGTCCCCACGATTCCCGATACCCGCGTGATGTTCATGGGGGCTCCTCCATCGGCGTCATCCGTTCGCGCGTCCGCCGACTGCGGTCACGCCTCCAGGTCCTCGTCGAGGAGGGTCTTCAGGCGTTCCGTGGCCGCGGTGTGCAACTGGGAGACCCGGCCCTCGGTCACGCCCAGCAAGTCCGCGATCTCGCGGTAGTTCATCCCCTCGAAGTAATAGAACGTGATCACCTGCCGCTGCCGGTCGGTCAAGCACTCGACCGCGCGGGCCACCTGCTCGGCCGTCTCGCGTCGCGCGACGGCCGATTCCGGGGCCAACGCCGCATGGTCGTGCAAGGCCGGGTTGGAATCGCGGTGGCCCTCCTGGCCCGGGGGGGCCAGGTCGTCGAAGCCACAGACCACGACCGGCGAGGACCGGGAGGCCAGGGCATGGAACTGGTTCAGCGAGACGCCGAGTGCCAGGGCGACCTCCTCCTGGGAGGGCTGACGGCCCAGTTGCGTGGCCAGGGCGCGCGTCACGTCCGCAATCTCCGCGTGCCGCTTCCGGGCCGATCGTGTGGTCTGATCCAGGGTGCGCAGCTCGTCCACGATGGCGCCCCGCACCCGGATCTCCGCGTACCGGTCGAAGGGGACCCCGCGGTTCTCGTCATATTGGCGGGCCGCGTTGATGAGCCCCAGGATCCCCGCGCTGATCAGGTCGTCCAGGTCCACGGTCCGCGGCAGTCGGGCCGCCATCCTCGAGGCCACCGACCGCACCAGCGGGAGGTAGGGGGTGACATCGCCCAGGACCACGATGCCCTCCTGGTTTCTGTTGCGGATTGTAGGGGTCATCGTTCCGGGGTGTCAAAGTGGTGCATTTGCCGCGAGGGACGTTGGGGAGGGGCCGGGGCCCGGCGTCGGGCATCCGGGGGCCGGGTTCCGGCAGCAAGTCCGCGGCGGACAGGGGCGCGGTCACCGCCACCAGAACGAACACGGACTTCGCCACGGTCACCGACACGGACACCGTCCACCGTCACGGTCCCGTGTGAGCAGCGCCCGCGCCTCCACGCGCGAGCAGGCGCTCGCGTCCCCACGGAAACCGGGGTCGGGGGTCCGGGATCTGGGGTCCGGAATGCGGCCGGAACTCCGTGGCGGACACGGTCACGGACACGGCCACCGTTGCGGCCACTGTCCCGCGCGCAGAGCGCCAACGCAGTCATAGCCTCATGCAGAGCAGAGAGTCACGGAGGGGGTTGGAGGAAACGCCTCAGAACTGGAAAGAGCCGCCCGGCCCTTCGCAGGTGCCGGTCTGCCCGTCCTCACTCACGCAGTGCCACTCGCCGTCCTTGTCTTTCACGGTGATGTCGAAGGCGCCGTTGTCGTACACCGTGCCGTTGACCGCGAAGTAGTCGCCGCCAACCTCGATGAGGTACCACATCTGACCGTCCAGGTAGCAGTACTCGACGGACACGGATTGGCTGGCCTCACCGCAAGAGGACACGTTCCCGTTGAACGAGAAGCAGTACTCACCCTGCTGGTTGCCGTACGTCGTCAGGTACCACCCGGTCCCGTCCACCGTCGAGGTGCAGTCCTCGTACTGCATGGCGCAGGAGTTGTAATCGTAGGCAACCGCGATGGGGTCGCCCTGCTGCGGAACGGACGTCGTCGTCCCCACCTCGTAAGCCACCGTGCCCCCACCGTTGCAGGTACAGGTGATGGACGTGCTCCCCGGCGTGTAGTTCGAACAATCGATCGGCGAATCGCTCTGCGCCCCCTGCACGGACGACAGACCCAGTTTGCCCATCCCCTGGGAGTTCTTCTGCTCCTCCTGGAGGGCCGCGGCCACGCTCTTCGCGTTCCCCGCCTCGAGGTCCCCGGTCGGGTTGTCGAACTTGGACTTCAATTCGGAAAACGACTTCGAGCCACCGCCTGCGCCGCCCCCACCGCACGCGGCCAGACCGAACAGTACCATGATCCCGAACGACATGAATGTCTTCATCGAACTGTACCTCCTGAGAGAGACACCATTCCCCCAGCCTTCTTGGGGTGTTGATCTTGTAGCAGAATGTCCAATGGGTGTCAAACGGGATTCCATATTCGAGCAATCCGCGCTGTAGGCGCGGATTGCGACGCGCCCGCAGCGCGGGCGCCGTGGGGGGTGAAGTGGCACGAGGACGGCTTCCCGTGCCGTCCGAGTGCCACACGGGGCCCCGTCTTCGCGCGCAGCGAGCGAAGCGAGC
>JBBIPO010000079.1:0-15961 GCA_037442805.1 Deltaproteobacteria bacterium
CGGGGCCCCTGCTGCGGCCGGGTCGCAATCCGCGCTTACAGCGCGGATTGCTCGGGAATGGCTCTGGTTTGACCGAAAGCCTGAACCCGTCTAGACTCGGTCACGTTCCGTTCTCTGGACTCATCAGGAGGAAACGGCAATGAAGAGATCGTGGTTGCGCCTAGGCGTGGTGTTCGCGGCGGTCCTCGTGGTCGCGGGCTGCAAGAAGAAGGCCCCGGAGGCGCCCGGGGAGGCCTCGGCGGCGCTCCTCGACGTGGGCGCCCTGGCCATCCCCGACGACGTGCTCGCTTACGGGGCGGCCAGGTCCCTCGACGACCTCACGGGGACCCTCACGAAGATCGTGGGCCAGTTCAATCCCCAGGCGGCGCCCATGGTGGGTGCCCAGATCCCGGCGCTCCTCCAGGGACAGCTGCTCGGCGTGAGGAACCTCGCGTGGCTCGACACGACGAAGCCGTTCCGATTCGTCGTGCTGGACCACAAGAAGTTCGAGGTCCCGGTCGTCCTGGTCCTGCCCCTCAAGGGCGGCCGGGAGGCCCTGGCCGCGGCCCTGCCCGACAACCAGGCCGCCGGTGCCCCGGACAACGAGACGAGGTACTCGACGATGCTCGGGACCAACCTCTTCGTGAACGTAGTCGGGGACCATGCGATCTTCACCCTGGATCCCAAGGCCTTCGCGGCGGTGAAGCCGTTCGTGCAGGGCGATTTCGCACGGGTCCCGTTCGGGGACTTGCTGGACCTGCAGTTCTCGGCGAAGAACTTCCGTCGCGTCGCGGCGGAGGACCTCAGGAGCCTGCGCGAGGAGATGGCGAATCTGCTTCCCCCGCAGGGTCCGATCCAGTTCCCGGGGATGCAGGACATGCTCCAGAAGGAGACGGACCTGCTCCTTGCCCTCCTGGACCAGGCCGAGGTGGCGCGGGTGACGCTCGCGTACGACGGGCGCGACCTCGTGGTGAGGGGGAGCGTGAAGGCGGTCGAGGGTCAGGGGCTCGCCCGGTTCGCGGCGGGGACCCGCGAGCGGAAGGTCTCTCTCCACCGCGCCCTGCCAGCCGGGGGGTGGTTCGTGGTCGCGGCCAACGTGGACCCCAAGGCCTTCGAGGCGTGGTCGCGGCTGGGGCTCGACTTCTACGCGTCGCTCCTCCAGTTGACGGAGGACGAAAAGAAGCGGCTGGACACGCTCTTCGCGCGGTCCCTGGACGTCCAGACCGGGGAGTCCGCGTTCTTTATCGGTCGGGACGGGGACTTCCCGTTCCGGGTCGTGAGCATCGGCGCGGCGACGGACGGCGAGAAGGCGCGTGCCACCCTGGACGAGATGGTCGCCTTCTTGCTGGCGAAGGTCGGGACGCTCGCCCAGAAGTTTGCGGCCGAGGTCCCCGAAGCGGTCCAGAAACTCGACTTCAGCACGCCCAGGGCCCTCTTCGATGGACTCAAGCCCTTGCTGGCCCAGCAGGGTCTGACCCTGACCCTGCGCAACGAGGCGGCCGCAGGGGTTCGCGTGGACGGGGTCGAGATCGCGGTGGACTACGCCAAGGTCCCCGAGGCCCTGCGTTCGGACGACGACTTCGAGAAGGTCCAGAAGATGGTGGGTGAGAAGATCTCGGCCGCCGTGGGGTCCGACAAGAACCGCGTGTACGCCGCCTTCGGCCGGGACGCCGTGGGGGACATCGGCCGGATCGCGCGCGGGGAGGGCGCCGCGGGCACCCAGAACCCGCTGGACACGCTCGTCTCGAAGGCCGGATTCCAGGTCGCGGGCGTCGGGTATCTGTCCATCCTCGAGGTCCTCAGGTTCGTGTCGAAACTCGACCCCTCGCTCGAGGAGCAGATGCCCGGCCTCCAGACCGCGAAGGACGATGTGGGCGTGACCTTCCTGATCGGGGGTCACGGAGACCGCACCGTGGATGCCTCGCTGACCGTTCCTCTCGCCGGGATCGCGGGCCTGATCCCAAAGCAGGACGCTGCGGCCCCCACGCCCACCCCGGTCCCCGTCGCTCCGGCCCCGTGACCGCTTCTGGCCCGTGGTGCCGAAGCCGGCTCCAAGCCGCGCCATCTGGCATCGGGGGTCGGGCGTCCGGCGTCCGGGGTCCGGATTCCGGCAGTGACTCCGCGGCGGCCACGGACACCGTCACGGCCACGGCCACCGACACGGTCACGGCCCACGATCACGGTCCTGCGCGGGCGGCGCCTAGCGCTTGCGGGCCCACCGCTCCTGCATCCGGTAGAGGGTCCGCCGGTTGATGCCCAGGATGCGGGCGGCCTTCTCCTTGTTGCCGGCCGTGCGGTCCAGGACTTGGAGCACGTAGCGTCGCTCCATCTCGTCGAGCGTGGGGAGGTCGTCGGGGCCCTGGCCCGGGCCGCGCGCCCCTTCCGGTGCCATCGCGAAGGGCAGGTCGTTCACGTCAATCGTCTCGCCCGGGGTCAGGACCACGAGGCGCTCGATGATGTTCTCGAGTTCCCGGACGTTGCCCTCCCAGGTCCGGCGCTGGAGCGCAGCCACCGCCCGCGCGGTGATGCGCTTGCGGGGGCGACCCGAGGCGGCCGCGCACTTCTCGAGGAAGTGGTCCACGAGGAGGGGAATGTCCTCGACCCGCTCCGACAAGGGCGGGATGCGGATCGGGATCACGCTCAACCGATAATAGAGGTCCTCGCGGAAAGCGCCCTCGCGCACCGCCGCCTTCAGATCCCGGTGGGTGGCGGCGATCACGCGGGCATCCACCGGGAAGGACTTGTTGGACCCGACGGGCCGCACCACGCGATCTTGCAAGACGCGCAGCAACTTGGCCTGGAGGGCGAGCCCCATGTCCCCGATCTCGTCCAGGAACAGGGTCCCGCCCGACGCCTCGAGAAACAGGCCCTTGCGCGACGTGTAGGCCCCCGTGAAGGCCCCGCGTGTGTGGCCGAAGAGTTCGCTTTCGAGCAGGCCCTCGGGGATGGCCGAGCAGTTGACCGGCACGAACGGGCCCTGGGCGCGCCGGCTGCGAAAGTGGATCGCGCGGGCGATCATTTCCTTGCCGGTACCGGACGCCCCCACGATGAGCACGTTGCTATACGAATCCGCCACGAGGTCCACCATCCGGAAGATCTCGCGCATGGCCCGGCTGTGTCCGATGATCCGGTCCGGTTCGTAGTGGCCCTGGACCTCGCGGCGCAGGCGCTGGTTTTCGAGGACCAGGCCGCGCTGCTCGGCGGCCTTGGCCACGAGGGCCTCCAGTTGCCGCATCTTGAAGGGCTTGGTCACGAAGTAGAAGGCCCCAGCCTTCATGGCCTCGATGGCGAGGTCAATCGAGCCGAACGCCGTGATCAGGATCACGGGGACATCGGGACGCAGGGCCTTGACCTCGCGCAGGACCTCCAGCCCGTCCATCCCGGGCATGCGGAGGTCGGTGACGACGACGTCGTAGTCCTGCTCGCGTACCCGGGCCAGGGCCTCCGCACCGGTGTGGGCCGCCTCGACCTCATACCCTTCGCGACCCAGGAAGTCCACGATGAGGTCGCACATGTCCCGCTCGTCGTCCACGACGAGGACCGAACGGGGCCTGGTCTGGGGGGCCTCCATGTCGCGCGTCCCCACGGCAGGCTGGAACACTATCACGATTCGTGGCGATACGCCACGATTCTTGTGACCTTCTTTCACCGTCGCGGTGTTGCACGGAAGAACCCCCATGGCGAAACGTCTCACCACCGGGGTGGCCGCGGGCGAAGACTCGCGTTAGAATCGGTTCGACCGGAAACCGGGGGGAGAGATGCCGGACGACAGGCGGATGGAGGTCGCGGGGCTCGCGCACGAGTTGCGCAATCACTTCACGGTGATGCAGAACGCATTGTACCTGCTGCGGAAGCGACTGTCCAGTGACGATGCCGGGGTCGAGCGTCCGCTCCGGATGCTCGAGGCCGAGGTCCAGGCCGCGCGCGCCCTCGCGGAAGACGTTCTGGAGGCGAGCCGGCCCATCCGCGCCGACCCGCGGCCCGGCGACATCGCCGCATGGGTGCGGGGGGCGGCGGAGGGGGCCACCCTCGGGGCCCCGGGGGTCCGGCTGCGCTTGCCCGAGGAGGCGGTGATGGGTCGGGCCGACCCGGCGCTCCTGACCCGGATGGTGCGCAACCTCGTGAACAACGCCGTCCAAGCGATGGGGCCGCGCGGGGGCGAGATCACGATCTCGGTAGCGCGCGAGGGCGATCACGTGGTCACGCGGGTCGAGGACTCGGGGCCCGGGCTGCGGCCCGGCGAGGAGGCGGCCGTGTTCGAACCCTTTCACACATCGGGCGGCACGGGACTGGGACTGACCCTGGTCCGAGCTTTCGCCGAGGCTCAGGGTGGCACGGTCGAGGCGGGCAACCGCCCGCAGGGAGGGGCGGTGTTCACCATCCGTCTGCCCGCGGGAGAGGCGCGATGAGCGGTGCCCCGTCCACGACGCCTGGCACGCGCCGCGTCCTCATCGTGGACGACGACCAGTTCCTGGCCGAGACCCTGGCGGACATCCTGTCGCAGGAGGTTGCCGAGGTCCAGACCTGCCGGACCGGAGCCGAGGCGCTCGAGGCCGTGCGGGCGCATCCCTACGGGATCGCCCTCGTGGACGTGAGGCTGCCCGACATGGGGGGGGTCGAGCTCCTTCGCCGGATGCGGGCGGCCGCCCCGGACCTCGACATCGTGATCGTGACCGGCAACGCCTCGGTCCACAGCGCCATCGAGGCGATGAACCAGGGTGCCACGCGCTACATCCTGAAACCGTGCGCCCCGGACGAACTGTTGTCCATCGTGCGCGACCTGACCGAGCGCCAGCACCTGCGCGAGCGCAATCGGCTGTACCTCAGGCGCCTCGAGGTCCAGAACCGCCTGTCCGAGGCCCTCTCGAGCGCGCTGGGACCGGAGGACGTGGCCCGGGCCGCGGTGAAGGCCACGCGCCACCTGGCCGAGGTCCGGGCCGTGGCCGTGCTCGCGTTTTCCGACGGCCACGGCGTCGAGGTCACCAGGATGCGGCCCCTCGCCTGGTCCGGCATGTCTGCGGCGACCGCGGAGGCCCTGGCCGCCATGCCCGAGGTCAGGCGATTCTGCGAGTCGGAGCGGGTCTTTCCCGAGCCCTTGCCGGGCATGGTCGCGGTCCAGGCCGACGAGGACCTGGCGCAGTCGGGGACCTTCTGTCCCGTGGCGCTCTTCCGGTTGAAGGGACGCTCGGAGGACCTCGGGTTGCTCACGGTCGTCACCCGGTGCGAGGCGAACGCGGACCCCCAGAACGAGGACCTGCTCATGGCCATCGCGAACTGGATCGGGGTGGCCCTGGAGCGCGCGATGCTGTACCACCGGCTCGAAACGGCGTACGCGGACCTGAAGAATGCGCAAAGGCGGCTGGTGCAGGCCGAGAAGTCCTCGGCCATCGGCCGCCTCGCCGCGGGCCTGGCGCATGAGGTCGGGACCCCGCTCAACATCATCTCCGGACGGGCGGAGTACCTGCTGGACATGGCCGGGGACCACCCGGAAATCACCCAGGGATTGCGCGTGATCGTTCAGCAGATTGACCGCATCTCGGCCCTGATCCGGCAGTTGCTCGACTTCTCGCGCGAGCATGCGGCGGTCCGCTCGCGCGTGAACCTGGCCGAGGTCTTGCAAGCCGTCCTCCCTTTGCTGCAGGGGCCGCTCGCCAAGCACCGCATCGCGATGGAGGTCCGCGTCCCCGAGGACCTGGCCCCCGTCCGGGCGAACTTCAACCAGTTGCAGCAGGTCTTCATCAACCTCCTGATGAACTCGATTGACGCCATTGCCATGCGTCCGGACCGTCCATCGAGCGGAGGTCGCATCACGATTGACGTGGAAGGTGGGCGCGAGGCGCGCGAGGTGCGGGTCGCTGTCGAGGACGACGGGCACGGCATCCGCGAGGAGCACCTCGACAAGGTCTTCGACCCCTTCTTCAGCACCAAGGACGTGGGGGCCGGCACCGGGCTCGGACTGGCCGTGGTCTATGGGATCGTCACCGACCACGGCGGGACGATTGACATCGCGAGCGAGTGGGGCCGCGGGACGACCGTCACGTTCACGCTGCCGGCAGACGAACCGGGGTGATCAGGGGTCCTGGCGCCGCAAGGCGCGCGCCTCCTCGACCGTCGCCGCGCACCGGAAGCCGAAGTGATGGAATTCGGGGTCGTTTCGCGGAACGTGGGGCCTGCGGCGGATGGCCGTCGCGTACGCGGCGGGCCAGTACCAGGAACCGCCCCGGACCACGCGGCGATGGTGACCGGGGCAGGGTTCCCGGCCGTCGCAGGGTCCGGCCGGGTCCACTCCAAGACAGTCCGCTCCGCACGCTCCGTAGGATGGGCTGTACCAGTCCGCGACCCATTCCCAGACGTTTCCGATCATGTCGTGCAGGCCGAAGAGGCCGGGGGGACGCGAGCCGACCTCCAGGGGGCGTCCTTTTTCGGGGTGGCCTCCGCGCGCCTTGCGCACCCCGCACGAGCGTCCCGAGGCGTCCATGATCACGGCCCGGCGGCAGTCCACGGGCTCGTTTCCCCAGGGGTAGAGCCGTCCGTCCGTGCCCCGGGCCGCCTTCTCCCACTGCGCCTCGGTGGGGAGGCGCTTGCCCTGGGCGCGGCAGTAGGCGACCGCGTCGTACCAGGACACGCCCGTGATGGGCTGGCGGGGGCGGTCGAAGTCCAGGTATCGGGGTCCGGCCTCGGGGCACCGGCCTGACCGCACGCAGGCGCGGTATTCCTCGACCGTGACCTCGTGCGTGTCCATGTAGAAGGTCTGGACGAAGACGGTCGCCTGGGGCCTCGTGTCCGCGGGCCCGTCGTCGGAACCGCGCAGGAAGGGGCCGCCCGGGATGCAGGCCATGCCGGGCGGGGGCTCTTCGCAGGGGAGGACCTCCGGGGTGGCCGAGTCGCCGATGGCGACGGAGGGGACCAGCAGCACGACCGCGGCGACGCGATGAACGGTCATTTTGCCCCCCGGGAACGGGACTTCGGGGGCGGGGGCAAGGCCGTGATGGTCGCGAGTCCCGGGCGCGCCTTGTCGTGCCGCCGCCGGCTGACGAGCGTCTTGAAGGAACACGGGATATCGTCTTGCATCCAGGCGAGGAAGGACGCCGCAGGCTGAACCAGGTACGTGTAGAGCCCGTCCGGTGCGACCTCGGGGTCCCACCCGCCCGCGGTGCGCAGGACCACTGAGCGGTCGTCGAAGGGGAGCGCTCGCATGTTCGCCTTGTAGTCCCTCGTGAAGTCGAAATACTTCTCGGCGTTGGTCAGATAGAGGACCCGGACGGGAATCCCGGCGTCCCGGAGCGCCTTCGCCACTCCCCGCACTGCAAACCGTCCGGTCAGGTCCCCCCGCACCGCGAAGACGCGGCCAGCCCGGAACAGGTCGCGCAGGTGGCCGTACTGCGCGGGGTCGTCGAGAAAGGTCGGGATCTTCCGCTCGCGGTAGGTCTTGCGCAGGGAGCGCAGGCGCCATTCGACGAGGTTGCGCGCCATCCGGTAAGTGCGAAGGACGCGCTCGCGCTCGCTCGGGTCGCCGTGGGCCGCGGTGATCCACGCCTCGACGTCCGCCCGCCGGGACGCGGACCAGGCCTGGAGGAACGCGGCAGGGTCGGGGTTGTTCAGGAAGACCTGGCGATAGACCGCGTGCACGTCCACGACCACCTGGTCGAAATCGAGGAGGACCACGAGGTCCGACCTCGCCCACGCGGCCAGCAGGTAGTTGGGGTCGGTCCCCACGCCGACGAGGGCCCCTCCCAGGTCCGCCACGGCCTCGCGAAACAGCCAGTGCGCGCCCTCGTCCGACACGACGAAGTGGGCATCCGCGGCCAGTTGCTTCGGGAGCGGGTCCGCCACGACGGCCTTCAGGGCCCGGGCCAGGGCCTCCGGCACCGGCTCCAGGTCCGCGATGCCGGCACGACTCGCGACCGTGACCGCGAGCCACGCGATGTACCCGGCCTTGACCCTCGTAAACATCCCCGCCCCTCGCCGCAGCCACGCACCCGATCATACACGGGCGCACGGCCTCCAGGGGAGGGTCCGCGGCGCGGCGAGGTGACGTGCTGCGCGGTGCGTGGTACAAGGAGGACCGCCAGTCCGGAGGCACGAGGATGGAGCGAGCAAGGTTGACACTGAAACGGGTCGCGTTCGGCCTGGTCACGATGCTGGCCACAGCCGGGGGCGCGACCGCCCAGGAGCGCACCCTGACCCTCGACGAGGCCCTGGACACGGCTCTGCGCGACCACCCGAACCTTCGCGCCTCGCAACACGCCGTCGAGGCTGCCCAGGAGGGCGAGGGCGTGGCCTTCGCGGGATTCTTGCCGAGCCTGGACTTCGACGCTTCCTATACCAGGGCCACGGGCAACCAGGTCCCCACCCCCGGGGCCCTGTTCAGCACCGCGACGAGCCGCAGCACGAAGTCCTACAACTTCTTCCAGTTCTCGCTGAACCTGCGACAGAGCCTCTGGGACTTCGGCCGGACGCTCGGGACGCATCGGGCCACCGAGGCCACGACGCAGGCGACGAGGAAGGACCTCGCGGCCGCGAGGCTCGGGGTCTGGGCCCAGGTGGTGACCGCGTACCACGGGGTCGTGGCGGCCCAGCGCATGGCCGAGGTCGGCCTGCGCGTGCGGGACCAGGCGCGCGCGCTCGCGAAGCGGGCGAAGGAACTGTACGAGGCCGGGGCAAGGCCCCGTATTGACGTGACCCGCACCGAGGCCGCGGCGCAGATGGCCGAGGCCGGATACGCGGCGACCGAGGAGGCGCGCAACCTCGCCTGCGCCGTGCTCCTGGCCGCCATGGGGACCCGTGAGCGCTTCCGGTTCCAGGCCGTGGCACCCGCCATCCCGGCCCCGGAGAGCCCGCCCCCCGACCTCGAGATCGCGGTGGCCGAGGCTTTCGAGCGGCGGCCCGAGCGCGCGGCCTTCCTCGATCGGCTACGGGCCCAGGAGGCCGAGTTGACGCGCATCCAGGGCGACTACTTTCCGCGCCTGTTTGCGTTCGGGTCGGCGTCGGAGGCGGGCGTCCAAATGGACGACCTCGTCTGGAACTGGGCGGTCGGGGTGGGATTGTCGTACCCCATCTTCTCGGGGCTCGCGACCCGTCACGGGGTGCGGGCGCAAGAGGCGCGCCTGGCTGCGCTCAAGGCGGGGCTGGAGGCCCTGGACCTGAGCATCCGCGCGGAGGTCGAGCAGGCCCGGTCGCGGGTCGTGGAGGCCGCGGCCCGCATCCCTCCGGCCCGTGCAGCCGTCGCCGCGGCCCGCGAGACCATGACGCTCGCGGAGGAGCGCTATCGGCTGGGCGAGGGCAACCAGGTCGAGGTCCTGGACGCGCAGGCGGCGCTCGCCCAATCCGAGGCCGCCCTGATCCGCGCCGAGTACGACCTCGCCGTGGCCTGGACCACGTTCTGGCGGGCGGTGGGTCGCGCGCCGGACCGACCTTGACCCAGGCCGGGGGAAACGGTAGAAGGATTCACTCGACACCCGCGGCGAGGAGCGCACGGCGTGCAGTCCCCGGGTTCCCCTTCCGACGACGCCATTCGCCTCCCCTTCGATCTCGGGACGGTGCTGGCGGGACTGTGGCGACGGCGGTATCACTTCCTGGCCGTGTTCGTGGTCGCGAGTACGGGCGGGGTTGCGGGCGGGTATCTCCTCGGAAAGCGCACGTATGAGGCCCGGACCGTGCTGCGGTACGTCCCTGCGGGCGGCAAGGCCCGCGTGGACCCCGCGGTGGTCCTGCGCACGGAGCTGGACCAGGTCGAGATCCCCCAGAACCTCTCGAAGGTGCGATTCCGGTTGAGCCTGCCGGCGACCCTCGAGGAGATCGGGGCCGCAGTGAGCGCCCGCGTCGAGGAACAGAGCGCCCTGATGACCATCCAGGCCCGCTGGGAGAGCGGACGAATGGCCGCGGCCATCGCGAACACCCTGCGGGACATCTACCTCGAGAACTGGCTGCGGGCCCAGGTCAGCGAACTGGACCGGCACTACGCGCAGGCCAGGGCCGAGCTCAAGACGCTCGACTCCCAGGCCGAGAAACTGGGCGCGGTGGTCGAGGACCTGCGGGGGCAGATCGCGAAGGAGCAGGAGGAGGCCGCCCAGAAGGCGTCCCGGGGAGCGGATGTGGCCGCGCGGTACAGTCGCCTGCGCGAGGCCATCGCCGAGGACCAGGCCCGCCGCGCGAACATGGCCGACATGGCCCTGCGGGAACTGGAGCTGGAGCGCGCGCGAAAACTGCGCGAGAAGGACCTGATCCCGCAGGCCGAATACGAAAGGGTGGTCGCGGCCTACCAGAGGCAGCGGGCCCTGACGTACGACTCCGGGAAGATCCGCCAGTGGCGCGAGGAACTCGAGAAACTATCGGACATGGCCGGGACGACACCGGGGGGAGGGTCGCCCACCGAGATGCTTCTGCACGCCACCTTGCTCAAGTCCTTCGACCTGGACCTGAAGCGGGTCGCGCTCGCCGAGAAGGTCGGGGACCTCCGGGACGCGAGGGACCGCATTCTGGAGGCGCTCGACGGCGCGGTCGGGTTCGATGGGGGACTGACGGCGGGCCAGGGGACCGGACCGGGGGCGGCCGCCGCGTCCGGTCCGTACTCACCCTCGATCGCGGAAACCCTGTCCCGGGTCCTCGGCGCGCACGACATCCCCGGCGGGAGCTACGAGGTCGTGGCCCAGGCCGAGCCGCCCGTGGCCCCGGTGAAGTCCACGCGGAAACTGGTCGCGGCCGCGATCGCGATCGTCATCGGACTCCTCGGGACGCTCGGGATCGTGGCCCGGGAGGTCCTCAATCCCACGCTGCGCTCCGCGTCCGAGGTCCCCCTGCGTCTGGACCTGGCCCCGATCGGGGTCCTTCCGCATGGGCGCCCGAGGGACCTGGGTCTGCCCGGGGACCCGAACTCCTCCATGGTCGAGGCAAGCCGGGTCCTGGCCGAGCGCGTGCGCGTGGTCGTTCCTCCGATCGGGGCGTGCGTCCTCCTGACGAGCGCGGGGCGGGGGGACGGGCGTACGGTGACCGCGTCGTTCCTCGCCGGGGCCTTCGGGCGGCGCGGGGACCGCGTGCTCCTG
Organism: Deltaproteobacteria bacterium; assembly: GCA_037442805.1. GTDB lineage: Bacteria > Myxococcota_A > UBA9042 > DTJE01 > DTJE01 > DYKK01. The sequence continues at coordinate 11,022 of JBBIPO010000079.1, forward strand.
GTGGACGCGGAGGTGCGGGAGCCCCGGCGGAGGTCCAGCCTGGACTTCTTGGCCACGACCTCGGACGAACCACTCCCGGGTCTCGGGGACTTGCTGGCAGGGGAGGCCGATAGCATTCCCTCCCTGGTCCGCAAGACGCTGTTGCCGAACGTCTACCTGTTGCCGCGGGGCCGCGCCATCCCGCACCCGGAGCCTCTGGGGAGCCGCCTGATGGAGGACGTCCTCGAATATGCGTCGCGCCACCACGCACTGGTTCTCATCTCGGCCCCCCCCGTGTTGCCGAATGTGGACGCGGGGCTTCTGGCCAACTGGTGCCATGCGGTCTTCCTGGTGGTCCGGGCGGGCCGCACGAGGGTCACGCGCGTCCGGAGGGCCTTGAAGCGGCTCGAACACTATCGGGTCCGCGTCCACGGGGTCATCCTGAACGACGTTCAGGCCCCGTTCGTGAACCTCGAGTGACCGTGGCGTCTGCCATGACGAGGGCATCGTGACCATCGGGGTGTCGTGCTTCGCGACCGACCGCGGGCGGTCCGGGATTGGACGCTACGTGGTCTCGCTCCTGCGGGAGTTCGCGGCGGTGGCCGAACCGGGCGAGCGTTTCGAGGTCGCGCTCGCCGCGGACGAGGAGGACCTGTTCGTCCCCCACGACGCCCGCTTCATCGCGTTGCCGGTCGTGCCGGTCCTGGCAAGCCCGCTGCCGAACGTGGCCTGGCACTTGGCGGCGCTGCCGGCGCTGGCGCGGCGCCGGCAGTGGAATGCGGCCTTCCTGCCCGCTGCGAACCGCCGCCTGCCGTTCGCGATGCCATGTCCCACGGTCGGGGTCGTCCACGACCTGGCGAGCCTGCACGTCGCCGGCAAGTACGATCCGGCCCGAACGCTCTACATCACGCGCGTCTTGCCGAGTCTGATGCGGCGCCTGACCCGCGTGGTCGTCCCGAGCGCGAGCACGCGGGACGACGTGGTCCGGGCCGCCCGCGTATCCCCGGAACGGGTGGCCGTCATCCCCCACGGCGTGGACCATGACCGCTTCGGCCCGAGGGACGCGAGCGCAGCACGCGAACACGTGGCAGGGCGCCTGGGGATCCAGAGGCCGTACCTCCTGTACGTGTCGAGGATCGAACATCCGGGCAAGAACCACGTCGGCCTGATCCGAGCGTTCGAGCGGTGGAAGGGGACGGGGGACGTGCCTCACCGGCTGGTCCTGGCCGGCCCGGACTGGAGCGGGGCCGAGGAGGTGCACCGCGTGGCGGAGGCGTCGTCTGTCCGCGAGGACATCGTGTTCGCTGGCTTCGTCGCCCCGGAGGACCTGCCGGACCTGTACGCGGCGGCGGAGGCAGTCGTGTTTCCGTCGCTTTACGAGGGATTCGGTCTGCCGGTGCTCGAGGCGATGGCCTGCGGGGCACCAGTGGCCTGCTCGGACCGGTCATCGCTCCCGGAGGTGGCCGGGGACGCGGCCCTCCTGTTCGACCCGGGGGACCACGAGGCGATGGCGGAGGCGATGCGACGTCTGGTCATGGATGCGGGGCTGCGCAGGGACCTCGCGGCGCGCGGTCTGGCCCGCAGTCGGGAGTTTACGTGGCGGCGGACCGCCGAGCGAACCCTCCAGGAACTCCGGCGGGCCGCGGGCCGTGGCGGAGAGGGGCGTTGATGGGCGTCCAGCGGGACCTGCCGACCTCGCTCACCGTTTCTTGCGCCGTGGCCCTGACGGCGTTCGGTGTTCCACGAGCGGCCTCGGCGGGCGCGACCCCCGCGACCCTCCGCCCCGAGAGGACGATCACGGACGCGAATCCGCTCGACGTGCCCGCGGTCGGGGCCTGGCGGCTGCGAGTCCTGTCCCCGACCGTGCTGGAGATCCAGGTCATCACCGCGAAGGACGCGGGTCGCTCGCCTCGCGTGTGGGACTGGGTAGATCGCAGCGGAAACCCCCGCCTCCCCCGGCCAGACGAGTTTCAGGTGTCGGTGCGCGAGACGCGGTATCTCGTAAAGGTCGTGGGGTTTCGCAGACGCGTGCGATATGCCCCCCTGGGTCCACGCGACCTGCGGATCGACAACCGCCTGTTCCTGGTGCTCGACGCGGCCGTCCCCGAGGGCGCGCGGGTCCGGGTGACCAACCCCCCCAGGTCCGTGTGGGTCGGGGTCGAGACCCTGGAGGTCCGCGCGGATGCGGATCGGCGCAGTCCCGCGATCCACGTCAACCAGGTGGGGTACGTCCCGGACTTCCCAAAGCGCGCGTATGTGGGCTACTACCTCGGGACCCTCGGCGAGATGGACATCCCGGCCGACCGGTTCGAGGTCGTGGAGGAGGGGACCGGTCGCGTGGTGTTCACCGGACCCCTCGAGCGCCGCGAGGACGTCGGCTTCGAAGACATGGTGCCCCCGTACCGCCGGGTCTTCGAGGCGGACTTCACCGCCGTGCGCGAGTCCGGTCTGTACCACATCCGCGTCCCGGGCCTCGGCGCGTCCTGGCCCGTGCGCGTGGATGCCGGGGCCGCGGCGGCCGTGGCACGGGCGTATGCCCTGGGCCTGTTTCACCAGCGGTGCGGGGCGGAAAACGCCTTGCCGTTCACACGGTTCGTGCATGGGGCGTGTCACGTGGCCCCGGCCGACGTCCCGACCCCGGCCTTCCCGGGGGTTCGACGCCACCTCGCCGGTTTTCAGGAGGGGGTGGACCCGGTCTCCCAGAAGCCCCCGCTCCTGGACCGGGTCGAGCGGGCCCTGTTCCCGTTCGTGCGCCAGGGCCGCGTGGACGTGCGCGGCGGGCATCACGACGCCGGGGACTACAGCAAGTACACGACGAATAGCGCGGCCATGATCCATGCCCTGGTCCTGGCCGCGGACGCCTTCCCGGGCGTGGCCGACCTCGACAACCTGGGATTGCCCGAGAGCGGCAACGGCATCCCGGACCTCCTCGAAATCGCGCGCTGGGAGGCGGACTTCCTCGCCCGGATGCAAGACGACGACGGTGGATTCTATTTCCTGGTGTATCCGCGAGACAGACCTTATGAAGACGATGTGCTTCCCGACCGCGGGGACCCCCAGGTGGTCTTCCCCAAGAACACGGCCGCGACCGCCGCGGCCGTGGCCGCCCTGGCCCAGGCCGGCTCCTCTCCCGCGATGAAGCGCGCCTTTCCCGGGGACGCCGACCGATGGCTTGGGGCCGCCAGGAAAGGATGGGCCTTCCTGGAGCACGCCTGGGCCACGCACGGGCGGCGAGGGGCATACCAGCGCGTCACGCACTACGGGGATACCTTTCAGGACGCGGACGAGGTCGCCTGGGCCGCGGTGGAACTCCTCCTCGCCACGGGGGAGGACCGGTTCCGCGACCTGCTACGGGCGGAATTCGACCCGCGGGACCCGCGGACCTACGAATACGGGTGGATGAGGCTGTTCGAGGGCTACGGGAACGCCGTGCGCTCCTGCGCCCTGGCCCCCCGGACAGGCAGGCCGGGGGCCGCGCGCCTGGACCCGGACTTCCAGGCGCGCTGCCGGGAGGAACTCCTGGGACACGCCGCCGACCTCGCCCGCTTCTCGCGCGGCCACGCCTACGGGGTCAGCCTGCACACCGAATACAAGCGCCATCGGACCGCCGGGTGGCACTTCGCGCACACGTACCTCTTCGACTTGGCGGCGGCCGAGGCCATCGCCCCATCCCCGGAGCGCCTGGCGGTCCTCATGTCCAACCTCGACTATCCCCTGGGTGCCAACCCGGTGAATGTCTCGTATATCACCGGCCTGGGCCTGGAACGACTGCGCGACGTGGTGAGCGCGTACGCCAGGAACGACCAGCGATGGCTTCCCCCGAGCGGCATCCCCGTGGGGGACCTGATCCCCGGCTTCGGCTGGCTCCCCGGCTACGACCAGGAACGCTCGCAACTCTCGTTCCCGCCCGACGACGACCCGCGCGACCCCTATCCGTTCTACGACCGGTTCGGCGATTCCTGGAACACCCAGGCCGAGGCGACCATCGTGACCCTGGCCCGGTCCCTGGCCGGGAGCGCCGCCCTCATGGCCCGCACCCCCCTCGTGCGGCAGCCCTGGAAATCCGCCCAGGCCCGCATCGCCCTGGACCCGCCCACCCCTCGGCCCGGCCGCCCGCTGATGGCCCGGATCGAGGTCGAGGGCCTGGATCTATCGCAAGCGTTCGTGGTCTGGGACGTCCCGGGTCACGGCGTCTTCACCGGTCCCTCCCTGACCCTGGTTCCCGGCAGGCCGGGACCTCTCATGGTCGAGGCCGAGGCCCAGTGGCCGGATGGCCGCCGGTGCTTTGCGGTCCGGGAGGTCGCAGTGGCAACGCAGACTCCAGGTTCCCCCCGTTAGACCGTGGAGTCATTGCAGCGGACCACGACTCCTCGCAACTGCCTACGGGCAACCTCCAGACCCGCACCAACGAACTTGCATGCAACCGTAGTCCACTGCGTCGCGAAAATATCCCCACCGGTTCGAATTGTAAGCATAAATCTTGAACCAGTACCATCGGATGCACCCTTGGGTTCCGCAGTTCGCGGGCCGCTCGATCTCGATTTTTCCACATCCACCAAGATAACCGCCCGAATACGCCATACCGATATCCGAGGTCGAGGGGTGAACAAGCGTGTGGTCATCTACGAAGTTTCCCCCACCGTTGCAAGGGGTCGTTGTCTCCACGGACGGGCTGCCCGTGCCGCAGTAACTCGATGAGCAATCCGCGATGTTGATTTGGCCAAGATCCATGCGGGTCTCATCGGTGCCTCGAAATTGCTTTACCCCACGAATTCCGGATGTCGGACGCAGCTTCAAAGAGTCCGGACACCATGGAAGGGGGGCGTCGCACGCCCCCCCGTCTATCGGACGGTCCACTGGACCGTCCTCTCGCGCTCGCTCGCTTCGCTCGCTGCGCGCGAAGACGGGGCCCCGTGTGGCACTCGGACGGCACGGGAAGCCGTCCTCGTGCCTCCCCAGTT
>JBBIPO010000080.1:0-15788 GCA_037442805.1 Deltaproteobacteria bacterium
GGTCCAGTGGACCGTCCGATAGACGGGGGGGGCGTGCGACGCCCCCCTTCCATGGCGTCCGGGTTCTTTGAAACCCCGTCGGACAGGCGAAATTCCTGGGGTAAAGCAATTCTCCTGACCCCCTGAGACCTGCATGGCTGCTGTATCAAACGACATCGCGGATTGCTCCAAAAACTGGCCGTGGCCGATCTCGGGCCTTTACCGGGGCCTCTGCAATGAATACACTGGACGTGGAATCGCGTTCTTTCCGGCCCGGTCGCTTCCCCCGACCTGGCCGGACGGGAGGTGTGCCATGGCGCGCGGAGTTTCGGTCATCGGTTGGGGGGTGGCGTTCCTGCTGGCGGGCCCTGGGGTCTGGGCCCAGACCCCGGCGGAACCAGGTCCCGAGGAGGTCACCAGGGGCGAGGCGCGGATCTCGATGAACTCCGACTACGCGAAACTCCTGGTGGACGGCACGGAGTGGGAGGCGCACGAGTTCGAGGACCAGGGGCGGACCCTGCTGATTCACGGGCTCGACCGGACTGAGGTCCACCAGGTTCAGTTGACGCCGGTGGTCCCTGGGCTGGATGCCGTCGTCGTCGAGGTCCGTCCCGAGGACTGGAAACTCGTCAGACTGGACAAGAAGGCAAAGACCTTGATGTGGCGGGTCGAGAAGAAGGTCACCTTCCCCAAGGCCCGACCGAAGTCCGCGGGCGGCGAAACCCCGCCTACCGAGCCGGCGCCGACCCCTTGACCCGGTCCACGCCCCGGCCGCGGACCGTCCCTTCCGGGCTCATATCTTCCCGGCCGCGGCCTTGCGGGACGCCTTCAGCGGGTTGATCTTCCGCTGCTCCCCGACGAACCGCCTCTCCACGTGCGTGGCCAGGTTGCAGTTTCCGAGGACCCACTTGGAGGCCGGGTCCGGGAAGGCCTTGCAGTACTTGCGGTCGCCCACCGCGATGATGTGCCCGCACCCCTGGCACTTCTCGACGACCTCGTGACAGGTGCCCCCGTTGAACGAGCAGCCCTTCGTGGTCATGAAGAAGCATTCCATTCCGTTCCGCGTCGTCGTGCAGATCATCGTCCGTCTCCTCGCTCGAAACCGCCGTCGTCTCCGCGCCTCGCGTCGCAGCAGTCGCGAGGCCCTCGCCCCTCGCCCGGACGCGATGGGATTCCTGCCTTGAAGACGGTGCGGTGAACGGCCCTTGCCGTCGTCAGGCGGTGGTCTCCTTGGCCTCCCGCTCGGCCAGGTCCCCTGGCTGGTTGATCGGGGCGAGCCCCAGGCGCTCGGCGAGCGCCGAGGTCCGCGCGCGCGCCTGCCGCCGGATCTCCCGCTTGCGGCGCTGTCCGATCGCGGTCTTCTTCGCCTTCCGCCGCCGCTTCGTCTTCGTGGTTACCGACGCCATCGTCGTCCTCCCCGCGAAAGGGCGATGAACTATAGCCGGTTCTGGAAGGAATGCAATCAATTTTTCGCGAGCGTCACTCGCGGGACGAGGCGGTGGCGCGGAAGATGAAGTAAAGCAACTGGAGGACGGCGGTGGCCGCGGCGGCCACGTACGTCATGGCGGCCGCGTTCAGCACCGCCGACACCCCGGCGCGGTCCGAGTTCGAGACGAGCCCGAGTTGCGGCAGGATCTCCTTGGCCCGGCGCGAGGCGTCGAACTCGACCGGCAGCGTGACCAGCGTGAAGAGGACCGCGAGCGAGAACAGCGCGATCCCCGCCCACATCATCGTCGTGCTCGCGAGGACCACGCCGATCAGAATGAGGATCCACGAGACGTTGGACCCGAACATGGCGGCCGGGGCCAGGGTCTGGCGCAGGACGAGCGGACGGTAGGCGGCCTTGTGCTGGATCGCGTGGCCGACCTCGTGGGCCGCGATCCCGGCCGCGGTCACGGAGCGGCCGTGATAGACGCCCTCGGACAGGCGCAGGACCTTCTTCGTCGGGTCATAGTGATCGGACAGGACGCCGTCCGCCATCTCGATCCCGACCCCGGACACCCCGTGCGCATCGAGGATGGCCCGGGCGATCTGGGCACCGGTCATTCCCGAGGACGACGGGACCTTGGAGTACTTGACGGTGGCGCCCTTGACCTTGAACTGGGCCCACAGGCTCAGCAGCATCGCGGGCGCCAGAAACAGCAGGTACAGCGGGTCAAACCACATGGGCATCACCTCCTTGCCGGGTGGCCGTACCGGCGCGATCTCGGTCTCGATCATGGAAATCGCGACGGGGGCTGTCAAGGATTCCGGCCGGTCGGGCAGTCCGCCCGCAGGCGACAAACGTCGCAGCGCGGCTTGCGGGCCACGCAGACGCGGCGACCGAGCCAGGTCAGTCGGTGCGAGAAGTCGGACCACTCGGTCTCGGGCAGAAGGGCGATGAGGTCGGCCTCGACCGCGTCGGCCTCGCGGTGGTCCGAGAAGCCGAGGCGTCCCGCGAGCCGCAGAACGTGGGTGTCTACGACGATGCCGGGCAACCCGAAGCAGTTCGTCCGGATGACGTTCGCGGTCTTGCGCCCGACCCCGGGCAACGCGGTCAGGTCCTCCATCGTCACAGGTACCCGCCCGCCGTGAACGGCGACGAGGCGCTGGCAGCAAGCCTGGATGTTCCGGGTCTTGGCCCGGAAGAAGCCGGTGGGGCGAATGATCGCCTCCACCTCCGCGGGGTCCGCATCCGCCAGGGCCGCGGCGTCCGGGAAACGCTGGAACAGCAGGGGCGCCACCTGGTTCACGCGTTCGTCCGTGCACTGGGCCGCCAGGATCGTGGCGACGAGGAGTTCGAAGGGGTCGCGGAAGGCCAGAGCGGTCCCGGTGTCGTCGGGATACCACTCCGCAAGGGTCCGGGCGATGCGCCGGGCGCGTTCGCGTCGGCGGGCGAGGGATTCCATCGCGGCCTCCTGGACGTTCCCGGGCGCGATCTATATCGCGAGACCACGCACCGGCGCTAGACTTCCCGCATGGAAACGACCCAGCGGCAGCGATGGGCCCTGGCGGGGACGGCGCTCGCGGTCCTCGCGTTCTCGGCCCTGCGCTTCGATGGCCCGACACGCGGGTACTGGGACACCTACATCGCGGTGCCCGCGATGTTCATGACCGGGCAGCCCGTGGACCTCCACCGGATGGACGGGACGCCCCGCTATCGGTACACGTTGAAGGGGCGCATTCCGGACGACACCTACGACCCCTCCCCCGGCGGGTTCGGGATCGCATCGCAGGACCAGCGGATCGGGACCGCGGTCCTGTTCGCGGCCCCGTTCGCCCTGTTTCACAAGGCCGCCTTTCGCTGGGTCTATGCGGCCACCTGGAGCCTGGCGTTCCTGTTCGGGTTCCTGTCCTTGCGGCGGCTAGTCCCGGGATTCTGGACTCCGTACGCCGCGGCCCTGTTCCTGGTCCTGAACCCGTTCTCGCTGTATCTAGAGCGGCTGAACGGGAACCAGGTCGGGCTGGTCGTGCTCGTGTTCCTGTGGTACCTCGTGACCGACCCCGCGCCGCGCTGGTGGCTGGTCGGCCTGGTGTACGGGTTGCTCGGGGGCATTCGGAACGAGGCCATCGTGCTCGCGCCGCTGTTCCCGGCGTTCGTATGGCGGCAGTCCGGCGGCGCGTGGCGGCCGTTCCTGGGCCGGATGGCCGCGTTCACGGCGTTCGCGGCCCTCGCGATCGCGCCGGTGTTGGCCTGGAACGACTTCGCTTACGGCCAGGCCCTGATCCACCCCTCTCAGGTCGCGCGTCTGGAGGGGTTCCGGCCCACGTTCCCGCACCGGTTCCTGGGAGCGGAGTTCCATTTCAATGGCCTTCTGAACTGGCCCTTCCACGACCGCGTCGTGCGCACGCCCCACTTCGCGTTCCCCACGTTCCTGCACTGGCCCCTGACGGCGCTGAAGTCGTTTGGCCTCGTCGCGTCGGCCCTGATGGTCGTGGGGAGCGCGGTCCTCGCGCGTCGCCGCCGGTTCGAGGCCGCGGCCCTCGGGTTCTGGTACGCCGCCGTGGCGCTCCTGTTCGCCTTCCAGGAAAACTGGGAGGAACTGAAGCAGACCTTCATGGCCCTGCACCTGTTCCCGGTGGCCACCGTTCTGGCCGCAGGGCTCGCGTGGCTGCGCGAGGGCTTCCGGGAGGTCCGGGGGTGGGCCGCGGTCGCGCTCCTGGCCGGAGCCCTGGGGTTCGCGGCCCACAGCGCCGCGCTCCTCGACGTCCCCGCGGACGAGCGCTGGTACGTCCGCTTCCCTCACGCGGCCCGCAACGACTCGGGCCTGGACGGCCTGCCGGAAGCGTTGCGCAAGGACTGGCACTTCTTCCATACGCGCGAGACGCCGACTGAAATCGCGCGGGAGCGGGAGCACATGACCTCGCCCGCGCCGTGGCCGTCCCTCTACCGCCCGTTCGTGGCGCCCCCGCTCGACGTGTTGGAGCGGATCGCGCGAGAGCCCTTCGAGCGCGAGCACCGGACCCTCGCGGTGTGGAGCTACATCTATGAATGACCGGACCCTGCCCGGCGCGCGACGGCTGCGGGTCACGATGATCCGGTGCGCGACCCTGCTCCTGGAGTGGGGGGACTTCCGCGTCCTGACCGACCCGTGGTTCTCGATGCGCCTGTGGGTGATCCCCTGCCTGCGCAAACCGGGCTTGCACGTCGAGGACCTCCCCCCTGTGGACCTGGTGCTCGTGTCGCACCTGCATCCGGACCACTGGGACGCGGGGGCGGTCGCCCGCCTGCGGCCCGCGCCGTGCACGGTCGTGTTTTCCCCGGGGGGCCTGGCCCGTGCCGGCAGGGCCGGCCCGGGCTGGACGGAACTCCCCCCCTGGAACGACGTGCTCGTGGGCGAGGTCCGGGTCTTCGCGGTCCCGGGGCCCCACACGGGCCCCGGGCCGGACGAGGTCAACTACGTCCTGGACTTCCCGGGGTTCGGGAGGGTTTTCTTCGGGGGGGACGCGAGGTTCGAGCGCGCGGTGATCGGGGAGGTGGCGAGGCGCTTCGCGCCCGTGCGCCTGGCGATGCTGCCGGTCGGCGGGACCCGGGTCCTGGGGCGGCGCACGGTGATGTCCCCCGCAGACGCCGAGGCGGCCGCGGACCTGCTGGGGGCCGAGATGGTGATCCCCATCCACGAGGGCGGGGTCTGGCTGAGCCTGCCGCCCCTGTCGCTGCATCCGGGGCGGGCCGCGGACCTGCGGCGGCGGTTCGAGCGCCGGGGCGAGCCGGACCGGGTGCGGGTGCTCCGGGAGGGGGAGGCGTGGGAGGATGCCTGAAGCGAGGGCATCCGGAATCCGGGGTTCGGCGTCCGGCAGGGACTCCGTGGCCGACACGGTCACCGACACGGTACCTGACATGGTCACGGTCACGGTCCTGCGCGCGCAGTGCCGCCGCCACGGAGGCGGTGTCCGCGTTGTGTGCGGACCTTTTTCGTGTGCCGCCCCTGCTGGCGGGGGCAGGTGCACTGCGAGCCCTGTCGTCCTCTCGCCTTGAGGGAGAGCCTTCGGCGCATCCGAGCTCGGCCTCGATGCCGCTCCCTCGGCGTTCCCGCAGGCGAGGGCCCGACAAGACCGGCCTGTAGGAGGTGGTCCGGGAGCGCCTTGAGACCCTTCTGGATGAGGCCCGCACGCGCTCGGAGGAGGGTACGGGTTGCCCGCGCCCCAGGCACGCAACCATTCAGGAGTCCCGTCCTGCCTCCCCTCCCGACCCTCCCCAGTTGTCACCCCGACCGGGCTCCCCCACGTATCGGACGGTCCACCGGACCGTCCTCCCGATCCTCGCCCTCTTCGAGGGCTTCGGACCGGACGTGGGGCCCCCCTGAGCCATCGGCGATCCTCGTCCAACCGCGGTGTTTCTGGCCCCGCCCCAAACTACCGCAGCCCGGTCCGACTGGACGCCTCCGCTCGCCCGACCGCCCGAAATCGGAGGCGTCGCCCTTCCGAACCAAGCCCTTTGCCGGAGGGTCGGCACCGACCTGCCTTTTCTCCTGTTTTCGAGGCTTTCCTCGCCACTCCCCGACCAAATAACAACCGGGGGACCCCGGGGGATCCTCTTCCGGGAGGTTCGTTTCGTGCATGGAACTTCCTGGTGGCTCCAGCAGGATCACGGGCTGCGTCACGCACGCCTGGACGATCGCGAGCAGCGCGGGCGTCACGGCGAACGCCGCGACGGAAGAGGCCTTGATCCTCCGCGGGGAACGGATCCCCCGGCTCACTGCGACTCCGGCCCCCAAGGCCCGTAGCCCGCCAGCTCGACGTAGCCTTTGCCCGACACGTCGAGACCGTCCCTCGTGCCGCTGATCGCGACCGCGCCCTTCCAGTAGACGTTCATCGTCGTCGTGCAGGAGTCCATACTCCTGCTCCAGGACGAGCGCGTCTCGCGTTAGCGCGAGGCCCTCGCCGGGGACCGAGACCGTCCAGCCCATCGGGTAGACCGCCTTCGTGTCCGGGCTCGTCCACGATCCGGTCGCGACGACGTCCGCTTGCGCCACGGCGCGGTGGCAGCCGCCGGCGTCCGTCCTGGTGCCATCCGTCATGCCGGACCTCCGCGACGGCCAGATCCCGCCACAGACTCCCGAAGACCAGGTCCGGGCCCACGCTTCGCACTGCGCCCGCTTCCAGTGCCCCGGACCGGTATCCCTCGATGACCTCCAACGGATCCGTGAATCGAGCCAGAGCTCGCACGTGCGCATCCAGGCTACCCTGCGCCTTCAACTCGTCCAGGCGACGAAAGCGTGGCCACGACCCGCTGGACGGTCCTTCGGCCTTCCCGCCGATTCTCGACGACCTGGAAGTACTGGTACTGACCGGGCTTCTTGACCCTAGGGAACATCGGCGCCCCTCGGCTAGGCTACCGCGGCAAGACCAGACCTGGTTGGCCATTGTCAAGAACGATTTCACGCCAGCCTACGACGAGTTGGCACAGCATTTTCGGCGAGGATTCGGATCCGGCTCCAACCCATTCCGTGGGTGACGGCCCCGACCCCATGATCGCTGTAGAAGTTGAGTCATGGCGCGGCCAAAAGCCCGCGCCGCCGCCGCGAAGTGGACTTCGCGGCTCCAGGGCCAATGTTTCTGCCACCATCCCGCGCGCGCAGCGCGCCTTGAAGATGCTACAATCCGTCGCGATGAAGCGGCTGATCATCGCAGCGATCGTGCTTCTGTCCGCGGCAAGCCACGCGCAGACACCGGAGCGGGCCGACGTGCTCGCGCGGGTCCAGGCGTTCTACGAGAAGACGACGGACTACCGGGCCTCGTTCCGGCAGGTCGTCACGACCCGCAGCCCCCGGCGGACCTTCACGAGGCGCGGGACCGTCTATTTCAAGAAGCCCGGCATGATGCGCTGGGACTACCAGACGCCGGACGAGGTGTATTACGTGAGCGACGGCGAGGTGCTGTGGTCCTACGAGGTCGAGGAAGGCGTGGCCTATCGGCTGCCGGTCCGGAGGTCCGACCTGTTCGAGGCCCTGCGGTTCCTGACCGGGGCCGGGGACCTGACGCGGGACTTCGAGGCCGAGGTCCTGCGGCCGGCCGAGTCCGGGCTGGTGCCGGTGCGCCTGACCCCCAGGGGGGACGAACGGATGTTCCGTTCGGTGACGCTGTTTGTGGACCCGAAGACAGGCGAGACGCGCGAGACCGAAGTGGTGGACCCGACCGGGAACGTGTCGCACCTGTGGTTCGAGGGGGCCTCGTACGGGCCTCTGCCCGCGGAGGGCTTCCGGTTCCGTCCGCCGGAGGGGGTTCGGGTGCAGGAGATCGGGGGACAGGGGAACCGGCGCAGCGGGATCGGGGAAGGGGGAGCGGCGGCGGGAGCCGGGAAATGAAAAATGGGCTGCCGCGAGCAAAGCCAGTCATCGCAGCGCGGCGCCTGCGTGACGAGTCCTCGCGCAGGAGGCCCCCGCTCGTTCACGCGGTGACGCTCGGATGTCCCAAGAACCGGGTGGATACGGAGGTCATGCTGGGCGACCTGCTCGGGCACGGGTACGCGCTGACCACCCGACCCGAGGACGCGGATGTGGTCCTCGTGAACACGTGTGGCTTTCTCGCGGACGCACGGGCCGAATCCCTGGCCGTCCTGCGGCAGATGGCCCGGCGGATGCTGCCCGGGGCGCGACTCGTCGCCGCGGGCTGCATGACGGAACGGTTCCGCAACGCGATCGAGACCGAGGTCCCCGAGGTGGGCCTCGTCCTGGGGGTGCGGGACCTCCTGCGATTGCGGGGATGGCTGGGTGGTGAGGAGCGGTCGGTCCCCGCGTGGCCCACGTCGGAGCACCCGCGCCTGGTCACGACCCCGGCGCGGTCCGCGTACCTCAAGGTCGCGGACGGGTGCTCCAGGCGCTGCTCCTTCTGCATCATCCCGCGTCTGCGCGGTCGTCAGCGTAGCCGTGCCCCGGACGACGTGGTGGCGGAAGCGCGGGCCCTCGAGGCGTCCGGTGCGCGCGAGGTGGTCCTGGTCGCCCAGGACCTGACCCATTACGGTCAGGACCTGCCCGGACGCCCGGACCTCGCGTCGCTCGTGGACCGCATCGCCCTGGAGGCCGCGGGACTGCATTGGATCCGCCTGATGTACCTGTATCCCCGAGACGTGAGCGACCGCCTGCTCGAGGTGATCGCCTCTCGCCCCAATGTCCTGCCGTACCTCGACCTCCCCGTGCAGCACGCGGACGATGGCGTGTTGCGGGCCATGCGGCGCGGCACGACCCGCCGTGGGCTCGAACGTCTGATCGGGCGCATCCGGACCCGCCTGCCGCGCGCGGTCCTGCGCACGACGTACCTGGTCGGCTTCCCGGGCGAGACCGACGAGGCGTTCGAGAACCTGTTGTCGTTTGCGCGACAGGCGAGGTTCGAGATGGCCGGCGTGTTCCGGTTCTCCCCGGAGCCGGGTTCGCGGGCGGCCAGGCTCCCTGGTCAGGTCCCTGTGTCCGTGGCGCGCGCGAGGGAGCGCCGTCTGCGCCGCGTCCTCGACGAGGTCGCTCGTGAACAGCGAGCCCGGCTCGTCGGAGAGGTGCACGAGGCCCTGGTCACGGGACACGACGGGGGCGCCGAGGGGCGCTTGTGGTTCCAGGCCCCGGAGGTGGACGGTCACGTCCGCATTCGCGGATGTCGTCACGGTCCCGGGACCTTCCTGCCGGTCCGGATCACGGGCCTCGCGGGCAGCGACTTCGAGGCCGAGGTCCGATGATCCGTGCCGAAATGGCCAGGGCCCGGGCCCTCGTCTTCGACCTCGACGGGACGCTCGCGGACACGTTCGAGGACCTGGCGGCCGCGGTGAATCACGTCCGCGCGCAGCGGGGTCTGTCGCCCTGGACCGTGGCGCGCGTCCAGCGCGAGGTTGGGCACGGCGCGCGGGTCCTGGTCCGGCGATGCGCCGGGACGCGCGGCCCGGACGACGAGGACTCGGCGTTGCGGGCCTTCCTGGAATACTACTCGGACCATGTTCTCGACCGGACCCGCCTGTATCCGGGGGTGGTCGAGACGCTTCAGGCCCTGCAGAGCCTTTCGATGGCCGTCCTGTCCAACAAGCCCGAGGCCCAGACCCGCCAGATCCTCGAAGGGCTTGGTCTTGCGCCCTTCTTCGCGGGCGTGTTCGGGGGCGACTCGGTGCCCGCGATGAAGCCGGACCCGGCCGCCCTGGCCACGGTCCTGGACTTCCTCGGAGTCGCCCCGCAAGACGCCTGGCTCGTCGGGGATTCGGAGGTGGATGTGCAGGCGGCTCGGGCCGCGGGGACGCGAGTGGCCCTGGTGACCACTGGGTTGGTGAACAAGGACGAAGCCGTGGCCCTGCGTCCGGACCTCGTGGTTGGGACGCTGGCCGACCTGCTCGACCCGGCGGCGCGTCCAAAGCACTAATTGACACCAGAACAGGGCTCGCGGTATCTTGCGGTCTGTTGGGTGCCGGAGCGGCGGGCCATGGCGGTGGGCGTGCAGGGGAGCGGGTCCGCGAGGCGCGGGCGGGTCCTTGTGGTCGAGGACATCCCGGAAGACCGCGAGCGACTCGAACGGATCCTCCGGGACGCCTCCTTCGAGCCGCTGGCGACCGACCAGCCCGACGGCCTGGTGGAGTCGGTCGGGCTGTGGAATCCGAGGGCCATCATCCTGTCGGCGGACATGCCGCGCGGGTTCACGGCCTGCCACCGGCTGAAGAAGGACAAGGTCCTGCGCGGCATCCCTCTGATTCTCGTGTCCCGCAGGGTCGGGAAGGACGTGATCCGCAAACATCGCCTCCTACCCACGAGGGCGGACCACTACCTCGACAAGCCGGTGGATGGCGAGGAACTTCAGCGGGTACTCGCGGCGCTGCTGCCCGAGGACTTCCGAGGCCCCGCGCCGGAGATCACGGTGTCGGACGTCCCCGACCGCACCCTGGCTGGGGGTGGCCTGGAGACGGCGGTCGTCACGTACGTCGAGGAGGAAGTCAGTTCACTCAAGAGCCGCCTGAACGCCAAGGTACAGGCGCTCGAACAGCAACTCGCGCAGGAACGGGCGAGGCTGGATGCGACCCTCCAGGCCCTGGCGGAACACCAGCGGACGGAGCAGGAGGCCCTGAGCCGCGAGCGACTGGACGCCGCCCGGGAAGAGGGAAGGCGCGAGGCGCGGGAAGAGGCCCGGGTTCAGCAGGAAGCGCTGAAGTCCCGGACTGCAGAACTGGAGGCCGCCCTCCAGGCGGCCCGGGCCGAGGCGGAAACGCTGCGCGCCGAGATGGCCCAGAACCAGGTCCTGTACGAGAGGCTCGAGGCGGGCTACAAGGAGTCCATCGCCACGGCCGAAGAGGAGAAGCGGGCGGTGGAGGCGTCCCTGATTGCGCTTGAAAACCAGGTGGATTCCCTGCGCGCCGAGCGGGATTCCCTGAAGGTCGCGCTGCGGGATCTGCCCGCGTTGCAGGAGAGAGCGGCGCGCTGCGAGATGCTTCAAGAGGAATTGGGCCGCCTGAGGAGCGAACGGGACGACCTGGAGGCGAGAGTGAAGGCACTGACTGCGGAGGTCGCGTCCTTGAAAGAGGGCGCGGCCGAGGTCGCGGCCCTGGAGGCGGCGAACGAGGCCCTGCGCGAGGAACTCCGCCAGGCGAGGGAGGGACTGGCGGCGGAGGAGACGGCGCGGAAGGCCGCGGAGGAGGCCCTGGAGACCCTGAGAACCGAACAGAACGAGATGCGCGAGATGTTCCGCCGTCTGAAGTCGGTCCTGGACTCGGGTCTCGATGGATGAAGATGGTCGGCCATCGTTTCGGATGCTGGGTCGTCGCGGGTCTTGCGTTCCTGGTCTTGCCGGCGGGGTGCGGCCGCGAGATCGGCGACGACTGCGGGACGAACGTGGACTGCGGCTCCGGTCGCATCTGTGACCTCTCGCAGCCCGACGGCTACTGCACCATCTCCCCGTGTCGTCCCGACACCTGTCCCTCGGAGGCCGTCTGCGTGGTCTTCTCGGTGGATGACTCGTTCTGCATGAGGACCTGCGGGACGGACGACGAGTGCCGTGCGGGGTACCGGTGCGTGACAGGCTACGAAGAGTACCCGGGATTCTGCAATGCGTCTCTTCCGTCCGGTCCGTAGTAGCCGCGCGGCCGGTGCGCGCCCCGGGCGACCCCGGACGCCTCACGAAACGAAAACACGAATCTCTCGATAGAGGGAACTGGGAAGCGCTCGATTTGACGGATGGGTCGCGACACCATACCATTTCATCAGCCTCTTTCCACCGGGCCGGACAGTGCGCGGGGACGGGGAGAGGCCGGAGTCGGTTCCCCGGAGCAGGAGGTTCATGGAAGAGCAAGCGCGCCCGAGAGCCTCGATGACCCCAGCCCCTCGCCCCTGTCGGTCTCCCACCCCCTTTCCGGACGCGAAGGCCCTGGCCCTGGCCGTGGTG
Source organism: Deltaproteobacteria bacterium (assembly GCA_037442805.1). Taxonomy (GTDB): domain Bacteria; phylum Myxococcota_A; class UBA9042; order DTJE01; family DTJE01; genus DYKK01. The sequence continues at coordinate 11,800 of JBBIPO010000080.1, forward strand.
GAGGCGGCATGGTCGAAGAACGCCTATGCAACGCGGATCCTGGACGTGTCGGGTGTGGCGTCCTTCGCGGACCTCTTCGTGATCCTGTCAGGGCGTTCGGACCGGCACGTCCTGGCCATCTCCGAGGCCATCGAGACGGGGATGAAGGAGAAGGGCGTCCGCCCGGTCGGGGTGGAGGGGCGGCGAGCCGGGACCTGGGTCCTGATGGACTACGGGGATGTGATCGTCCACGTCTTCGAGCAGGGGACCCGGGACTTCTACGACCTCGAACGGTTGTGGTCGGATGCGGTGGAGGTCCCGGTGACCGAGCCCCCCTGGGTCCAGGAGTTCGCCCGGATGGAGGCCGGGACCGACTGACCCGACGGATCCGGGCGGTGGGTCGGGTCGTGGTTTCGCGGCTTCTCGATGCCTTCTTTCCCCTCTCCTGCGCGGGGTGCGGCGCGATGCTCCCGACGCGGCCGGACGCGGGTCTTCCGTTGTGTCCCGCCTGCCTGGAAACCCTGGTCCGGCTGGTTCCGCCCTGGTGCGAACGATGCGGGTTTCCCTTGCCCGGTCCGGGAGCCGCGTGTCCGGATTGCGCGCGGGCGCGGCCCCGCTTTCAGGTGTGCCGGGCAGTCTTCGCATACGCCGGCGAGGCGCGAACGCTTCTGATGGCTCTCAAGCATGCGCGCGGATTCGAACTCGCGGTCCCGATGGGACGGGCGATGGCCGCGATGGCCGTGATGGCGGGGATGGCGGAGGCGGATTTTGTGGTCCCGGTGCCGACCACGAGGGGGCGATTCCTGCGAAGGGGATACAACCCGGCGGCCCTACTGGCGTGCGCGGCGGCATCGGCCCTGGGGCTGCCGCTCCGGGCCCGGCTCCTCGAGCGCGTGCGGGACCGCGGGTCCCAGGGGAGGCGCTCCCGGGCGGAACGGGCGGAGAGCGTGTCGGGGTGTTTCGCGGTGCCCCGTCCCGAGGCAGTCGCCGGTCGCCGCGTCCTGCTGGTGGACGACGTGGTGACGACTGGGGCCACGGCCTCGGAGTGCGCGGGGTTGCTCCGGGAGGCCGGGGCGACCTGGGTGGGGGTCCTGGCGTTCGCGCGGGCCATCCCGGGACTGTGACTCGGCGGGACGATTGCGATGGGCGAGAAGGTCTTCCGAACCTGGGAGGACGTCGAGACGGATGCCCTGATCGGGGGCACGCAACGACTGGCGCGGCAGAAGGTCCCCCCTGTGTTTCAGGGACTGTCGGGGCTCGTGAACCCGGCGGACCCGGTCCAGGTCCGCCAGTTTCGCGAGGAGGCCGCGGGACGGGACCTCGTGATCGAAATCGGTCCCGGGAAGGGGGCCTTCCTGTGCGCGATGGCGGCTCGGCATCCGGGAACGCTGATGGTGGGGTTCGAAGTCCGCCTCGCCTTCGCGGCCAGGACCCTGCGGCGCGCGCGGGGGGCCGGTGTCGGCAACGTGCGCGTGGTCTGGGGGGACGCGAAGGCTACGCTCCCTCTTCTCCTCGAGGTCTGCTCGGTGCGCGAGGCGTATCTTCTGTATCCGGACCCCTGGTGGAAGCGACGCCAGGCCGCGCGGCGGCATGGGCCGGTCCTGGCGGGTCTCGTGAGCCAGGTCCTGGCTCCGGGAGGGCTCCTGGTCCTGAAAAGCGACGTCGAGGAATACCTGGATCAGTTGCGAGGCGTCTTCACGGCCACCGGTCGCTTCGATGCCTGCCCGGTGCCCCCGGGCCTCCCTCTGACCGACCGCGAACGGAAACTGGCGGCAATGGGGGGAAAAGGATTTGCAGCGGCCCTGGTCCAACGGTAAAAGACCCACGGTCCGGGACCGGGGAATCCACCCCCGAGTCGCCAGAACACCCACCGAGAGGAGGAACGGACGATGTGGGCCGACGCCGTCGTGATGACGATCCTGATCGGGGTGGCGCTCTTCTTCTTCGTCCAGGTGATGCGGGTCAAGGTCGGGGTCCTGCTGCGCGCGAAGCCCGAGGTCCGCTGGGACCGCGTCGCGGACCGGATCGAACAGACCCTGCGCATCGCCGTCGCCCAGAAGAAGATGTTCAAGGAACCGGCGGCCGGGCTCATGCACGCCTTTATCTTTTGGGGCTTCCTGGTCCTGCTCGTGCGCAGCATCTCGTTGCTCGTGCGCGCCTACGACGGGGGGGCCTTCGCGGGCCACTGGACGCTCTTCGGGTTCTGGCCCGCGCTCGACCACGCCTACACGTGGCTCAAGGACTGGACGGAGGTGGTGGTCCTCGCAATGGTCGCCTACGCCGCGTTCCGGCGCCTGGTCCTGAAGCCCGCACGGCTGACCATCACCGGCAGCGGCTACCTGATCCTGGGCCTGATCGCGACCCTGATGGTCACGGACTTCCTGTACGACGGGAGCCGGGTCGCGGCCGCTGTGCCCGGGGTCGAGGCCGAGGCGGCCCACGCCCCGGTCGGGTCGCTCGTCGCGGGGTGGTTGCGCGGGGTAGGGCCGGGGGGCTTGAAGGCCCTTGGGACCGGCATGTTCTGGATTCATGTCGCGACCCTTCTGTTTTTCCTGAACGAACTGCCACGGTCGAAGCACTTCCACGTCATCACGTCCATTCCAAACGTGTTCTTCTCGAAACTGGAGCCGCCGGGGGCCATCCGTCCGATCCTGGACCTCGAGAACCAGGAGACCTTTGGAGTCTCGAAGCCCACGGAACTGACCTGGAAGCAGATACTGGACGGGTACTCTTGTACGGAATGCGGGCGGTGCTCGGTCAACTGCCCGGCCCACCTGTCCGGAAAACCATTGAATCCCAAACTTCTTATCCGAGATGTACGCGACTATGTCAAGAAGCACGAGCGCCGCATCCTGGCCGGCGAGGCCATCCCGGATGGGGAGCCCACCCTGATTGACGCCGTCCAGGAGGACGTGATCTGGTCCTGCACGACATGCCGCTCCTGCGAGGAGAACTGCCCGATCACGATCCAGCACGTGGACAAGATCGTGGACTTCCGGCGGTACCTGACCCTCATGGAGGGCCGGGTCAACCCCGAGGTGGCCACCGCGATGAAGAACCTGGAAAACAAGGGCAACCCGTGGGGGTTGTCGTCCGGCGAGCGCGGGGCCTGGGTCGCGGAGGCGGGGGTCCCGTTCCTGTCCGAGAAGGGGTCCGCCGAGTATCTCTACTTCATGGGATGTTTCGCGGCGTACGACGACCGCAACCAGAAGGTGGCGCGGGCCTTCATGAGCCTGATGTCGAAGGCGGGGGTGGACTTCGCGGTCCTGGGGCCGGAAGAGCAGTGCTGCGGGGACCCGGCGCGCCGGCTCGGCAACGAGTACCTGTTCCAGATGCAGGCCCAGGCGATGATCGAGACGTTCAAGGGGTACGGGGTCCGGAAGGTCGTCACGGCTTGTCCCCATTGCATGAACACGATCCGGCACGAGTACCGCCAGTTCGGCGGAGACTTCGAGGTCGTCCATCATTCGGAGATGCTGGCGCGCCTGCTGCGGGACGGGCGGCTTCAGGTCTCGCCGCAGGAAACGCCGGAGCGCTACGTGTTCCACGATTCGTGTTATCTCGGGCGGTATAACGGCATCTACGATGCCCCGCGCGAGGTCCTGACCGCCTGCCCGGGGGTGGAGGTGGCGGAGGTCGCCAGGAGCCGGGTCAACGGGATGTGCTGCGGGGCGGGCGGGGGCCTGATGTTCCGCGAGGAGCACATCGGCGAGCGGATGAACCAGGTGCGCCTGAAGCAACTGGACCAGGCCGGGACCGGGGCCGTGGCGAGCGCCTGCCCGTTCTGCCTCGTGATGTTGCGAGACGGCGTCAACGAACTGGGATGGGAGGAGCGTTACAAGACGCTCGACATCGCCGAGGTCCTGGCGAAGAGGGTCGGGGTGTAGGAGGATTCGAGGTCCACGGTTCTACGGGGGGGTGGGCCTCCCGGGTTGGTGGGTCGGCGAGTCTCGAGAAGCGAGCAATCCGCGATGTCGTTTGACGCAGCAGCCATGCGGGTCTCAGGGGGT
>JBBIPO010000081.1:0-15771 GCA_037442805.1 Deltaproteobacteria bacterium
TCCGGCGCGAAATCGTCCATGGCCGGGCGCAAGCATACACCAACCTCGCGCCCGAGGGGTTCCGCCTGATTTGTCCTTGACAAGGGGGAAGCCTTCTCGCAAACTCCGACCGGCCGCCGGCGAGGGGCCGGCGAAGGCGTTCCCTGGAACCAGGAGGACAGCGATGGCTCTGAAGATCACCGAGGATTGCACCGCTTGCGACGTGTGCGTCGAGGAGTGCGATGTCAATCACGCCATCAGCGAGGGCGACCCGATCTACGTGATCGACCCGGACAAGTGCACGGAGTGCGTCGGGATCGCGGACGAGCCCAAGTGCCAGCCGGTCTGCCCCGTCGAGTGCATCGTCCCGGACCCCGACCACAAGGAGACGAAGGAACAACTGATGGAGAAGTTCAAGCGGCTCCACGGTTGAGTCGTTCCTTCCGTTGCCTCCAGGCCGCTCTCGCGGGCGCGATTCCATTGGACGAAGACAGAAGGGTCGTGCTATATCCCGGCGTTGGGAAGAACGGAGGTCGCGCCATGAGGCTCCCGTACCCAGCCCTCGTGACCGGACTCTCGCTGGTCCTGGCCCTCTCGCTCGGGGGGTGCCAGAAGGTCAAGATGAAACTGGGCATCGGGGACAAGGTGACGAATCCCGAACCCGGGACGCCCGAGGCCATCGTGCAGGAGGTGCTGCGCGCCGCGGCCAACCCCGACGAGGAAGCGGGCTGGGAGCGGTTCTCCGCGCTCCTCCACTCCGCGGAGCTCGACAGCCCGGTGGCCATGAACGACTGGCGGAACATGAAGTTCCCGGCGATCCGCAAGAAGGCCGCGTACCTGATCGAGGACAAGAACACGATGGCCTACGTCGTCATGGACCGCCGCGAGGAACCCCCGTCCCTGATCCTGATGGTCAAGAACAGCCAGAGCGACCTGCCCACGCCGTGCAAACTGCGCCAGGACCCCTCCGGGGGCAACGCCTGGCGCGTGTTCAACTCCTGTTTCTGAATCACATGGTCAAGGCCATGATCGCCTTGCAGGTGTGCAGGCGGTTTTCGGCCTCGGGGTAGACGCGGGACTGGGGCCCGTCAATGACCTCGTCCGTCACCTCGTATCCCCGGTCGGCCGGCAGGCAGTGCATGTAGATGGCGTCCTTGTGCGCGATGGCCATCCGTCTCGCGTCGCAGATCCAGTCCCGGTAGCGGGCCGCCACGGCCAGGGCCTCCTCTGGCTTGCCGAACAGGCTCTCGATCCCCCACGATTTCGGATAGACCACATGCGCCCCCTCGAACGCGGCGTCCATGGAGTCCACCACCTCGAAGCGTCCCCCGCTGCGTTCCGCGTTCTCCCGCGCCATCCGCAAGGGCTCCTCCATCAGGCGGAACTCGGGTGGATGCGCGAGCGTCACGTGCATCCCGAACCGGGTCATCAGCATGATTAGCCCCTGCGGTACGCTCATGGGCTTCGCGTACGACGGGGCGTAGGCCCAGGACACGGCAATCTTCAACCCTCGCAGGTCGCGCCCGAACTCCTCCCGGATCGTCATCAGGTCCGCGAGCGTCTGGAATGGGTGGTCCACGTCGCACTGCATGTTCAGGACCGGGACCGTGGCCCAGCGGGCCACCTCGCGCATGTAGGTGTTGCCCTCGCCCGGCACCAGGTCGTGCCGGATCGCGATCGCGTGTCCGTACGACGACAGGATGATCCCCGTGTCCTTGGGGCTCTCGCCATGAGCGATCTGCGACGTCTCGGCGGCGATGTAGTGCGCGTGCCCCCCGAGTTGCGTGATCCCCGCCTCGAACGAGTTTCGCGTCCGCGTGGATTTGTCGAAAAACAACAGGAACACCGTCTTGTCGGGCAGGATCCGGTGCGGAATCCCCTGCCGGAACATCTTCTTCAGGTCCCAGGAAAGGTCGAGCGCCTGCTCCAGTTCCGCGTCCGACCACTCCGCGGTCGTGATATAATCGCGCCCTTTCAAATCACTGTTCATCGCTTCCCCCATCCAGTGTTGCGCCTCACGACGCCAAAGTCATGGCCCGGCCACACAGCGGGCACGGGACCCGCCCGTGCGCGGTCTGCTGGGTCCTCGGGATACGGACCCCACAACGCTCGCACAACCAGAAGGCCCGGACGTAAGACGTCCGCCGGTCCGCGTCCGACCTCCCGTCCCGCGCCCTCGCGCCGGTGGGCCCCGATCGCCCTCCTTCCGAGCGTCCCCGGGACCCTCCGTCCCGGAAACCGCCGTCAGCGGGAGGCCCCGGGATCGCGACTGGCGAATCCGGAGGGACCTCGACCCCGAAGTGGGTGAGCACGCCCCTGCGGACCGCGCGCGCCGACTCGATCGCGGCCAGAAGCGTCTGCGGGCGCAGGGGAGCCTCCGACGACCTCTCCTTCAGGGCGGCGACGAGTCCCTCCACGGCCCCGGCCAGGTTCGCTGCGGCCGGCAAGTCCCGAACACTCTCGAACACCCGGGACAGGTCCCACAGGACCTGGACCTGCCGCCCGGACGCGAGGGCCAGGGCGCGCAGGAACTTCTCGGCCGCCTGCGCGGCGTGCCAGACGGCCATGGGCCCCCCGCCCGCCGTCCCGGCGAGGGCCATGGCGTCTTCCAGGTCCGCCTCGGCCTCCTCGCGCGCCTCGATCACCGCCCCGTCGTCCCGCGGACCGGCGTCAGGCACCCCCTTCTTGCGAGACCTCGTCATCCCGTCTCCTCCACGTCCCGATGGGTCACGCGCACCGGGACCCCACGTTCCCTCAACCATTCCGCCACCGCCTCGGCCGCGACCACCGACCGGTGCCGTCCCCCCGTACACCCGAAGGCCACCGTCAACAGCGGCTTTCCTTCCCGCTCGTGGCGCGGCACGGTGAACCCGACCAGCGCCGACACACGCTCGAAGAACTCCGTCCACTCCGGCTGGCCCCGCACGTAGTCGCGCACCTCGGAATCGAGCCCACTCTTCGCCCTCAGGCCGTCCACGAAGTACGGATTGGGCAAGAACCGGCAATCGAAGACGTAATCGCTCTCGCGCGGCACGCCGTGCCGGTAGCCAAACGAGACCACGGACACGGTCATCCGGCTCGCAACCTGTGGGTCGTAGGCCTGCTGGATCAGGGCCTTCAACTGATGCACGTTCAGTTCCGACGTGTCCACCACCCAATCGGCCTGCGCCCGGACCTCCTGGAGTATCGTCCTCTCCCGGCCGATCGCGTCGGCCAGCGAGATCGTCTCCCCGCTCAGGGGATGCCGGCGCCTCGTCTCCGAGTACCTCCGGATCAGGGTCTCGTCCGTCGCGTCCAGGAAGATCACGTCCAGGCGGTGTCCGAGGGCGCGGACCTCCCGAAGCGTCGCGGCGAAGGCGTGCAGGAACCCCCGTTCGCGGATGTCCACGCCGAGCGCCACGCGGCGGATCTCCTCGTGGCGCTCGGCTAGCAGCAAGAACTTGTCGAGCAGCACGATGGGCAGGTTGTCAATGCAGAAGAACCCGATGTCTTCCAGGGCCCGGATCGCGGTCGTCCGGCCCGACCCGGACATCCCGGTCACGACCACGACGTGGGCCTTGCCCATGGAGGACCCCCGGGGACCGGGAAGAGACCGCTTACCCCGCGCGGCGCTTGCGCTCCCGCACCCGATTCTTGCGGCGCAGCATCTGGCGCTCGAGTTTGTCAATGACGACGTCAATCGTCGGGTAGAGGTCCGTGGTCTTCTCGGAGCACTTGAAGACCTCTCCCAGGGCGTTCACGATTACGTCCATCAGTGTCCAGGACTTCTCGGTCGCGATGGTCACCCGGATGTCGGCCTCCCGCCCGTCGAGGAACTTCTCGAGGCGCGATTCCATCCGGGTCCGGATCAGGTCCTTGAGCGCGTCCGTCCCTTCGAACCCGCGGAACGTGAAGGAAAACTGCATCTGCACCACCTCCCTGTTACCGAGCTCAGGCTCCCGGCAAGGCCCGCCAGAAGCCCTCCTACACGACCGCCCGGCGGCGAGACGAGGGGAGGATCCCCAGCATCTGCCGGTACTTCGCAACCGTCCGCCGGGCGATGACCATGTTCTCCCGGCGCAGGATCTTCACGATCTCCTGGTCGGACAGGGGCTTGCGGCGGTCCTCCCCCTCCACCAGTTCCTTGATTCGCGCCTTGACGCTCTCGGACGAGACGTCTTCCCCCGACAGGCTCCCGACCCGGCTATTGAAGAAATACTTCAGTTCAAAGATACCCCGGGGCGTGTGAACGTACTTGTTGGTCGTGACCCGACTGATCGTGGACTCGTGCATGCCCACGTCCTCGGCCACGTCTCGCAGTACGAGCGGTCGCAGATGGCTCACCCCCTTCTCGAGGAACGGCCTCTGGAACCGCATGATGCTCTCGGTCACCTTCCGGATCGTGCTCTGGCGCTGCTGGATCGAGCGGATCAGCCACATCGCGGATCGCAGCTTCTCCTGCACGAACTCGCGGGCCTTCTCGGAACCGGGACCGCTCAGCGCTTGCTCGTAGTACGGGCTGATCCGGAGCCTGGGCAACCCGTCCTCGTTCAGGACGGTCACGTACTCGTTTCCGACCTTGAAGACATAGACGTCGGGCTGGATATAGACGACGTCGTCGCTCGCGTAGGCCCGTCCTGGCTTGGGTTCCATCCCCTGGATGGTCTCGACCAGGGTCCGGACCTCGTCGAGCGTGCACTTGAGGCCCCGGGCGATGGCCGTGAAGTTCCTCCGTTCCAGGTCGGGGAGATGACGCTCGATGAGCCGGGCCAGTCTCTCGTTGTCCGGGTGGTGGGTCCTCGCCTGGATGAGCAGGCACTCCCGCAGGTCCCTGGCGCAGACACCGACCGGGTCGAAGGTTTGGACCCGGCGCAGAACCCGCTCGACCGCTTCCACAGTCGTGCCCGTCGAGGCCGCGACCTCGTCCAGCGTCACTCCCGTCAGGTACCCTGCCTCGTCCAGATTGCCGATCAGAAAGGCCCCGATTCGCCGCTCGTCGCCGTCCAGGTCCGACAACTGCAACTGCCACAGGAGATGCTCCTGTAACGTCTGCCGGCGGCTGACCGTGGTCTCGAGGGAGGGGAACTCCTCGTTCGTCACCCGCACCTGCGGGCCGGTCCCGAACCGGTTGTAGCCCTCGACGTACTTCTGCCAGGCCTCGACCTCGCCGCGTTCCAGGGGGCTCTCGGCTTCGCGACCTTCCGCCTCCCCGGCCTCCGTGGACGTGCCATCGGACGAGGCCAGCGACGCCTCGCCGCCCTCCGCCCGTGCCTCGACATCCTCGAGGGACATCGTCTCGGAGTCCCCGGGTTCCTCGTCGAGCACCGGGTTGGATTCGAGTTGCTGGCGGATTTCCTCGGCGAGCTCGAGCCGGGAGAGCTGCAACAGACGGATCGCGAGCTGGAGTTGCGGGGTCAGGACCAGTTTCTGGAGGAGTTTCTGGGTGAGTTCCTGGCGGATCTCCATCATGACCCTGATCGCCTTGGGGCGTACCTCATCCGCCTCTCCCGTCCGGCCGGACTCCGCTCTTTCTATAGCATCGGGCACGATCCTTGTAAAGACACCAGGGCCACCCTAGACTCCGGATGACGCCATGATCACGCCTCGGGGACAGCCCGTGCTCCTCAAGCCGCTGCGTTTCGGGCCGGCGGTCGAGGTCTGGGAGGCGCGCCTGCGGGGTCGGCGGGTCCTGGCGCGCCGCTTCCCCCCGGACAGTCCGCCTCCCGGCTGGCCGCCCCCGCCCGACCCGCAGGTCCTGCGGGTCATGAATCATCCGGCACTCCAGAGGTTCCTGGGCGAGGTCCGCGACGACGAGGGCGCGCGGATCCAGGTCTTCGCGTGGCGGGAAGGCCGAACCGCGGCCGAGGTCCTCCGAATCGAGGGCTCGCTTCCTCCGTCATGCTGCCTCGCGATCGTGCGTCGGGCCGCGTCCGGACTTCGGTGGCTCCACGAGCGCGGTCCTGCGGCGCCGAGGTTGCACGGGGACGTGTCGCCCGCCAACCTGCTCCTGGGCGAGGGGGGACGATGCGCGTGGCTGGACGTGCTGGCCCTGGAGCCGGGTCGCCCCCCCGGGGGGCCCGGCGTGGTGTTCGGGACCCTCGCCTGCCTGGCCCCGGAGGTCCTCGCCGGCCGGCCCCCGACCGAGGCGTCCGAGGTCTTCGCCCTGGGGGTGATCGCGGTGCGGCTCCTGGGCGTATCCCTTCCGTGGGCCTACGCCCAGGCCCCGAGCGAGGTCCTCGACTGGCAATCGCGCGTCCCGCCCGCCTCCCTGGTTCCGGAGGTCCCGCAGTGGCCCGCGTGCGTCCCGGCGACCCTCCGGGCCATGCTCTCCGGGGACCCGTCGGCCCGACCCTCCGCGGGCCAGGCGGTGAGGGTCCTGGGCGCGGGCGCGCCCTGTCAGCGGCCCTTCTCTTCCAGAGCCCGGATCTGCTCGTAGAGTTTCCGGACGGCGCGCGGCAATTCTTTCGGGATCGCCACGTCCACGCGGACCCACAGGTCCCCTCGGCCCCGGCCCTCCAGCCTGGGCATCCCCTCGCCCGCCACGCGGATCGCGTCGCCCGGCTGCGTCCCCGGCGGGACCTGGACCTCGACCTCGCCGAGCACCCCGGGCACGCGCAGCCGGGTCCCGAGCACCGCGTCCACGACCCCGATGGTCGCCTCGTGCAGGAGGTCGTCTCCCTGCCGCTTCAGCGTGGGGCTGTCTCGGACCTCGATCACCACGTAGAGGTCCCCGGCGAGTCCCCCCGTCCCTCGGTCTCCGGCCCCGGAGACGCGCAAGGTGTTCCCGGTGTCCACCCCTTTCGGGACCTCGACGCGGACCCGGTGCTCGACGTGCCGTCGCCCCGACCCGCGGCAGTCCGGGCACGGCGTGCGGACCACGCGCCCCGCGCCTCGGCAACGCGGGCACGTGGTCGCGATCGTGAACAGCCCCTGCGAGTGGGCCACCCGCCCCTGTCCCCGGCAGGTCGGGCACGTCTCCGGGGCCGTGCCCGGCGCCGCGCGACTCCCCCCGCACGTCGCGCAGGGTTCCTCGCGCGACAGCGCAATCTCGTGTTCCCCGCCCCGGGCCGCCTCCTCGAGCGACAGGCTCAGGACCACCCGCTGATCCCGGCCACGCTCCCATCGCCCCCGCTCCCGGGTTCGCCCGAAGCCGAACAGGTCCCCGAAGGCCCCCCCGAACAGGTCCATGAACTGCGAGAAGATGTCGTCCGGGTCGAAGCGGAAGCCCCGTCCCTGGAGACCCTCCACCCCGTACCGGTCGAAGACCTCCCGCTTCTCGGGGTCCGACAGGACCGCATAGGCCTCCGAGATCTCCTTGAAACGCTCCTCCGCTTCCGGATTGTTCGGATTGCGGTCCGGATGGTACTGGATGGCGAGCCGGCGGTAGGCCTTCTTGATCGCCTCAGGCGAGGCGTCGCGCGGGACCCCCAACACCGCGTAGTAGTCCCGCGTGGCCACAAGCCCCTCCGTCCAAGGTGCCTTCGCCCGGGGGACCCCTATCCCCCCTTCGGCCCTTCGGTTACGTCACACGCCCGCCTGGCCCCCTCCGCCACCAGTTCGATCAGGACCCCTCCCGTGGACTTCGGGTGCAGGAACACGACGCGGGTGCCCCCGGCCCCAGGGCCGCTGTTACCCGCCACGGTAGCGCCTGCCTCCCGGCTCGCCTCGACCGTTCGCTCCATGTCCGGAGGGCGAAACGCGAGGTGATGCAGCCCCTCGCCTCGCCGGGCCAGGAATGCCGAGACCTCGGAGTCGTCGCGCAGGGGCTGGACGACCTCGATGCGCGTCCCGCCGGCCTGGAAGAACGCGACCCGGACCCCACGCTCCGGCAGGTCCTCGACGCGCTCCAGGTCCAGGCCCAAGCCGTCGCGGTACAACCGGACGGCCCGGTCCAGGTCCCGGACTACGACGGCCACATGATCGAGCGAGGTCGTGACACCTCTCCTCCCGAGGGACGGGACCCCAGGACGCAGGGCCGGGGGCGACTGGCCCGGTCCGCCCTTCCCGGCCCCGCACAAACCGGGACGATGGGGTCCGTGGACGTCAGAAGTCCATGTCCCCGCCGCCCATGTGCCCGCCGCCGCCCGGCATCGGCTCTTCCTTCTTGGGCTTCTCCGTGACCACGCACTCGGTGGTCAACAGGAGGGACGCGACGCTCGCGGCCTTCTCGAGCGCGATCCGGGTCACCTTCGTGGGGTCGATCACCCCGGCCTCGACCAGGTCTTCGAAGGTGTCGGTCAGGGCGTTGTAGCCGAAGGTCTTCTTCTTCGACTCCCGGACCTTCTGGACCACCACCGACCCCTCCACGCCCGCGTTCTCGGCGATCATGCGGAGCGGTTCCTCGATGGCGCGCCGGACGATGTCCACCCCGACCTTCTGCTCGATGGGAAGGTCCTTGAGCGAGTCGAGCGCGGCCTGGCAGTGGAGCAGCGCGACGCCCCCGCCGACCACGACCCCCTCCTCGACCGCGGCCCGCGTCGCGTGCAGGGCATCCTCCACGCGGGCCTTCTTTTCCTTCATCTCGGCCTCGGTCGCGGCCCCCACCTTGATCACGGCCACGCCGCCCGCGAGTTTCGCGAGCCGCTCTTGCAGTTTCTCGCGGTCGTAGTCGCTCTTCGTGTCCTCGATCTGCGCCTTGATCTGGTTGATGCGGCCCTTGATGTCCGCGGGCTTGCCGTGCCCGTTCACGATGGTCGTGTTGTCCTTGTCCATCACGACCTTCTGGGCCCGGCCCAGGTCGCTCACCCGCACGTTCTCGAGTTTCATCCCGAGTTCCTCGGAGATGACCCTCCCGCCCGTCAGGATCGCGATGTCTTCGAGCATGGCCTTGCGGCGGTCCCCGAACGCGGGCGCCTTGGCCGCCGCGGCCTGGAGCGTCCCGCGCAGCTTGTTGACCACCAAGGTGGCCAGGGCCTCGCCCTCGACCTCCTCGGCGATGACCACGAGGGGCTTGCCCATCTTGGCGATCTGTTCGAGGAGCGGCAAGAGGTCCTTCAGCGACGAGATCTTCTTGTCATGGATCAGGATGTAAGGGTCCTCGAGCACAGCCTCCATGCGCTCGGGGTCCGTGACGAAGTACGGCGACAGATAGCCGCGGTCGAACTGCATCCCGTCCACGGTCTCGAGGGTGGTCTCCATGGCCTTGGCTTCCTCGACCGTGATGACCCCCTCCTTCCCGACCTTTTCCATCGCCTCGGCGATGATCTTGCCGATCTCCTCGTCGTTATTGGCCGAGATGGTACCGACCTGCGCGATCTCGCGGAAGTCCTTCGTGGGCTTGGAGATCTTCTTCAGTTCGTCCACGACGGCCCGCACCGCCTTGTCGATCCCGCGCTTGACGTCCATCGGGTTGTGGCCCGCGGACACCATCTTGATTCCCTCGCGGTAGATGGCCTGCGCGAGGATAGTCGCCGTGGTGGTTCCGTCCCCGGCCTCGTCCGAGGTCTTGGAGGCGATCTCCTTGACCATCTGGGCCCCGATGTTCTCGAACTTGTCCTTGAGCTCGACCTCCTTCGCGACCGTGACGCCGTCCTTGGTCACGGTGGGCGAACCCCAGGACTTCTCGAGGACCACGTTGCGCCCGCGGGGGCCCAGCGTAACCTTCACGGTGTCCGCGAGCGTGTTGACGCCCCGGAGGATCTTCGCCCGGGCCTGCTCGCCGAAAGCCAGTTCCTTCGCTGCCATGACATGCCTCCTTTGGCCCCAGGGGCCGGTCACTCCAGGATCGCCAGGATCTCGTCTTCCTTGATGAGGATGTGCTCTTCCCCATCAATCTTCACTTCGCTGCCCCCCCACTTGCTGATCAGGACCCGATCTCCCTCCTTGACCCCGGGCTTCCGGAGTTCCCCATTGTCGAGGATCTTGCCGGGCCCAACGGCGATCACCCGGCACTCCTGGGGCTTTTCCTTCGCCGTGTCCGGGATGATGATCCCGCCCGCGGTCTTCTCCTCGACCTCGAGGCGCTTCAGCAGAACCCGATCCTGCAGCGGCTTCACCTTCATGGTAGTCCTCCTTGACACGTTGTGGCCTTTTCCCACGGCCCCCTCATTCAGGGGGTCGTCCTTGCCAGTCCTCCCCGTGCGGGGAAATCGCGGGGTCCCCCCGCACGCGGCGGGATCAATAATCACGGTTTTCGGGAGCGCAAGAGGGGGGGCGGCCGGGCGACGGTCCACCGGGCGATGGCTCTCCGGGTTCCTGTTCGGCGGTCGTTCCCCCCGACTGCCTGGGTTCGGTTCGAGCGTGGTCACCGGTCCTTTGGCCGGCACTCGTACGACAGCAGGCGCACCGTCGAGAGGAGCGGGTTCTCGGAGCCCGGCGGGGCCGTCACCACCGGTCCTTCGCGCTGCAACTGGCCTTCCTCGACGAGGTGGGACAGGACGGCCTCCACGCGTTCCGACAGGCCCCCGTAGCGAGCCGCGACCTCGTCCAGGTCGAAACGACCGTCCGTCGTGAGGGCGCAGGCCATGTCCATCACCGCCTCGAGTTCCTCGGTGTAGGTGTGAAAGACGTACGGTGGCTGCTCCGAGTTCCCCGACAACGGCTGGCGCTGGTAGCCGCACGCCCCGTGCATCTTCGAGTGGGAATAGACCCCGAAGCCCAGCGTCGAGAAGGTGACCCGGTCTCGGAACGAGTAGAAGTCGGGCCACTCGTTCCACCGGCGCCGGAACGTCCGCCGCGTGAACACGCACGTGGCGGGACGGATGACGCACGAGTAGTCGGGATGAACGACGGGGACCTCCCGCGCCCACCGTTCCACGGCCGCCACGTACAGGTCCTCGACCTCTTGCCGATGGCGGTCGGTGCGAAACACGCGGGTCGTGGCGCAGTCGTGGACCAGTTGCACGGTCACGGTGTCAGGTCCCCACCGGAGGACCTCGTCGAGTCCCGCCTGGAACGACGCTTCCGTCTCGTCGTCCAGTCCGAAGATCAGGTCCACGTTGACCTCGTCGAAGCCGGCCTCCCGCACGAGGTCGTACGCGCGGCGCGACACGTCGGGTCCCGCCCTCGGTCGTCCCACGCGGGCCAGGACGGTGCCGTTCAGGGTCTGGACCCCGAGGGACACGCGGTTAATGCCGGCGTCCCGCGCGGCTCGAAGCCGGTTGCGCCGCGTCAGTTCCGGCGAGAACTCCACGCAGCGAACCGCGCCCTCCCGGAACCGGAACCGCCGGTTCCCCTCGTCGAGCAGGGCCCCGAGCGCCGCGGCGGGCAAGAGGTTGGGAGTCCCGCCGCCCACGTAGAGTCGCCGGAAGACCACGCCCTCGAACGTGGCGGCCAGGAGGTCCATCTCCCGGACCACGGCTTGCCGGTAGCCATCGAGGTCTGTCCGGGAGCGGATCGCGTCGCTGCTGCAATCGCAGTAGTCGCACTTGCGGACGCAGTACGGCACGTGCAGGTGCAGCACGAGGTCATTCGCGAACCGCGACCGCGCCAGGAAGTCCTCCCACCTCGTCCGCAGGGCGTCCGGCGTCGTGGGTACCGGCCGGTACGGCGGTACGGAAAGATTCGGATAAGGGTCGGGGAAAAACCCGAGGATCTTCGCCCGCATGTTCCCGTCGCCGCCCATCGTGCAAACGATGATAGCACGGACCTCGCGCGGAAAAAGAACGTCGCCCGGGCGGAGCCAACCGAGCCGGCTGCTCGAAAGGCGTTTTGACGTCCCCAGCGGCTTTGGCTAAAGTCACGGGCACCCGCTCCCGGGATGGACGGATGGACCCGAGACTCCGCCGCGTCCGCTTCACGCAAGGGATCGTTGCGCTCGCCCTCACCGCCGGCCTTTGCGAGGGCCAGGTCGAGGCATACGAGCGCAGGGACGGGGACTGGAGGACGCGGCGGGCCGTGGTCGCGCCGGGCGTGCGTTTCGTGACCCCTCCATCTCGCGTCGCAGTGGTCTGCGGGGAGTGCGGCGGTGCGGCGTCGGACCTGCCGGACTGGGTGGTCCGACTGGGCGCCCGGCTGCATCGCGCGGGGTTCGAAGCGGTCCCGATGCGAGCGGCCCCTGCCGAGAGCGAGCGCACCGGGTTCGCGGCCGTCGTGGGCGAGGCAGGTCGAATCGGCCACAATGCCATCGCGCTGTCGCCACTCCTCGACGACCGCGCCCTGGCCGAGGCCGTGGACCGCGTCGTGGCCGAAATGGCCCCGGACGAGGGTCCGATGAGACCGGTGCGGCACCTCATCGTGGTGCGGCCGGACACGGCGACGGGCCGCGCCCTGTTCGCGCAGGCGTCCTGGGTGGCGTACTACGCGAAACTGGACGCCGACTTTCTGGCGGTCGAGGACCTCCCGCGGGCCTCGCCTCGCTGGCTTGCCCGGTACGCGTCGGTGGTCCTGGCGACCGAGACGCTTCCCGGGCTCGATCGGCGCCGTCTGGTCGGGCTCCTGGACGCCTACGTCCGGTCCGGAGGCGGCCTCGCGGCCCTGGCCCGCCTGGACGAGCCCGCCCTGCGGCCGATGCTCGGCCTCGCGCGGATGGGTGATCGCGAGGAGACGGTCGAGGAGGTGACCTGCGACCCCGCGTGGCTCCCGGGGGCCGGCGGAATCCCCTTCCGGTACGGCGCGGAGTGGGCCATGACGCTGCCGGAGGTCGAGACCGTCCGGGACGCGAGGGTCCTGTGCCGCGCCCGGACCGCGTCGGGCCGGGAGGTCCCCTCGGTGATCGCCCGCCCGCACGGGTCCGGTCGCGTGCTCCTGTGGCTCGGGGGCGAGGTCGGGGACAAATCCGCGCGAGGCCGCATACTCCTGTCGATCCTCGAGGTCGCGGTGCCCGCGGCCGCGGCGCAGATGGATGCCCTCGTCTTCTGGGTGGACGACTGTCCCATGCCCCTGTGGGGACGGCCCCTCCCCCCGGTGGACCGCCTGTATGGGATGACCGACGCCGAGTTCTACACGAAGAAATGGTGGCCCGGCGTTTCCGCGCTCCTCGAACGATATGATATCAAACCGTCATTCGGGTTCGTGCTGAGTTACGACGCCCGGGTCGCGCCGCCGTTCGCGTCAGGGTTCGTCGCGGAACAGGAAGACCGCGAGGACGACACGCAGGAAGGCCGCAGCGCCGTCTCGGCGGTCGCGGTCGCGACCGACCTGGCCCGCGCCATCCAGGCCGCGGGGCACGAGATCGCCCTGCACGGATACAACCACCAGTCGTTGACCGTCGCAACGTGCGAGCAGTCCGCCGGGTGGCCGGGGCTCGACGCCATGGTCCAGGCCCTCGCGCTCGCCCGCGAGGAGATGGCGCGGCTGTTCGGTGCGCCGTGGTTCCCGAAGACCTACGTGGCGCCGAACAACCTCGTGCACGCGCTCGGGAAACAGGCGGTACACAAGGTCTTTCCAGAGGTGACGGCCGTCGCGGCCCAGTACCTGGACGAGGTCTCGATCCTCGGGCAGGAGTTCGGTCCGGACCCGGACCTGGCCGGGGTCGTGGACATCCCGCGCATCTCGTCCGAGCACTTCCTGGACGCGGACAACGCAGCCGAGGTCCTCGACGCCCTGGTCGTGCCGGGGGTCCTGTCGCACTTCATCCACCCGGACGACATCTACGACCCTGCGCGGTCCCGGGGCCAGGACCTGGAGGGGCTTCTGGCCGAGATGGACCGCCTCCTGGCTCGCGTGCGCGACGCGTGGCCGTTCTTGCGGGCCATGACCGCGTCCCGATTCGCGGACCTGGTGCGGGCCTGGCCCGCGGCGCGGCTCGAGGTCACGCGCGGCCCGAAATCCGTGATCCTGCGGGCCCCGGGCGCCCCGGAGGGAGGCCTGACGACGCTCCTCCGGCTGCCGGCCGGGGCGGATGCGACCGCGAACGGGTCGTGCGAGGTCGTGTTCCGGGCGGTGAAGGAGGGACGGTATCACGTGAGGGTCGGGGAGAGCCCATGCACCATTCGCTGGGAATGAGGGTCTTCACGCTGTTCGCGGCCCTCGGGACGGTGGTTCCGGCGGCGACGGCCCAGGAAGGCGCGGTCCCGGTCGTGGATCGCGCCCGCGGCCTGCGCGACGCGGGAGACCCCGCGCAGGCCGAGGCCCTCCTGCGCGAGGCCGCGGCCACGGACCCGTCGGACGCGGCGGTGTTCCTCGAGTGGTCCCGGGCCCTGGCGGACCTCGGCCGCGAGGAGGAGGCCCTGCGCGCGTGCGAGCGGGCCGTGGCCCTGCGTCCCGGCGACGCGGACGCCCGGCTGTGGCTCGCGGAACTCTACCTGAGGCGCGAGCAACCGGATTCCGCGCTCGAGCACTACCTGGTCGTGGCGCGCGAGCGGCCCCAGGACCTCGCGATCCGCCGGCGCGTGGCCCAGGTCCTCGTGTGGCTGGACCGGAACGAGGAAGCCATCCCGCACCTCGAGGCGTACGTCGCCGCGGTCCCGGGCGACCTGGAGGGCCTGAAGACCCTCTATCGGCTGTACCTGTGGACCGACCGGACCGACGAGGCCCTGGCGACCCTGGAGCGTGTCGTCGTCCAGGACCCCTCGGACCGCGAGGCCGCGCTGGAACTGGCGCGGCGCTACGTGGACCTGGACCGGCTCCCGAAGGCGATCGAGGTCTATGAACGCCTGCGCGAGCAGGACCCCTCCGACGCGGACGCGACCTGCGCGCTCGGGTCGCTCTACGAGTGGACGGACGTTCCGCGCAAGGCCCTGGACGCCCACGAGGCGTGCCTGGCGCTGCGACCCTTCGATTCCGAGGCCCGGGAGCGCGCCCTGGCCCTGTCCCTCGACCTGGGTCACGGGCGGCAGGCCCGCGCGCACGCCCGGGTCCTGGGGCTGTCCGGCGCGGCCTACGACGAGGCCGCGCGGCGGGCGATCCTCGAACAGGCCGGGCACGGGAGCGCGCTCGGCGTGGACTTCCTGTGGTTCAACGACCGCCTGGGCTTCGACCACGTCGCGGTGGGGCCGTGGGGGTCGGTGGGGCTCGGCGACGACGTGACCATCGGGGCGCGCTATCGCTTTCACTGGTTGCGCGGGCATCCGGACCTGGACGGGAACCTCCCCGAGGTCGCACGGATCGGGCACGAGGCCGGGCTGTTCGGCGAGGTCAAGGTCGCCGACGGGTGGACGCTCGACCTGTCGGCCTGGGTCACGCACTACGATTCACCGTGGACCTCGTTCAACGCGCGGGTGGAGCAGCGGGCCGACTTCGACCGGGTGTCGTTGTCGGTCTTCGGGGAGCGGGCCGACAACCTGACCACCGCGGGCGCCGTGGAGGACCGGGTGGTCCTGAACACGGGCGGCCTGACCCTGTACTGGAATCCATGGCGCGGGCTGTTCCTCGATCTCGCCGCGGAGGGGTCGTACCTGAACCCGGACGGGAACGTGCGGTTCTACGGGTGGGGCGCCGCGGGGTACGTGATCCTCGACATGCCCAGGCTCGAGGTATCGTACACTTATAGCATTGAACATTTTCGCGACAATCAGGAGGGCGGGGTGGTCCGGTCCTATTTCAACCCGAGGGCCTACCAGACGCACGGGCCGTCCGCCTCGTTCCACCACCCGGTCACGATGTGGTTCCTCTACGGGCTCGACCTGCGCCTGTGGCACGCGGTGCGCGACGATGCGCTCCTGGCTACTTACGGGGTGCTCGTCGGGTTTCGCCCCGGGGACCGGCACTCCCTGGACCTCGCGTTCCGGCGGACGGACACACTGGTGGGGACCGCGGGCGCGCTGTACCAGGAGAACGTCCTGACCGCCTCGTACGTGTTCGAATTCTGACGGGCGGACGCGGCGAACGACGAAACGCTTGACTTGTCAATCCGTCGTCATCTAGACTCCACGCCGAGTTCTAGGCAATGGTTGGCGTGGTTGGCGTGAAGGAGGTCCAGATGAAGCTTTTCAC
>JBBIPO010000082.1:0-15687 GCA_037442805.1 Deltaproteobacteria bacterium
GGGTAAAGCAATTTCGAGGCACCGATGAGA
Source organism: Deltaproteobacteria bacterium (assembly GCA_037442805.1). Classification (GTDB taxonomy): domain Bacteria; phylum Myxococcota_A; class UBA9042; order DTJE01; family DTJE01; genus DYKK01. Next base: position 31 of record JBBIPO010000082.1, read on the forward strand.
CCCGCATGGATCTTGGCCGAATCAAGATCGCGGATTGCTCGTGCCAGAGGGTGCCGTCATGGGTTTGGCACTCTCTCGCAGGGGGTGCTACGGTCGTGGATCGGGGATCGCGGGATGATCGGAACGTGAGGTCGAATCAGGGTACGGCACCGACGGACGTCACGAATCTGGGCTCGGGGACCGAGACGCGGCTCCTCAGGACGGAGGCGTACGGGGCCCTGTTGACCCTGTTCGCCATCGTGCTGTTGCTGGCCCTGGTGACCTTCGACCCGGCGGATGTCGGCAAGGCAATCGGCTCCGGGCGCGTCACGGAGAACCTGCTAGGGCCGGTGGGCGCGCACATGGCCCAGTTGTTCCTGTGGGCGGTGGGGCTCGGGGCGTTCGCGGTGGCCGGCCTGCTGGGATTCGTGGGGGTGGCGGCGGTCGCGCGTAGGCCGGTCGGCGTGCGCGCCGGACCCGTGATCTGGACCCTGGTGGCGCTCGGGATGCTGCTCGTGTTCCTTCATGTGGTGGTCCCGAAGGATGCGCGCGTGCTCGGGTCGCGTCCGGGCGGAGTGATCGGGCTGTTCCTGGGGGAGGTCACCATTGCGCTGTTCTCGCGGGCGGGTGCGGGGATCGTGTCCGGGTCCGTGCTCGTCATCGCGGGCGCGGCCCTGGCCGGAAGGTCGCTCGGCGGCCTCATTCGCGCGAGCGCGGGTTTCGCGTGGAAAGGGCTATGGCGCGCGGGCCACGCGGTCTGGACCGGGGGGGGACAGGTGCTATCCGCGGTTCGCGCGAGGCTTCCCGCCCGGCCGGCGCACGGTCCCCGCGAGGAACCGGGCACGGAAGAGGCCGCGGAGCCGGCAGGCCGGACGCGCGTGGGAGTCCGGCGAGTCGCGACGCGGTCCGAGCCCGTCGAGGTGGAACCCTACTGGGTTCACGGGCCGGTCCTGCGGACGGAGGAGGGGTCAGGCTCGACGGCCACACAGCCCGCGCGGGGCGCGGTCGCGCCGCCGACCGAGACCCCCAGGGAATCTCCGGAGGAACAGCGCGCGGCCTCGCGACCGGCGGATCAGGCCCGGGAGGCCACCACGCAGTCGCCCAGGATCGTGGTGCCACGCCCGTGCCGGACCGCGGTCCAGGAGGACCTCCCGCTGGAACCCGTCAAAGGTCGCGCGAATCCGTACACGCGCCCCACGCTGTCGCTGCTGGATTTCGTCGAGGCCCGCGCGTCACCCGTGGACCGGGACCTCTTGCGGCGCAACGCCGAGACCCTGGAGCGCAAACTGCTGGACTACCGGGTGGAGGGGCGGGTCGTCGAGATCCACCCGGGGCCGGTGGTCACGATGTACGAGTTCCTGCCCGCGCCGGGCGTAAAGATCAGCCAGATCGCGAACCTGGAGGACGACCTGACGATGGCCCTCGAGGCCATGAGCATCCGCATCGTGGCCCCGATTCCGGGCAAGGGCGTCGTGGGGATCGAGGTCCCGAACGTCGTGCGCGAGACGGTTTTCTTACGCGAGATCCTGGCATCCGAGGCGTTCCAGAAGTCGCGCAGCAAACTGACCCTCGCCCTGGGCAAGGACATCTTCGGGACCCCGCTGGTGACGGACCTGACTCGGATGCCGCACCTGCTCATCGCCGGGGCGACCGGGTCCGGGAAGAGCGTGGCGGTCAATGCGTTCCTGATGAGCCTCCTGTACAACGCGACGCCCGAGGAGGTCCGCATCATTCTGGTGGACCCCAAGGTCGTCGAGTTGCAGGTCTATGAGGGGGTTCCGCACCTCCTGTTGCCCGTGGTCTATGACCCCAAGCACGCGGCCGCGGCCTTGCGGTGGGCGGTCGAGGAGATGGAGCGCCGCTACGAGCTGCTGGCCCGCGTGGGGACTCGCAACATCCAGTCGTACAACCAGCGCGTGGAGCGCCTGGCCGCCGGCGGCCCGGGCGATCACGGGGCGGACGAGGAAGGGAGCGAGACGGCCCCGTCGGAGGCGCTGGACCTCGGGACGGGCGAGGACCTGCGGCGCCTGCCCTACATCGTGATCGTGCTGGACGAGTTCGCGGACCTGATGATGGTCGCGTCCAAGGAGGTCGAGACGGCGGTGGCCCGCTTGGCCCAGAAGGCGCGGGCCGCCGGCATTCACCTGATCATGGCGACCCAGCGCCCCTCGAAGGAGGTGATCACGGGCCTGATCAAGGCCAACTTCACGTGCCGCATCTCGTTCCGGGTGTCGTCGAAGATCGACTCGCGGATCATCCTGGACCAGAACGGGGCCGAGGCCCTGCTCGGCTACGGCGACATGCTGTTCCTAAGGCCGGGGACGTCGGTGCTGACGCGGGTGCACGGCCCGTACGTGTCCGAGGAAGAGGTCCAGCGCGTCGTGACGTACCTGAAGGCCCAGGGCGAGCCGAAATACAACCTCGATATCCTCAAGGCGCAGGCGGGTCAGGACGAAGAGGAGGACCCCAAGGACCTGGACCCGCTCTTGGACGAGGCCATCGGGATCGTCTTGGAGGACCGGCGCGCGAGCATCTCGTACCTTCAGCGGCGCCTCAAGGTGGGATACAACCGAGCGGCCCGGATCATGGAGCAGATGGAGCGCCGCGGCATCGTGGGTCCCCCCGACAGTCGTGGCGAACGGCAGGTCCTGGCGTGATGCGACGGGGACGGGTTCCCGCACGCCAGGTACGAACGAACACGCTCGACGTCGGTGAAGAAGCAGGCAGTGTGGTGGTGGCGGCATGGGGCGGACGCGGGACGCGCGGGCGCACGGCTGGTAACCCTCCGCCCCCGGGCCCCCCGCGGGGCCCCCGACGACGCCATGGTCCTTCGTAAGAGCCGCCACCGAGTTGACGGCGTCGCGTGCAGAACGACACGAAAGCGGATCAAGCGGTCTCGACGAAACGAATCATCGGTCCAGCGGGTAGAACCGGAACGCGAGCATCCCGAGGACCGCCAGCACGCCCCCGGCCACGCCGCATGCCACGATCCCCCACGGCTCGGCCCGCGAGTATCCGTATGCCGCAAACAGCGCCCCCTGGAGCAGGGGCGCAAGCCCGCCCGCCACCTTCTGCAACAGGCCCTCCATCCCGTTGTACATGGCCTCCCGCCGGAACCCGGTCCGTTGCGCGTCGTGGTCCATCACGTCCGCGAGGATCGCGCGCGGGATCACGAGCCCGATGGCCAGTCCCGGCGCGATCAGAAGGCAAGACACCACCACTTGGACCACGGCCGGTACCCCCGGGACTTGACCCGACAGGGTCACAAGCGGCAGCACCACCGCGAACGACCCGAGCGAGGCCATGAACAGATCCTTCTTGTGAAAACGGCGCGCCAGGCGGTCCGCGAGCGGAAAGAGGAAGGCCGTGACCACGACCAGTCCCAGAAGGAGCAGGCTCGCGACCAGGTCCCCCTGCGTCTCGTCCTCGACGACCTGGGTCACGACCAGGTAGGGCAGGGCCGCGGTGATCAGGAACTGGGCCGCGTACAGCATCGCGCCGGCCCCGATGTACGGGAGGAACGCGGGGTTGCGCAGGGTGTGCAGGGCCGCCGACCACAGCCCAAACGGGACCTCCTTGTCCGCTGTGTGCGGGGTCTCGCGGATCCACAGCATGGTGGGCGAGAACCCGACCAGGGTCAGAACGAACGTGAGCGCCGCGGCGACCTTGAACCCGTCGGGGATCCGGACCCCCAAGACCTCCCCCCCTCCCGAAAACGACGAGATCAGCACGCCGAACCCGGCAAAGGCCACCACCTGGGCCACGGTGTTGAACACGGCCATCCACACGGACACGCGAACCCGCCCTTCGTCCGTGCGCCAGATCTCGGGCATGAGGGCCAGGTAGGGATTGACGACTACGGTGAAGGACACGTGAAGCAACCCAAGCATCACAACGAGCCACGCGAGGTTCAGGCCGGACAGCCCCTGGACAGGTGGAAACCACAGCATCAGGAACGACGCGGCCAGCACCGGCGTCCCGACCCGGAGGAAGGGTTGCCGCCTCCCCCAGCGGCTGCGCATCCGGTCCGACCAGTACCCGACCAGAAGGTCCGTTACCGCGGCCACGAACATCACCCCCCACGACACGACCCCGAACCACAAGGGGTTCACGAGAAGTACGCGCCCCTCCTCGTCCTCGGTGGGGCAGTACAGTCGCATCAGCCAGGTCGTGACCGCCAGCAGCAAGATTCCGGCGGGCAGGGAGCCCGCGGCGTACGCGATCATCGGTTTCAGGCGCGGTTCGTCTGCGGGCGCGTTCACAGGCGTCCTCCCGGGCCGCCGCGATTATTCATGACCGGGCTTTCCCTGGCAAATGGTTTGTGATAGACGAGAAACGCCCCGTCGGAAAGGGTTGCCCTTGATCACCACGCCCGACGCACCGGACCGCCGCTTATTCGCCTGGCAGGTCAGGACCTTCGCCTTGCTGTGGTCCGCGTATGCCTCGTACTACCTGTGCCGACTGAACTTCGCGGTGGCCCAGCCGGCCATCCTCCAGGAGTTCCCCGACTGGACCCTGGCCCAGGTCGGGACGATCCCGTCGGCCTACGCCCTCGTGTACGCGGTGGGACAGTTCGTCAACGGGCAACTGGCGGTCCGCTTCGGGGCGCGGGCCCTGATGACCGTCTCGATGGTCGTGGCGGCGGCGATGAACCTCGCCTTCTCGCGGGCCACGACCTTCCCGGAGATGGTCGTGTTCTGGGGGGTCAACGGGTGGGTCCAGTCCGCGGGGTGGTCGCTCGTGGTCGAGACCATGGCCAACTGGACCCCCGAGCGCCGCCGCGGCATGGTGATCGGGCTCATCTCGACGTGCTACCAGGTGGGGAACGTCCTGGCCTGGCTCCTGGCCGGGACTTTGGTCGAGCGCCTCGGATGGCGGGCGGCGTTCTGGGTCCCAGGGCTGTGGCTTCTTCCGATGGCCGCTGTGTTCTACGCCTTCCTGCGCAATCGTCCCGAGGACGCCGGCTTCCCCCCGGTGCGCGAGGACCTCGCGCCCGACCCCGACCACCCGGACCCCTCGGGGGCGCACCCTTCCGTGGCGCGGGTCCTCGTCATGACCCTGTCCAATCGCGTCCTGTGGGTCCTGGCGGTGGGCTTCTTCTGCGCGAACGCGGTGCGCTACGCCTTCATGAACTGGGCCGTGACCTACCTGGCCGACTTCCACGGCCAGTCGGTCAAGAACAGCGCGTTCCAGGCCGTGGCCTTGCCCCTGATCGGCTCCGCGGGCGCGGTGTTCGCCGGGTGGGCGTCGGACGCCCTGTTCGGGGGGCGCCGGGCCCCCCTGTGCGCGATCATGCTCGCGGGCCTGGCCGCCGTGTGCCTCGCGTTTCCGGAGGTTCCGGCCGGAACCCTCCTCGTGGCCACGGCCCTGCTGGGCCTCGCAGGCTTCCTGATCTACGGCCCGGACATGCTCATGAGCGGGGCCGCCACCGTGGACTTTAGTCACCCGCGGGCCGCAGCCGCGGCCACGGGCCTGACCATGAGCACGGGGGCCGCGGGCGCCATCTTCTCGGGTGCGGGGGTGGGGTGGTTGCGGGACGTCGCGCAAGGTCGCTGGGACCTGGTCTTCCACCTCCTCGCGGTCCTGGCCCTGATCCCCGCGGTCCTCATGGCCTCGCTGTGGAACGCGAGGCCGAAGGCCTCCCGGTAGGCGACGGCCCCGAGTCGGGGACCGGGGATCCGGCCACGGACACCGACAAGTCACGGCCACGGCCGCGGTCTCGGCCACGGCCACGGTCACGGCCCGGGAGAAGTGTGGTGGTCCACCCGTCTCCGGCGCGGGAGGAAGGACTCGCCCCTTCCGGGTCTCTCGGGCGGAATGACGACGGCAAATCGCGGGTTCGCCCGAGGGTTCCCGGCGCGCCGTTTGATGAAATCCCCTGGCCCCCGGTATGATGCGCGTCGGGAAACGCGCGGCCCCGGCCATGAGCGGTCATGCCCTGTTCATCAATCCCCCGTTGAACCTGCCCGAGGACCACATTGACTACCCGTGCTTTGTGAACTTCGCCGTGATCGCGGGCGCGGCCCGGGTGGCGCGGGCCGGATGGCGAGTGGACGTTGCGGATGCCACGGCCCTGCCAGGGTCGGGACGCGAGCCCCTGCCGGACGGGGGATGGCGGCTCGGCGTGCCGACCCAAGATTTCCTGGCAGTGCTCCCCGACGCGGCCCTGGACCTCGTCGTGGTCGGGGCATCGCCGTTCCTGCACCCGTGGGAGCCGGACGGGGACCTCTCGGCGCTGGTCGCGGGCCTGAGGGCGCGCTACCCGCGAGCGACCCTCGTGCTCGCGGACGGTCACGTCGGGGGGATGCACTACGTGGCCTATGAGGGCCGCCGTGTCCTGGAACGCCTGCCAGGACTGGACGCGGTCGTTCAGTTCGCGGGGGAGCGGTGGCTCGACGACCCCGCGAGGCTTCGCGACCTGAAGGGCGAGGTGGTGCGCGACCCCGGGGGGCCCTGGGACCGCCCCCCGCCGTTTCCGCTGTACGAGGCCGTGGACTGGACGCGATACGGCGCCTTTCTGCACCGTGTTTTCGCGGACGGGGCGTGGGCCAATCCCTTCGGCGTGGACGCGACAACGAGGCCCTTCCTGACGACAAGCGGCTGCCCGCACCGGTGCGTCTTCTGCACGAGCGACCCGGGCTGGGCCGAGCAGGGGAAGAAGCCGTACCGCGTCGTACCGCTTCCCGTGGTCGCGCACTGGGCCTACCTGGTCCGACAGGTCGCGGGCGCGCGCAAACTGTTCGTCCTGGACGAGATGGCCAACCTGCGGCCCGACTTCGAGGACGTGCTGGGCGTCCTGGAGGACCTGGACCTGCGCTACGAGTTTCCGAACGGGCTGCGGGCGGACCGCCTGTCCGACCAGGCCGTGGCCCGGATGGCCGGGCGGATCGGGCTTCTGTGCGTGTCCGCCGAGAGCGGGGACGAGGCCGACCTGTTCGGGGCCATCGGCAAGCGCCAGTCCCTGCGCGAAGTCGAGCGGGTCCTGGCCGCGGCCCTGCGGCACAGGGTCCCGACCCTCGTGCACTTCGTGGTCGGCTTCCCGTGGGAGACCCCGGCGCACGTGCAACGCACGCTGGAGGTCGCCTGGCGCCTGTACGAGTCCTACAGGGCCGTGCCCGCGGTCCAGTTCGCCACCCCCATCCCCGGGTCCGCCCTGCACGACGAGTGCGTCGCACAGGACTTGCTCCCGCCCGGGGGGTTGCGCTGGCCCGACCCGACCCTGTTCCAGCACCGCCCGGCGTTTCGCCCCCCGCGCCTGCCCGAGGGGTATCTCGAGGCGGCCGTCCGCTCGCTGCGCCAGAAGGTTGTTGCCTCGCAATCCCGGAAACTGATCGTCAACCTGACCTACCAGTGCATCAACCGGTGTGTCTTCTGCGCGGTCTCCAACCGCGTGCGCCGCGACTTGCCGTACGAGCGGGTCCTCGAGATCCTGCGCGACCACCGGGCGCGCGGGGTGGACCTCCTGGACCTCGACGGAGGGGAGCCGACCCTGCACCCGCGGCTCGTGGACGTGATCCGGGAGGCCCGCGGGCTCGGGTTTCGTCAGGTGAACGTGACCACGAATGGACGGCGCCTGCGAGACCGGCGATTCGCGCGGCGCCTGCTGGGAAGCGGGGTGACGAACCTGCTGGTGTCCTTGCATGGTTCGCGCCCCGAAATCCACGAGGCGGCGACGCGCGTGCCGGGGTCGTGGGGCGAGACCGCGACCGGACTGCGCAACGCGCTGGCGCTCGGTCCGCCCGAGGTCCCGGTGGGGGTCAACACGACCGTCTTCGATGGCAACGTCGAGGACCTGGAGGCACTCGGGGCGGTTCTCGTAGGCTGGGGGGTTGGGGCATGGAACCTTCAGTTCTTGACGCCCTTTGGCGCCGCGTCCCGCCGCGTGGCGCCGGACCCCCGCCAGGCCGCCGGGGCGGTGCGGCGGGTCCTGGACCGATACGCGGACCGCCTGCGCATTCAGGTGGTCAACGCCCAGTTCTGCCTGTTCCCGCCAGAATACGAGCGGTTCCTGATCGCGGACACCCAGAAACTAGGACGGACCATGGTCTTTGTCACGGAGGAGGAGGTCAACCTGTTCCGATACATCGCGGGGAGGCGGCGGCGGGGGCCGGAGTGCGAGGCGTGCCCGCGTGTGCCTGTGTGCGACGGGTTCTACGAGTTCGGCGAAGGGGAGGGCGATGGCGGAAGCGGAGTTTGAGGACCTCTCGGATGTCTTGCTGGACGTGATCCTGGGGTACGAGTGCAACGTCCAGTGCGACTACTGCTCCGTCACGGACGAGATGCGCCGGCGGAACATGAGCACGCGGGAGGCGGTGGCGGAGGTCGCGCAGGCGCGGACGCTCGGGGTCCATCGGGTCTCGTTCGGCGGTGGGGAGCCGACGATCCGCAAGGACCTGCTGCCGCTCGTGCGATTTGCCCGGGACCGGGGCTACGACCACGTGAAGGTCGCCTCCAACGGTCTGATGTATTCCTACGAGAAGTTTGCGCGCGAGGCGGTGGAGGCCGGGGTCACGCAGTTCAACCTGTCGGTCATGGCCCATACCCCCGCGCTCTACGAGTCCATCATGGGGCTACCGGGCGCCCTGGACCTGGTCCGCCGCGGGGTCGAGAACCTGCTCGCGCTTGGCCAGCGCCCCATCCTGGACCTCATCATCAAGAACGACACGTACAGACACCTGGCGGACATCGTGTCGTACTGGGCCGGGGTGGGGGCGCGCGATTTCGTCTTGTGGCTCGTGTCCCTGACCGACCGGAACCGGGACAACCTCGCGTCCTTGCCGCGCATCCGCGACATGCGCGCGGATATCGCGCGGGCCTTCGAGACCGCGCGCTCTCTAGGGGTCTTCTGCGAGTCGCGGCACATCCCTCGATGCCTGTTGCCCGGCTACGAGGACTTCGTGCGAGACCTGCGCCAGGACCGGGTGATCGTGGTCACGCCGGGGTCGCGCTTTCGTCTGTGGGAGTCGGTCATCAGCGCGAACACCTATGTCGAGAAATGTCGTGAATGCAAATATTATCAGGGGGTCTGCATGGGGGCCAGGAACGACTACCTGGAACGTTACGGGGACGAGGAGATCGAGCCTGTACGATAGGGGCGTGGTGCACCGGGGTTTCAGATGACCGGCCTCTCGAACTCCTTTGATTACACGCCTGTCCGGGTCCTCGACGGCTTCGTCCTGGACCCCGCCTCGTGCACGGCCCGGGACCTGGGCCTGCACCGCGCTCGGTCCAGTCGCGTCGTGCTCGTGCAGCGAGACGGCCGCATCGTCCTATGCCGCACGAGCACGTCCGACTTCGACGACGCCGAGATCCGGGGCGTGGTCCACGACCTCGGGCAGCTCTACCTCGACGTGTCGGGCAAGCCCCAGATTGACGATTTTGCCCGGGACGTGCGACAACTCGTGATCGGAGCCGGGTGCCGGGCGTGCCCGGACTTTCCGACCTGCGTGGCCTGTTACCACGAGGCCCCGCGTTCCTTCTTCGCAGACGACGAGGCCTGGCTGCGCGACCGCCTGCGTACTCTCGGTGGTCGCGTCCTGGACGTGGGCGTGGGGCACGGCCCGTATCTCGACGCCGTGTGGGACCGCCTCGCGTCCGGGGTCATGACCCTGGACGGCCTGGACCCGGACCCTGGCCTCGTGGACGGACCGCCCGGCCTGCGCACGTTCCGCGCCTCCATCGAGACCTTCGCGCCGCCCGACCCCACCCCCTACGACCACATCCTGGCCATTCGCAGCCTGCATCACGTGGCGGACCTGGACCAGGCGTTCGCCCGGATGTGCGCGCTCCTTAGGCCCCGCGGGACCCTGCTCCTGATCGAGTCCGCGGCCCTGCCCCTCGTGCGCTCGCGCCGGCACGCCGCCCACGCGCACGCCTTCGCGACCGGGGGCTTTCAGCATGCGCGCAACTGGGATTCCCACCGGATGATTGCCTTCCTGGGCGACCGCGTTCCCTTGCGACTCCTTTTCCACCGGCCCATCTCGCCAGACACGTGCGATCAGTGGATCCTCGTGTTCGAACGCGGGGCCTAACACCGTTTGCCGGGTCACGTCCACACGACGTACCCGCCGAGCCACACGGTCAGAAGCGTCCCCACGAACAGGGCGGGCGCGAACGGGAAGGTCCGGGCGACCCACAGGACCGGCCCCTTGCCCCGGTCAATCCACCACCGGCGCAGGACCTCGACCTGTTCCGAGGACAGGCCGTCGGGACCGACGGGCCCCATCTTGTGGTCCAGCAGGTCCTGATCCTCCCTCAGGACCTCCAGGGTCCGGCGAGACAGGATCATGTGGGGTTTCAGTTCCCACACGCGGACCGCCTTGAAATCGAACGCGTTTAGATAAATTCCATACAAAAGATAGAAGACCATCACGGAGCCGGCCACGCTCCCGACCGACAGGACCGACGCAAGGTCGTGGCCCTCCGAGGGTCGCACGGTCACGTATGCGATGTAGCCCGCGGTCAAGAGCACCACGGGCACGAAAACGCGGCGGTCGCGCATGAGCCGGACCATGGGATGAAACACGAGCAGCAGGACCAGATAGACCGCCGGCTTCACGTTCAGGTGCGTCCAGTCCACGAGGAAATCCCGGAACAGGCCGCGCAGGGTCTTGATCGCGAGGAACAGGAAGAGCATCCCGACGAAGCCGAGGGCAAGTTCCCCCGCGTGCGAGCGGACCCAGGCCGCCGTCTCGCGGGCCACGCGCGCCTCGTCCTCGGTGGGCCGCAAGGCCTGGCGCGCGACGCGCGCGATCATCTCGACGACCAGCAGGGCCATCACGGCGACGAAGGTGTTGAACAGGAGCACGTACGCGGGAAACGCCGGGAGGTAGGCCTCGCGGTACGTGGACAGGGGGAGCAGCAGGGCGAGCACCGCGAACATCTTGGCGTCCCCGGCGGCCCACAGGCCAAACCACCACATCAGGAATCCGGCGAACAGGGCGAGGGCCGCATTGGCCGCGACCTTGACGAGGTAGACCCCGAAGGAGGGGACGGGTGCCGGGGCCGGGTCTTCTGCGGGTGCCGGGGCGTCCGGGGGGGGCCAGACGGACACGTCGGGTGGGGCCTCCCACGGGGCCGACGGGCCCGACGCGGCCGTCTCGCGGGCCGCTTCCTCTCCGGACCACAGCCCGAGTTCCGCGTACCGCTTCCATTCGGCCTCGCCCCCGAGGGCGTTGAAGACCGCCAGGACGACCAGCCACGCAAGCACCGCCGCCAGGCCCGCCGCGAGCCAGCGGTTGTAAATCTTGCCACGCAAGGCGTCGGTGATGGCTCCTCCGGCGGCCAGGAGGATCGCCGCGGCCTGGGGAAGCGCTTCGATGGCCATCTAGCGACCCTCAAGCACGCGCGCCCGGACCGGCTCCGGGTCCAGGAAGACCGGGTGCAGTTCCGCGGACGAGTAATGAACGTCCATGTCGTACAGGCCCGCGCAAATGGGATCGAATCGGCACGCACGACACGCGTCGGCCTTCCCGTGCTGAAACAGGGTCTCGCGCACGAAGCCCTTCTCGTCCAGGAAGCGGACGATGCGTTCCTCGCCCTTGATGATCTTGCGCGTCTCGGTCGAGGCCCACGCGAAGTCGGCCATGTAGCACAGGGGGACCTTCTCGGCCCGGAAGGTGCGGCCGCTTGCGTGCAGGAACGACATGGCCCGGAACAGCGAGACCTCGAACTCCCACAACTTGGGGATGACGTCCGGGTTCTGCGTGGCCCGGTTCATGCTCGGGTCGAGGTTGTTCCACACGAAGTGGTGTAGGAAGGGGAAGCGCTCGACCAGGAAGCGAACCAACGCGTCTAGATACTTCGCGTTGTAGTGATTGATGGTGGTATTGATATCGGCGTTGATCCCCAGGCGCCCGATGTTCTCGAGCGTTTGCAACACGTGTTTCAGCGAGTCGGGATTGCACGACAGGAATCCCTGGACCTCCGGGTCGGGCGACTGGACCGACACGTGCACGTGGTTGAGCCCCTGGTCCACGAGGTCACGTAGCAGGGCCATGTCCGCGAGCCTCTGGCCGTTCGTGATGATCCGGGCGTGAATCCCCTTGCGCCGCGCGTAGGCGATGATGTCCCCCAGACGAGGGTGCAGGGTGGGCTCCCCACCCGTCAGGATGACCCCGTCGTAGCCGCGCGCCACGAAGTCGTCAATCAGGGCCTGGGCCTGCTCCATCGTCAGGGTTGCCTCGCGCTCCGGGTTCGAGCAGAAGCGACACTTCTGGTTGCACAGGCGCGTTACCTGGATGTAGCCGAGATTCGCCATCGCCATCGCCTCGTCGTCAGAGGGGCAAGGGAGTCAGCACACGCAGCCCCCAACACCGGGCGGTGTTCACGTGGAGGCCGGGGCACGTCGCGTCGTGGCGGCAGGCCCGGCAACGCAGGCTCTTCACGCGGTACAGGCGCCGGATGAAGAACGCCACGAAACGGGCCAGCACGATGCGCCCGTCCGGGCCGATGACGTCCGGGTCGGGAGGGGGCCAGTCCTCGACGCCCGACGCGGGTCCGCCCAGACACGGCGGGAGCCCCGTCACGACGACCCCGAGCTCCTGCACCCGTCGGATGTCCGCGAGGTCCGGGGTCACCTCCCGGGCCTCCTGGAGCGTCTCGCGCGTGGCGAGCCGCACCCTGGTTCCCAGCGCGAGCGTCCCCCGCGCCAGGACCTCTGCGCACCGCTGTCGCGTCCACTCGGCCGCGTCGTCCGGGCCCCCGTCCCATCCCCCGGCCTCGTACCGGCGGGCCGCCTCGCAGAACAGGCGCAGGAAACAGTGCGGACACCGCGGTCCCAGGCACGGTGGCTGAATCCCCCGCTCGAATAGGTCGCGGAAGGCCTCTCGCTCGCCGAGGACCTCGTCGTAGATCTTGTGCGGGTCCTGAAAGAGGTCCTCGCGCCCTTCCAGATACTGGATGGGCAGCCGGTTGGTCCAGACCACCACGTCTTGCCCGTCCACGGCCCGCAACGCCCGCTCCAGTTCCCGACCCAGGAGGTCGTCCTCCGGAAACAACAAGTCCCGGTGCTCGTCCCACCCCCGCCCGAACGGGACCAGGTGCAGGAGGTCGAACTCCCGGACACCCAGGCCCACGTAGAAATCGAGAATCTCGCGCAGAAACGGCAGGTTCAACCGGTTGAGCACCACGTCCACGGACACCACGACCCCGAGGCCCATGACCCGGCGCAACCCGGCCAAAGCCTGCGCGAACGCCCCCTCGTGGGCGACGAGCCGGTCGTGCAGGTCCGGCGTGTGCCCGTGCATCGAGAAGGTCGCCTCGCGCAAACCATGGCGGACCGCGGCCTCGGCGAAGCGGCCGTACCGGAACATCCGCCCGTTCGTCACGGTCTGGATCCAGGTGTAGCCCGCCTCCGTGCCCAACCGGATGAAATCCAGGTACTTCGGATGGATCGTCGGCTCCCCGCCGGACAGGATCAGGCGCTCGGCCCCAGCGCGGCGTCCCTCCAAGATGCGCTCGCGCACGGCCTCCTCCGGGACCACGCGTCCGTCCTGCGCCCCCGAATCCAGGCAGAACAGGCAGCGGTTGTTGCATGCCCGGGTCAGGCGTACCCAGTGGCGCCTCTCTAGGACCGCGGCCTGTCGGAAGTTGTCGGCCTGCCCAGTCACGTCCTTCCCTGAGCCGCCCGCGGGCGGGACCCCTCCAGGGTCGCGCGGGGGATGAACTCGTCCCAGCCGAAGTGCTCGGGGTACTCGCGCCAGGGGCCCTCGCAGATCGCGTCGTAGGCGCACTCCCGGCAGGGCGGCCCCTTGGCCTTGCCCTCCACCAGGCGGTGCTCCGTGTAGTCCTCGATGGTGATGTGGCCCTCGAAGATCTTCGTACGCGGAATGATGCGCTCGGCCACGTAGGCCTCGTAGCCCTTCATGAAGCAGTACGGGATGGCCTCGGTCATGACCCTGCGGCCGGCGGCGATCCCCACGTCGAGCCCGCGGTGCACGTAGGGTTCGATCAGGGTCATGCTCGGGACGACGGCCGTGAAGTGCTCGCCCGCGGTGCCGATGGGATGCACGAACGCGAACTGGTACTGGTCCACCCCGAGCCCGACCAGCAACGTGGCGATCTCGGGGAGGTGCCGGTAGTTGGAACGGGTGATGACCGTGTTGGTCAACACGAGTTGCCCGAGGTCCTTCAGGTTGTGAATGGCCCGGACCGTCTGCGCGAACGACCCTTGCGACCGCGTCAGGTAGTCGTGCAGTTCCGGGATGTGCCCGTGCAGGGCCGGCGAGAACTCGGTGGCCCCGGCCTCGATCAGGTCCTCGCACGCCTTGCGGTACGCGAGCACGCGCCCGTTCGTCTGGATCTGGATGACCCGGTAGCCGAGGTCGCGGGCGTAGCGCACCAGGTCCAGGAAGTCCTTGCGGATCGTGACCTCGCCCCCGGTGAACACGATGGAATCCGAGTCCTTGCGGGCCTCTTCGAGGAGCCGCTTGACCTCGTCCGTGGGCTTGTTCCCATACAGGTCGCGCTTGTTCCCCTGGACGCAGAACAGGCAGCGGTTGTTGCACATCCAGCCCGTCTTGATGTCCACGCGCTCGGTGCGGTGGGAGGGCTGGTCCCTGGCTGGTTCTCGGGCACTGGGCTTCATCATCGGTTGCTCCGTTGTTCCGTCACGGGCTGGAACTCGTCCCATCCGAAGCGCTCCACGTACAGGCGGAACACGCCCCGGCACATCCGCTCGAATCCGCAGGCCCGGCATTCCTCGCGCTTGCGCCGCACCGCCTCGTCGTGCGCGGCCTTGGACACCTTCGCGTAGCGGGTGCGGTCCCCTTCGAGCGCCGAGGGCTCCAGCAGGCCGTCCTCGGCGAGGTCGCGCGCGAGCCCGTCCCGGACCTGGTCGAAGTGGACCGACCCGTCGGGCTCGAAGTGGAAGTACCGCTCGACGTACCCCCGGACCGAGTCGGGCAGGCGCGTGGTCGTGCAGTACGGGATGTCCAGTAGGAACACGCGGGACACCTCATCGGCCGGCCGCGTCGCCAGGATGCGTTCGAACTCCGCGGCCACATCGGAATACCGGGGCATTAGGGTGTCCATCAGGCGGGCCCCCCGGCCCTCGGGCATCATGACGCTGAAGACGTGCTGGTCCAGGCGGAACGGGCGCATCGCGTCCAGGTACGCGCCGACCTTGCGGAAGTTCCGGCGGTTCAACACGCAGTGGGTGTGGACCTTCAGGCCAGGATACCGTTCCCTGAGGACCGCGAGGTTCGCGAGCCCGCGCAAGGCCTGCGCGAAGGCCCCCCGCGTCCGGACGAGGGCGTCGTGCGTGCGCGCGTCCGGCCCGTGGATGGACACGAGGACGTGATTCAATCCGGCCTGAAGCAGGGTCTCGAGGTACGGCCGGTACGCGAGGCGCCGGCCGTTCGTGATCAGACCGATGACCTCGTAGCGGAGGTCCCGCGCCATCCGGATGTAGTCGGGCAGGCGCTCGTGCAGGGTGGGCTCGCCGGACGTGAACATGACCTCGCGGACGCCCGGCTCCCTGGTTAGCATCCGGCGGACGTCCCCGGCGGTCTGGGTCACGAGGCGCTGGAACCGGCCCTGGCGGTCGTCCTCCATGCAGAAGATGCAGTTGTTGTTGCAGGCGTACCCCACGCAGACGTGCAGTCGCTCCCCCACCCGGGACTCGCCGGGGAGGGGCATCGCATTGGTGGCGCGGTCGCTCACAACGGGTATTCTAGG
>JBBIPO010000083.1:0-15609 GCA_037442805.1 Deltaproteobacteria bacterium
GAGTCCCTGCCGGGTCCCGGACCCCGGACCCCGGTTCCCATGGGGACGCGAGCGCCTGCTCGCGTAGGGCCGCGCGGGCGCCTGCCCGCGCAGGACCGGGACCGTGGGCCGTGTCCGTGACGGTGTCGGTGACCGTGTCGGAGTCCGTGTCCGTGACCGTATCCGTGTCCGCCTCGGAGTCCCTGCCGGGTTCCGGACCCGGACCCCTGGACCCGGAACCTCTGCTATCCTTCCCCCTGGCTCGAACGCGGAGACGGGAGAGATGGACCGCGACGAGGCCGCCCGGGAACTCGAAAGGTTGCGTCGTGACATCGAGCACCACAATTATCTTTACTATGTAAGAGACGCCCCCGAGATCACCGACGCCGAGTACGACCGCCTCTTCCGCCGCCTGCTCGAGATCGAGGGTGCGTTCCCGGACCTCGTCACCCCCGACTCCCCCTCGCGGCGCGTCGGGGCCCCGCCCGCGGACGAGTTCCGGCCCGTGCCGCACCGCGTGCCCATGCTGTCGCTCCAGAACGCCATGGACGAGGGCGAGATGCGGGACTTCGAGGCCCGGCTCCACCGCTTTCTGGGGCGCGACGACCCGCTCGACTACGTGATCGAACCGAAGTTCGACGGCCTGTCCGCGGAACTCGTGTACGAGGACGGGGTCCTCGTGGTGGGGGCCACGCGCGGCGACGGCTTCACGGGCGAGGACGTGACGGCCAACCTCCGGACCGTGCGCACCATCCCCTTGCGCCTGCGCGACGACCAGCGCCCCGTCCCGCGCCTGATCGAGGTCCGCGGCGAGGTCATCCTGCCGGTGGCCCGCTTCGAAGAGATGAATCGCGAACGCGAGGCTCGCGGAGAGCCCCCCTTCGCGAATCCCCGCAACGCCGCGGCCGGGTCCGTCCGGCAACTCGACCCGACGATCACCGCGGGCCGCCCCCTCGAGTTCTACGCCTACACCATCGGGGCGTTGGAGGGCTTCGAGGTGGAGGGGCAGTGGGACCTCCTGAATGCCTTGCGTGCCTTTGGTTTCAAGGTCACGGACCTCGCGCGGCGCGTCACCGGGATGGACGCGGTCCTCGAGGAGTACCGGCGCCTGCTGGCCCTGCGCGACACCCTCCCGTTCGAGGTGGACGGCACCGTGGTCAAGGTGGACCGGGTCGCGTTGCAGCGGGAACTCGGGGAGGTCTCGCGCAGCCCCCGCTGGGCCATCGCCTTCAAGTTCCCGCCACGACGCGAGGTGACGCGAATCCAACGCATCGTCGTGCAGGTCGGCCGGACCGGGATCCTGACGCCGGTCGCGGTCCTCGAACCCGTGCGGGTCGGCGGGGTGACCGTGCGACGCGCCACCCTCCACAACGAGGACGAGGTCGCCCGCAAGGGGGTCATGGAAGGGGACTGCGTGACCGTCCAGCGCGCCGGGGATGTCATCCCCGAAGTGGTCGAGGTCCTGGTCGAGCGCCGCGATGGCACCGAGCGCCCGTTCGTGATGCCGGAGCGATGCCCCGCGTGCGGGGGGCCCGTGGTCCGCGAGGAAGGGGAGGCCGCTCGCCGCTGCGTGTCATCGTCGTGCCCGGCCCAGCGCAAGGAGCACATCACCCACTTCGCGTCCAAGCGGGCGATGGACATCGAACACCTGGGCGACAAACTGACGGACCAGCTGGTGGAAAAGGGCCTGGTGCGCGACGTGGCGGACCTCTATGCCCTGCGCCTGGACCAGGTCGCGGCCCTCGACCGCATGGCCAAGAAGTCGGCTCAGAACCTTCTGGACGCCATCGAGAAATCCCGTTCGAGGCCGCTCGCGGCGGTCCTCTTCGCCCTGGGGGTCCGGCAGGTCGGCGAGGCCCTGGCCCGCGACCTCGCCGCGCACTTCGGGAGCATCCAGGCCCTGATGGATGCGAGCGAGGAAGACCTGATGGCCGTCGAGGGGGTCGGCCCGGTCGTGGCCCACAGCATCCGGGATTACTTCGCGAACCCCGCGAACCGCGACCTGATCCGTCGCCTCCGCGAGGCCGGGGTGCGCATGGAGCACACGGCCCCTCGCAACGAGGCCGACCCCCGCTTCGCCGGCAAGACCTTCGTCTTCACGGGGACGCTCGCCTCCATGACCCGCGAGCGCGCCCAGGCCCTCGTCCTGGCCCGGGGAGGGAAGGTCGCTTCGTCCGTGTCGCGCAAGACCGACTACGTCGTGGCGGGCGCGGACGCCGGGTCGAAACTCGCCAAGGCCCGGGACCTCGGGGTCACGGTCCTGACCGAGGCCGAGTTCCTGACGATGTGCGGACTTCCGGAGGCCGCATGAGCGCGGTTCGGGCCCGCGGGCTCGTCAAGTCGTACAGGACCCTGGTCGCGGTCGCCGGCCTGAACCTCGACGTGGCCGAGGGCGAGGTCTTCGGGATGCTCGGGCCGAACGGCGCGGGCAAGACCACCACGGTCAAGATGGTCTGCGGCATGGCGCGCAAGACCGGCGGGGACCTCTTCGTCCTGGGTCTGGACGTGGACCGCAACCTGCGCCAGATCCAGCATCGTCTGGGCGTCATGCCCCAGGACGACAACCTCGACCCGGACCTGACGCCCCGTCAGAATCTCGAGGTCCATGCCGGCTACTTCCGCCTGTCGAGGCGCGAGGCCGCGGCCCGTGCGTCGGACCTGCTGGACTTCGTGCAGCTCGGGGCCCACGCCGACGTCCCGGTGAGCACCCTCTCTGGCGGGATGCGTCGCCGCCTGCTCCTCGCCCGCGCCCTGATCAACCGCCCGGCCCTCCTCCTGCTCGACGAACCCACGGTCGGACTGGACCCCCAGTCGCGGCTCGCGGTGTGGTCCAAGGTCCTCGCGCTCCGGCAGGAGGGGGTCACGATCATCTTAACGACCCACGCCATGGACGAGGCCGAGCGCCTGTGCGGTCGCGTTGCCATCGTGGACCGGGGCCGCATCGTGGCCGAGGGCCCGCCCCTCGACCTCATCGCCCGCCACGTCCCGCGCGAGGTGGTGGAGGTGCGCGGCTCCGACGGCCCGCCGGATGTCCCGTTCTGGCCCGGCGTTCGCGTCGAGCATTCCCAGGAAACGGTGTACCTGTATGCCGACGACGTGGGTCCCCTGCTCCCGCTCCTCGCGGGCGGCGGACGCTCGGTCCTGCGACGACGCTCCAATCTCGAAGACGTTTTCTTGACCTTGACCGGACGCGACATGAGGGAGTAGATGGCCCCCCGACGCATCCAGGCCGTGTCCGCCACCTTGTCGCTCCTGCTCCACAGCCTGCTCGCCCTCGTGAGCCCCTACACCTACGCGGTGGTCCGCCGAAACGCCCGCGTCTGGCGCACCTACGTCTGGGCCAGCCTGATCGGCAACCTGGGCGAGCCCCTCTTGTATCTCGCGGCCATCGGCTTCGGGATCGGCAGCCTCCTGGGCCCAGAGGGCATCGGCGGCATCCCCTACGACGTCTACCTGGCCCCGGGCATCCTCGTCTCGACCTCCATGTACACGGCCGTGTTCGAGTGCACCTTTGGCTCCTTCACGCGGATGAAGCCCCAGAAGACCTACGATGCCATCCTCGCGACCCCGGTGACACCCGTGGAACTCGCCGCAGGCGAGGTCCTCACCGCGGCCCTCAAGAGCGGGGTCGGGGCCGCGATCGTGCTCGCGGTCATCGCCTCCTTTGGCCTGGTGTGGTCGCCCCTCGCGCTGCTGACGGTCCCCCTCGGGCTGGTCGTGGGATTCGCGTTCGGGGCCCTGGGCCTGGTCACCGCGACGCTCTCGCCGGATTATTCATTTTTCAACTATTTCTTCACGCTCGTCATCGCGCCGATGTTCTTGTTGTCCGGCATCTTCTTTCCGGTCGAGACCCTGCCCGGGTGGGCCGTTGTCCTGGCGCACGTCTTCCCCCTGACCCACGCGGTGCGCATCGCCCGGGCCCTGACCCTCGGCCAGGCAGCCCCCTTCCTCCTCCTCCACCTGGCGGCCCTCTTCGCGGGAGGGGTCGCGGCCACTGCGCTCGCCGCGGCCCTGCTCCGCCGCCGTTTGATTCCGTGATCGCCTCTGGCTGGCGTCAATAGATCCGGATGAGTTCCGTCCCGGGGTAGTAATGTTTCAGGATAAAATCGTACGTCTTCTTCTGTTCCGCCAGGCCGATCGCCCCGACCTGGCACAGACCCACGCCATGCCCGAAGCCCGCGCCTCGAAAGCGAAAGACCCGGCCGGAGGGGCCGTCCAGCGCGTCCACCACGAACAACGACGACTTCAGCCCGCCGAGCGCCTTGCGGATCACCAGTTCCGGCGACAACTCGACCGACGCGGCCTTCCCCGCGACCCGCAATCGCGTAACCCGACCGGACACGCCTCGCTCGAGCGGCGTCAGGTCCACGACCTTGCCCACGTCCGTCCCCGTGAACTCGCGCGCCCCGCGCCGCACCTCGTCCGCGGCGACGGTCTTTTCCCACCGGAACGACTCGCGGCCGTATCGCGTGCCCCCGCAGTACAGCCCGGCGGGCGGAGACTCGATGAACCGGCGCACCGCATCCTCCCCCCGCGCCCCGTCCGGGTACGCCTGCACCCCCTCCGGCCCGTCCACCACCCCGCGCAGGTAGTCGTGCCCCGACCCCTGCCACACCCGGCCCCCGTCCTCCGTGTGCCCGCCGCAGGAGGCCCCATAGACCGTGTCCGCGAGCCCGCCCCCGTGAAAGAGCATCTGCCCGCGCGTCTCGTCCACGGCCTGGCTCGTGCGCGGGTTCTCGCGCGCCGCCCCCCGATAGGCCTGGCAGTGAACGTCCGAACAGACCATGTAGGGGTCCGCCGTGTGCCGGGTCCCCAGTTTCGCGAACATCTCGCCCCTCGCGCACACGGCCTGGGCCTTGAGCGCCTCCATCGGCGCATCCACGTAGATCTCGGACGGCACGAGGCCCTCGAGCAAGGTCTCGGCGTCCACCGCGTTGATGACCGCGAGCCGCCCCTTGCGGTCCGGCGCGAGCACGACCTCCCCTCGGTACGACCGGTCCTCGCGGCCATGCCACGGAAAGCCTCTGCCGAACTCGACCGACTGGACGTGGACCCGGTCGGACCCGACGGGCGCGACGAACACCACGTCGGGGAAGGTCATGTCCGCAGCCACCCCCTCGCAGCGCACGCGCACGACCCCGCCGGGCCGTTCCACCACCTCCTCGAAGATTTCGAGCGTCGCGAGGCCCGTCTCCCGCGCGAGCGCGTCCCGCCGCGCCCTCGCGTCCTCGGCCCGCTCGAAGGGCCGATCCTCGACCACGACGAGCACACGGTTGTCCAGGACCCGCCCGAAGAACCCGAACACGCTGCCCCGCTCGAAGGAGCGGACCTTCACCCCGCGCCCCTCCCACTCGGCCTGCTCCCGCCGCACGGCCTGAAGGTCGCCCGCCGGGACCCGGGCCAGGGCCACCCACGACCGGACCGCCGCGGCCCGCCCCTGCTCCAGCGTGGCCCGGCACCGCGTGCGGCCCCGTCCGACGCGGATCGCGGCCCCGCCCTCCCCCTCCGGCTGGAAGGCGAGGGGCCCGTCCGCGCCGAACACCACCTCGTCCTGGTCCTCCATCACGAGGACGTTGATCACGGGGACGTGGTCTGCGGTGAACCGGAACTTCGTGGAATATAGGGTCGCGGCCCGGTCGCGCCTCGTGAAGTCCTCGCCGACCTCTTGGGCCCACGCGAGGGTCCCCCCGAGCAACAGGACCGGCCCCACCCACTTTCCGGCCTTTCTCACGCCACCTCCCCTGGCTCGAGCGGGATGCCCTCCTCGACGAGGAGCACGGGGATGCCCTCGCGGACCGGGTACAGGACCAGGCCGTCCTCGCGAAGCAGGCCCTCGCCGATCGGCTCGCGCACCGGATCCCCGTTGCGATTGCGCGCGCCGCCCGCCGCGATGCGACGGTTGAGCGCCGCGAGCCCCTCCCCCTCGACCCAGCGCAAGCGCAGGTCCTTGCGTTCGGGGCACACCAGGATGTCCATCAGCCAGTCCGGCAGCGTCATCGCGTCCTCCAGTCCACCACGACCCACGATCGAGTTTCCCCGTTCGAGGTCGGAGGGATCGTTCCGCACGGATTGACTTTTGTCAAAACGCCCCCTAGTCTTCCCGAGTCTTCGAGGCCAGAGGCGGACCTCCCGGCGGTCTGCAAGGCCGCTTAAGTCATGAAGAAGATCGAGGCCATCATCAAGCCGTTCAAACTCGACGACGTCAAGGAAGCCCTGATGGAGGTCGGGGTCGGCGGCATGACGGTGACCGAGGCCCGCGGGTTCGGCCGCTCGCTCGGCAAGCGGGAGGTCTATCGCGGCGCCGAGTACGTGGTGGACCTCGTCCCCAAACTGAAGATCGAGGTCGTCGTGCACGACGACATGGTGGACCTCGTGGTCGAGGCGATCCTGAAGTCGGCCTTCACCGGCAAGATCGGCGACGGCAAGGTCTTCGTGCTCCCCCTCGACGAGGCCGTGCGCATCCGGACCGGCGAGCGGGGACCCCAGGCGGTCTGACGGCGCGACCGGCCGCCGGTCGCGATGGAAGGAACCCTGGCGAAAGAAGGAGGAGGGACGTGACCCCGAAGGAGTGCATCGCGTTCGCGAAGGAACAGGAGTGCCGGATGGTGGACCTGAAGTTCCTGGACCTGCCCGGCGTGTGGCAGCACTTCACGGTCCCGATCCAGGAACTCGACGAGGAATCGTTCGAGTCGGGCTTCGGCTTCGATGGCTCGTCCATCCGGGGTTTCCAGTCCATCCACGCCTCGGACATGCTGGTCATCCCCGACCCGGACACGGCGGTCCTGGAGCCCTTCCACGCGGTCAAGACCCTGTCGCTCATCTGCAACGTCGTGGACCCCGTCACGCATCTGCCCTACTCGCGCGACCCCCGATTCGTCGCGCGCAAGGCCGAGGCGTACCTGAAGGCCACGGGCATCGCGGACACCTGCTTCGTCGGCCCCGAGGCGGAGTTCTTCGTGTTCGACGAGGTCCGCTTCGATTTCGGCCACCACTTCGCGTTCCACGAGGTGAACAGCGACGAGGGGCAGTGGAACACGGGCCGCGCCGAGGACCCGAACCTCGGGTACAAGGTGCGGTACAAGCAGGGCTACTTTCCCGTGCCCCCGACAGACTCGCTGCAAGACATCCGCGCCGAGATCGCCTTGACGCTCCAGGGCCTAGGCATCCCGATCGAGGCCCTCCACCACGAGGTCGCGACCGCGGGCCAGTGCGAGATTGACATGCGGTTCGCGCCGCTGGTGCAGATGGGCGACCGCCTGATGTGGTTCAAGTACGTGGTCAAGAACGTCGCGCGCCGTCACGGCAAGACCGCAACCTTCATGCCCAAACCCCTGTTCGAAGACAACGGCAGCGGCATGCACTGCCACGTGTCCCTGTGGAAGGGGGGCGAGAACCTCTTCGCAGGCCACCTGTATGCCGGCCTCTCCCAGGCGGCCCTGCATTTCATCGGCGGGGTTCTCGCCCACGCCCCGGCCCTGTGCGCCTTTACGAACCCGACCACGAACTCGTACAAGCGCCTGGTCCCTGGCTTCGAGGCACCCGTGAACCTCGCGTACTCGTCGCGCAACCGCTCCGCCTCGATCCGCATCCCGATGTACAGCGCGAACCCGAAGGCGCGCCGGCTGGAGCTGCGCTTCCCTGACCCCTCTTGCAACGGCTACCTCGCGTTCGCCGCGATCCTGATGGCGGGACTCGACGGGATCCAGCGGGAACTCCCGGCCGGTTCTCCCCTGGACAAGGACATCTACGGCCTGACCCCCGAGGAACTGAAGGGCGTGCCCACGACGCCGGGATCGCTCGGGGAGGCCCTCGACGCCCTCGAATCGGACCACGACTTCCTGCTGGCCGGCGAGGTCTTCACCCCCGACATCCTCGAGCGGTGGATCCACTACAAGCGCCAGCAGGAGGCCGTCCAGGTCGCCATCCGCCCCCACCCCTACGAATTCCTTCTCTACTACGACATCTGACGGTTTGCCCTCTCAAGAAACCGTGGGCGTGGGCGATCCGCCCACATGACAAGGGCGTCAAGACGCAGCAGTTCGAAGGCTCGTTACGCGCATTCTCGCCGGCCCCATTCTGCAGTCCCCATTCCCGGTTCCCGGTGGCCAGTTTCCTCCACCCCCGAAAACACGAAGGGCGCCTTGCGGCGCCCCCCGTGTGCCGGTGGAAGGAGGTGAGGGACTACTCGGTCTCCTGCTCCACGTAGAACGCGGAGGAGCCGACCTGGGAGCACTCGGAGTACGTCGCCTTCGGGTCACCGAACGCGAGCCGCTGGAACGTGGACTGCGTGCCGTCGCAGTCCAGGTCCGCGTGTGCGTTGGCGGTCGCCTGCGCCGCGTCCATGACGGTCCCGTCCGCCCAGTCGAAGGAGTACCGGAAGTAGTGCTGGTCCGTCATCTGGAACGTCAGGGCCGCCCAGGTCTGGCTGTTCCACATGTCCGAGTTCGAGTCGCAGCGCTCATCCTTGTCGGTGTCCAGCGCCGAACCCAGCGACCCGCAGCAGGTGGTGTCCGGCGTGACGCCCTGGTCCGCTGGGAACTGGCAGTACAGCTTGCTCCCCTTGCTGTCAATGTGGGGGGCCGTGTAGTAGTACGCCGCTCCCTTGTAGATCTTGTCGAGCTCGTCAATGGCCTCCGTGGTCTTCGCGCGCCGCATGTACTTGATGAACGCGGGCACGGCGATGACCGCCAGGATGCCGAGGATGGCGACGACCACCATCAGCTCGACCAGCGTGAACCCCTTGAACCCGACCTTGCGAAGCCTGTTCATCCTGGAACCTCCTTTTGTAAGAGTTGCCACCTTCCCAGCCCGAACCCCCGGGCCGCCCGTTCCAAGCCCGCCCTCTCGGGCCTGCTCGCGTTGTCCGTAAAGCAACGGGCGTGCCAACGGGCTACTTCCTGAAAACACAAGGTTTTCCTGGAGCGGCGGACCCGCCGGACACCCCGTCCCGCCGAATTTGCGCACTGCGAATGGACAAAAAAGGTCACCGCAGAACCCGGGCCCTCGGGTCGTGCTACGGTCGCCGGGGGCCCCGGGTCCCCGAACGTCCCGGTGACGGAGGCCGTGGCCGAGGCCGTGTTCGCGTCTGGCGTGGAGCCCCTGCCGGACCCCCGGATCCCCGACCCCGGACGCCGGAGCCCGGATGCCGGGGCACCGCGCTTCGCGCGGGTGACAAGGCGGCGATGACTCGCGGCAGTTCAAGGCGCGCTGCGCGCGCGGTTGCCGGACGGCGATCGTGAGGGAGACCGTGACCGTGGCCGCGACCAAGACAGAGTCCGTGTCTGTGCCGAAGCCGAAGCCGGACCCCGGACGCCTCGTACCGGACCGCCTCGCGAAGCGCGGCCCGGGCATCAGGCACCGTCGTGGATGGCTCGCCTTCCTGTTTGGGGCGGCCCTGGTCCTGCGGATGGTTCCGGCCCTCTCGCCGACCGTGGGCCCGGGCGATTTCGTGGTCACCGATGACCCGCCCTACCACCTTCTGCGAGTGGCCAGGCTGCTGGCCGGGCCCCAGGAACCGGGCGCCCCGGACCCCCTGGTCGCCCATCCGCATGGAGCGGTCGCCTGCTGGCCGTGGGGCTTCGACTGGCTGCTCGCGCTCGTGGCCGGACCGGTGGCCGGGTCCCCGCCGGACCCGCGGGACATCGCGCTCGCGGCCTCGTTTGTGATCTGCTGGCTCGGCGCGCTCGCCATCCCGTGTCTGATCGCGCTCGGGCGTTTGGTCGTTTCTCGTCGCGCGGTCCTGATCGGGGCGGGTCTCCTGTGCCTCCTCCCCGCGCACCTGGACTACTCGTTCTTCGGGCGCGTGGACCATCACGTGATCGAGCCGCTCATCCCGCTCCTGGCCCTCGCGGGTCCCCTGTCGGCCCGGAGGTCCGGGTCTCGCGCCGGACTCCTCCGCGTCCTGGCGTCCGGAGCCGCGGCGGGAGCCTCGTTCGCCCTGTTCCCGGCCGCCCTGCTTGTCGCGGCGTCGTCCGTCGTGGTCGGAGGGGGGTTCCTCCTTGCGCGACGACCGGGCCTGGCGGCCCCGTACGGCCTCGCGGCCCTCGCCTCGACGGTCGCGAGCCTCGCCGCGTCGCCGCACCCGGGGCAGTGGGTCTTCTACTCCCCGTCGCTCCTCCAGGTGACGCTCATGGGGCTGCTCGTCACAGGGCTCTTGACGGCGTCCGGGGCAGGCCGCTCGGGGGTGCGCACCGGCGGCACGCGCCTGGCCTGGGGGGCGTCCGGGGCCGCAATGGGCGGACTGCTCACGCTCTCCGTCTGCGAGGGGTTCCGGGAGGCCCTTGTCCGAGGTGTGCAGTATTTTCAAGGTTCGGACATCGCGGCCCTGGCGCTCGAGTCACAGCCGCTGTGGGCCGACGTGGGGCGCACGGGCGTGCTCGCGACGTGGCTCTGGCCCCTGGCCGTAGTCGGGGTGGGCCGGTGGCTCCGGGTCGCCCCCGGGGAGCCCGGCCAGGACATCGCGGCGCGCAGAGCCGCGGCAACCCTCGCGGTCCTGCTCCTCGGGCCGGCGCTGTTCCAGAGGCGATTCCTGGTCGCGGCCTCCCCGCTCCTCGCCCTGGCCGTGGGCGAGTCCCTGGGGTGGCTGTGGACCGCGTGCGGGCGCGCGGGCGAGCGGTGGCGACTCCTGGGGCGCATCGTGCTCGTCGGGGGGGTGCTCGCGGCCCTCGCCCCCTCGATCCGGCACGTCGCCACCCTGGAGCCTCTGTCCGCGATGGACCGGGCCATGACGCGGGCCGCCAGGGCGCTCGCGGCGACCTCCGGCGACCCGCGCTCGTGGCCGGGCGGCCCGGCCAGCCCACCGCGTCGCGGCGTCCTCGCCCCGTGGAGCCACGGCCACGTCTTCCAGTGGGAGGCGGGGCTTCCGACCGTGTGCGACAACTTCTTCGGCCCCCCGGAAAACGACGCAGCCCTGCGCAGGTGCCTGAGCCTCCTCTACGAGCGGGACGAGGCCCGGGCCGCGTCCCTCCTGCGCGAGATGGAGGTTGCCTTCGTGGTCCTCGAACCCCCGCACCCGGACCAGGTCCGCGCCGAGGCTCCCCTGATCGGCCTCGACCCGGACACCCTCGTCACGCGTGAGGGCGCGTTCCGGCCGGCCTTCGCCACGACGCTGTGGGGGCGGCTCGGCCTCTTTGCGCGGGCGGCCCGGCCGGGCGACCCCGGTCCTGCCGGGACCCACTTCGCCGGTCGGTTTCGGGAGGCGCGGCGCGACACGGGCGCCGTCGAGGCCGAGGTCTTGCTCTTCACCGTGGACCCGGGCCGGACCCCGTGACATAATCCGCCGCCGGGAACGGACGGAGCGCGCAACGATGAAGGTGGCGGTCATCGGCGGGGGGTCCTCGTACACCCCCGAGTTGATGGACGGGTTCATCGAGCGCGAGCGGTCTCTCGGCCTGGACGAGGTGGCCCTGCACGACATCGCGACGCAACGGCTCGCGGCGGTCGCCGGCTTCTGTCGCCGCATGGCGCAGGCCAGGGGTGCGCGATTCCGCCTGTCGGAGACGCTGGACCTCGACGAGGCCCTGGACCGCGCGGCGTTCATCGTCACTCAGATCCGCGTGGGCGGCCAGGAGGCGCGTCACCGCGACGAGTCGCGCGGCCTGAGGCTCGGCATCGTGGGTCAGGAGACCACGGGTGAGGGCGGGTTCGCGAAGGCGATGCGAACCATCCCGGTCCTGGTGGACCTCGCGCGCCGCATCCGGGAACGCGCGCCGGGCGCCTGGGTCATCAACTTCACGAACCCTTCCGGCATCGTGACCGAGGCCCTGCTGCGCTTCGGGCGGGTCCCGACCGTGGGCCTGTGCAACGTCCCCGCCGAGATGAAGATGGAGACCGCGGCCGCCCTCGGGGTGCCTCCCGAGGCCGTGGAACTCGACTACGTGGGGCTGAACCACCTGGGCTGGGTCCGCCGCATCCTCGTGAATGGCGAGGACATCACCGGCGAGGTGCTCGGGGCGTTTCGAGGCGGGCGCGGTCCCAAGAACGTCCCGGAGGTGGACTACGGGCCGGACTTCTTCGAGGCCCTCCCGATGATCCCGTCCCCGTACCTGCGCTACTATTACGCGACCGACGAGGTCCTGCGGGAACTCCAGGCCGCCCCGAAGACGAGGGCCCAGGTCGTCATGGAGATCGAGGACGCCCTGTTCGCGTACTACCGCGACCCCACCACGTCGGAGAAACCGGCGCTCCTGTCGGAACGAGGCGGGGCCTGGTACTCGCGCGTGGCCCTGGACGTGATGGAGGGGCTCCTGTCGGCCCGCCCCCGGCGCGAGGTCGTGAACACCCTGAATCGGGGAGCGATCCCGGAGGTTCCCGACGACGCGGTGGTCGAGGTCCGCGCGGACCTGTCGTCCCACGGCGTGACGCCCGTGGCCACCGGACCGCTGCCAGAGGAGATCTTCGGGCTCATCCGCCAGGTCAAGGCGTACGAGCGGTTGACCATCGAGGCGGCCATCACGCGGTCGCGAGGCAAGGCCCTCGCGGCCCTACTCGCGAATCCCCTGGTCCGGACGCTCGACAAGGCCCGGGCCGTGCTGGACGACCTGATCGCGTGCGGAGATTTTCAGCCAGCGGAGGAAACCGATGGATAGGTTGGCGCTGTTCGGCGGCACCCCGGTCCGCACCCGCCCCTTCGCCCCGTGGCCCGAGTACGATGACCGGGAACGGCGATACCTGATGGGGGTCCTGGAGTCCCGCAACTGGGGCGGGTTTCCCTTCCCCTCCCCGCTGGCCGCGGAGGTGGGGCGTGCCTTCGCCGAATACCATGGGGCGAAACACGGCATCCTGTGCGCGAACGGGTCGGTGACGCTCGAGACGGCGCTCCGCGCCGCGGGGATCCGCGCGGGGGACGAGGTGATCGTCCCGGCCTACACGTGGATCGCGACCGCGGCGTGCGCGGTCCACCTGAACGCGGTCCCCGTCTTCGTGGACGTGGAGGCGCGCAACTACTGCATGGACCCGGCGGCCGTGGAGGCCGCGATCACGCCCCGCACGCGCGCGGTCATCCCGGTGCACCTCGGGTCGTCGGTCGCGGACCTGGACCGCATCCTGGAGGTCGCGAGGAAGCACGACCTGATCGTCATCGAGGATTGCGCGCACGCCCACGGCGCGGCCTGGCGGGGCCGAGGCGTGGGGTCGTGGGGGGACTTCGGGTCGTTTTCGTTCCAATCGTCGAAACTGCTGACGTCCGGCGAGGGCGGGGCGATCATCACATCATCGGACGAGTACGCGAAGAAGTGCATGAGCCTGGTGAACTGCGGGCGAAAAGAACATGGCTACGATGATTTCGAGGGTTATCTATTCGGCTGGAACAATCGCATTTCTGACCTTCAGGTCGCCATCCTGAAGGCCCAGATCGAACGACTGCACGAGGCGACGCTGCGGCGGGCCCAAATGCTTGGATACTTCCGGGACCTGCTCCACGCGGAGGTCCCGGGGTTGCGGGTGCTGGAACGCGACGACCGGGTCACCACGGTCGCGGCGTACCAGGTCGTGATGCGCTACGACCCCGAGGCCTTCGCCGGGGTGCACCGGGACCGTTTCCTTCAGGCGCTGCGGGCCGAGGGCGTGGACCTCGACGGTGCCTTCTACGTCCCGATTTACCAGAGCCCGCTGTTCAATGCGCGCAGCGACGAGTGGCCGATGCTGCGCGAGCGCTACGGCGACGGCGTGCTCGGGGCGGACATCCATTGCCCGGTGACCGAGAAGGCGGCTTACGAGGAGGCCGTCTGGATGCACTACCCGCACCTGATGGGGACGCGCGAGGACATCGAGGACATCGTGGCGGCCATGAAGAAGGTCCAGCGACACGCGGCGGACCTCCTGTGATCGGGTTGAAGAGGAGGAACGGGCCATGAGCGAAGCGAGGATCGGCGTCGGCATCGTGGGGTGTGGGTTCATCGCGAAGGTCCATCTGGACGCGATCCGCCGGAGCCCGGACCTGGCCGAGGTGGTGGCCGTGGCGGACGTGGACGAGTCGCGTGGATCGGCCTTCGCCGAGGCGAACGACGTGCCACGATGGTATCCGGACCATCGCGCCCTGCTCGAGGACCCGAGCGTGCAGGCCGTGGTCGTGGCCGTGCCGAACTTCCTGCATTACCCGGTGACCATGGACGCTCTGCGGGCGGGACGGCACGTGATCTGCGAGAAGCCGCTCGCCCTGTCCCTGCGCCAGGCCCGCGAGATGACGGACGAGGCGAAGCGGCGCGGGCTCACGCTCGCGTACGCCGAGGAACTGTGCTTCGTGCCGAAGTTCGAGCGGGTAAGGGAACTCGCCCAGAGCGGCGGGATCGGCAAGCCGTACCTGGTGCGCCAGTGCGAGAAGCACGCAGGCCCGTATTCGCCGTGGTTCTTCAAGGAAGACGAGGCGGGCGGCGGCATCCTGATGGACATGGGGTGCCACTCGATCTCGTGCATCCGGTGGGTCCTCGGCAAGCCGCGCGTCCGGGCGGTCCAGGCGTTCATGGGTACGTTCCTCCACGGCGAGGTCACGAAGGAAGAGGACCACGTGATCGTCCTGCTCGAGTTCGAGGACGGCAGCGTGGGCCAGGCCGAGTCGTCGTGGGCCCTGAAGGGAGGCATGGATTCGACCCTCGAGGTCTTCGGCACCGGCGGGGTCGTCACGGCGGACCTGCTGAAAGGGATGGGGCTCCGCGCGTACTCGGAACCCGGGTTTCCGGACCTGTGGGAGCCCAACCAGGGCTGGGTCTTCCCGGACTACGAGTGGTTGTGGAACAACGGCTATCCGCAGGAGGACCGCCACTTCCTTGAATGCATGCGCTCCGGCGAGACGCCGAGGGAGAGCGGCGAAGACGGGGTCGAGGTGCTCGAGATCATCCTCGCCGCCTACCACAGCGCGGGGCTCGGCCGGCGGGTCCTCTTGCCGTTTCGGCCTCTGGACGTGGACATCCCGGTCCGCCTGTGGCAGAGGCCGCGGCCCGACCTGGGCGAGGGTCCCATCGGGTGAGGGCCAGCGTCGGGGCTTTCTTTGCGTTCCGCGTTGTGTTAGCGTTGCCTGCGTCATCTTGCGGGACCAGGCATGGACCCGAAGGGAAAGCCGCCAGGACAGCCGTTCGGTCGTGACCGCCTCGGCGAACGCCGCGTCATCCACCGCCGCACCCGCACGATCCCGGCGCGTCGCTTGAGCAAGGTGGATTTTTCGGACGGGATCGAGGTGGACGAGCGTCTGGACGAGATCCGCCCGAAGACGCGGGGAGATTGCCTGAACGGGCCCCGCCCGTGCCCGTGGGTCGGGTGCAAGTACCACCTCTATCTGGACATCAACCCGAAGACTGGGTCCATCAAACTGAACTTCCCCGACATCGAACCGTGGGAGATGCAGGACTCGTGCGTCCTGGACCTTGCGGACCGCGGGCCGGTGACGCTGGAGGACGTGGGGCGGATCATGAACCTCACCCGCGAACGCATCCGGCAACTGGAGGCGTCGGCTTCCGAGAAGGTCCGCCAGACCCGGCTCGCCATCGAGTACCGCGACTACCTGCTGGAAAAGAAACCCGACGACGCCCCGGACCCCGCGAAGCGCCCGCGTTGAGGGCCAAGATCCGAAGAATTCGAAAGTAGGGACGCGAGCGCGAGGTCACCATGCGCCTTGAAGTCCCACTGGAAGAGCGCGTC
>JBBIPO010000084.1:0-15503 GCA_037442805.1 Deltaproteobacteria bacterium
TTCACCCCCCCACGCCGGCCCCCGGCTATTGGCTGTCCCACTGGGACAGCCTCCCGGAGCGCTTCGCGCTGGGAGCCGGGGCCCCTGCTGCGGCCGGGTCGCAATCCGCGCCTACAGCGCGGATTGCTCATTCGCGAAAAATTGCTTGACAAATCCATCGCTGCGCCTACACTACGTTGCCTTGCCCGGGGAGTCCTGGTGACCCGGGGGGCGCGATGAAATCAGGAGATGAGGCTTCCATGCCCACGATCAACCAGCTGGTGCGCAAGGGGAGGACCCCCGCGCGCTCGAAGACCAAGGCCCCGGCCCTGATCCGGTGCCCGCAGCGACGCGGCGTCTGCACGCGCGTCTACACGACGACACCCAAGAAACCGAACTCGGCCATGCGCAAGGTCGCCCGCGTCCGCCTCACCAACGGGTACGAGGTGACGGCCTACATCCCGGGCGAGGGCCACAACCTGAGCGAGCACTCGCAGGTCCTGGTCCGGGGCGGGCGCGTCAAGGACCTCCCGGGGGTGCGCTACCACATCATCCGCGGGACCCAGGACGCGAAGGGCGTCGAGGCCCGGCGGCGCAGCCGGTCCAAATACGGGGCGAAGCGGGTCAAGGGCGTGGTGTGACCCATGGACGGTCGTCGAGGGCGGAAGGCCGTGCAGGAGTGACCGATGCCGAGACGGAGAGTCATCGCGAGGCGCGAGGTCCGGCCGGACCCGAGGTTCAACGACGTGCAGGTCGCGAAGTTCATCAACTGCCTGATGATGCGCGGCAAGAAGGCCGTGGCCGAGCGGATCTTCTATCAGACGATGGATTTGATCGCGAACCGGACCAAGGAAGACCCCATCAAGATCTTCCGGCGCGCGGTCGAGAACGTGAAGCCCCTAGTCGAGGTCAAGTCCCGGCGCGTGGGCGGCGCCACGTACCAGGTCCCGGTCGAGGTCCGGCCCGAGCGCCGCACCGCCCTCGCGTTCCGCTGGATCATCGGGTACGCACGGGGGCGCTCCGAGAAGGGCATTGTGCAGAAACTAACCGCGGAACTGATTGACGCCTTCAACGGGCGCGGGAACGCGGTGAAGAAGAAGGACGACACGCACCGCATGGCCGAGGCCAACAAGGCGTTCGCGCACTATCGGTGGTGAGGGACGACGTGGTTCGCTCGCGGGACATCACGGCCATCCGCAATATCGGGATCATGGCCCACATTGACGCGGGCAAGACCACGACCACGGAGCGAATCCTCTATTACACCGGCGTGTCGCACCGAATGGGCGACGTGGACGCCGGCAACACCCAGATGGACTGGATGGAGCAGGAGCAGGAGCGCGGCATCACGATCACGTCCGCCGCGACCACCTGCTGCTGGCGCAACCACCAGGTCAACATCATTGACACCCCTGGCCACGTGGACTTCACGGTCGAGGTCGAGCGTTGCCTGCGCGTGCTGGACGGCGGCGTGGTGGTGTTCTGCGCCGTGGCCGGGGTCCAGCCCCAGTCCGAGACGGTCTGGCGCCAGGCGGACCGCTACAAGGTCCCGCGCCTCGTGTTCGTGAACAAGATGGACCGGACTGGCGCGGACTTCTGGAACTGCGTCGGCCAGATCCGCGGGCGCCTGAAGGCCCACGCGGTCCCGATCCAGATCCCCCTCGGGCGCGAGTCCTCGTTCCGGGGCGTCGTGGACCTCGTCGAGATGCGCGCCCTCGTCTATGACCGCGACCGGTTGGGCGCGGAATACACGGTGGGACCCGTCCCGGGCGATTACGCCGAGGCCGCGGCCCGGGCCCGCGAGGACCTCCTGGACGCGGTGGCGGAATTCGACGACGACGTTCTCGACAGGTACCTGGGGGGCCGCGAGGTCACGCCCGAAGAAATCCGTCGCTGCCTGCGCCGGGCGACCGTCACGAACCAGGTCGTTCCCGTCCTGTGCGGCTCGGCCTTTCGGAACAAGGGGGTCCAGAGTCTCCTGGACGCGGTGGTGGATTTCCTGCCGTCTCCGGCGGACCTCCCGCCCGTGTCCGGCATCGAGCCCTATCGCTCGAACGGCACCATCGTCACGGTCGAGCGCATCGCCTCGGAGGAGCAGCCCTTCTGCGGCATGGCCTTCAAGATCATGAACGACCCATACGTGGGGCAGTTGACCTTCGTGCGGGCGTACTCCGGGGTGTTGCGCGCGGGCGAGACGGTCCTGAACTCGACGCAGGGTCACCGGGAGCGCGCGGTGCGCCTGGTCCGCATCCACGCGAACAAGCGCGAGGAGACCAAGGAGGTGCGCGCGGGGGACATCGCGGGCGTGGTGGGCCTGAAGGGGACCGTCACCGGGGACACCCTGTGCGACCCGGGGGCGCCCATCCGGCTCGAGACCCCGCGCTTCCCCGATCCGGTCGTGGACGTGGCGATCGAGGCCGAGAGCCAGACCGACACGGAACGGCTGTTCGCATCGTTGCGGCGCCTGGCCCTCGAAGACCCTTCCTTCAAGTTCCGGGTGCACGAGGAGACCGGGCAGACGATCGTGTCCGGGATGGGGGAGTTGCACCTCGAGATCATCGTGGACCGACTGCTGCGCGAGTTCGGCGTGGCCTCGCGCGTGGGCAGGCCCCAGGTCGCCTACCGCGAGACGGTGACCCGCGCGGCGGAGGCCGAGGCCCGCTACGTCCGCCAGTCGGGCGGGCACGGGCAGTACGGCCACGTCCTGCTGCGGGTCGAGCCCCTGCCGCGCAACTCGGGTCTCGTGTTCGAGGACGCGACCGTGGGTGGCGTCATCCCGAAGGAGTTCATCCCCGCAGTGGAGCGCGGCGTCCGCGAGGCCGCGGCGGCCGGGGTCCTGGCGCGCTACGAGGTCGTGGACCTCCGGGTGACGCTCCTGGACGGCTCGTACCACGAGGTGGACTCGTCGGACCTGGCTTTCAAGGTGGCGGGCTCGATAGCGTTCAAGGACGCGGTGGCGCGAGGGTCCCCCATCCTGCTCGAGCCGATCATGGCCCTGGAGGTCCGCGTGCCGACCGAGTACCTGGGCGACATCCTGGGCCACCTGTCCACGAGTCGCGCGCGGGTCGTCCGGGTCGAGCCCGTCGGAGACCTCCACTTGGTGGACGCCGAGGTCCCGCTGGGCGAGACGTTCGGGTACGTCACGAAGTTGCGGTCCCTCTCGCAGGGACGCGGGGTCCACACGCTGGAGTTCTTGCACTACGCGCCGGCGCCCGCCTCGGTGGCCGCGCGCGTGATCGAGCAAGGCAGAGGAGCGTGACATGGCGATGCAGAGGATTCGCATCCGGCTGAAGGCCTACGACCACAAGATCCTGGACCAGTCCGTGGGCGAGATCATCGCGACCGTGCGCAAGACCGACGCGCGCGTCGCGGGTCCCATCCCGCTGCCCACGAAGGTCAGCCGGTACACGGTGCTGCGGTCCCCGCACGTGGACAAGAAGAGCCGCGAGCAGTTCGAGATCCGCACGCACAAGCGGGTCCTCGACATCCTGGACCCGACCCAGCAGACCCTGGACGCCTTGACGAAACTCGACCTGAGCCCCGGCGTGGACGTGGAGATCAAGACCTGATGCCGGAGGGAAACGCGATGCCGACCGTGGACGTGTACGACCTGAATCGCCAGAAGACGGGGGAGATCGCCCTCGCGGACCCGGTGTTCGCCGCGGAATCGAAGCCCCACCTGTACTACGACGTGGTGCGGGCGCAACTGCTGTCGCGGCGGCAGGGGACGGTCGCCACGAAGAAGCGCTCGATGGTGTCGGGCTCGACCCGCAAGGTCTATCGCCAGAAGGGCACGGGCCGCGCGCGCCACGGGGACAGCCGTTCCCCGCTCTACAAGCGCGGGGGCGTCGTGTTCGGACCGCAGCCCCGCGAGTGGGACGTGAAGGTCCCCAAGAAGGTGCGTCGTGCGGCGCTCGCGTCGGCCCTTTCCGACCGGCTACGCCAGGGGTGCCTGTGGGTGCTGGAGGACCTCGAACTTGGGGCGATCAAGACGAAGCGGGTGGTCGAGGTCCTGGGGCGTTTCGATTGGTCGAGCGCCCTCCTGGTGGATGTGGACAACCGGGCCCTCTCGCTGTCCTGCCGGAATCTTCCGAAGGCGAAGTACCTGTCCGCCCGCGGCCTGAACGTGTTCGATGTGCTGAAGTACGACCACCTGGTGCTCACGCGCCGCGCGGTCCAGGTCATCGAGGGAGCGCTGAAGCCATGAAGAGCCCATACGACGTCATCCGGCGACCCCTGATCACCGAAAAGGCGAACCTCGCCAAGGAGAACCTGAACACCTATCATTTCGAGGTCCCGATCACGGTGGACCGCCAGGAGATCCGAGAGGCCGTGGAGCGCGTGTTCCAGGTGAAGGTGGCGGACGTCCGCACGATGATCGTGCGCGGCAAGGTCAAGCGACGCGGCCGCAATATCGGCAAGCGTCCGAACTGGAAGAAAGCGGTCGTGAAACTGGAGAAAGGTTTCAAGATCGATATTTTCGAGGGCCTCTGATTCGCGGACGCGAGGGAGCCGACGACGATGGGCATTCGGAAGTACAAGCCGACCTCCGCGGGGCGGCGCGGGATGACGGGATTCGATTTCGCCGAGATCACGCGGACGGGACCGGAAAAGGCGCTCCTGGAGCACCGTCAGCCTCGGCAGGGGCGGAACTGCTACGGGCGGATCACGTCGCGCCATCGCGGCGGTGGACACAAGCAGCTGTATCGGATCATTGACTTCAAGCGCGACAAGGTCAGCGTGCCCGCCCGGGTCGCCGAGATCGAGTACGACCCGAACCGAAGCGCCCGGATCGCATTGCTGCACTACGCGGACGGCGAGAAACGTTACATCCTCGCGCCGAGGGAGATCCGGGTGGGGGACGAGGTCATCGCCTCGCCCCACGCCGAGATCCGGCCGGGCAACACCCTGCCGCTGAAGGCGATCCCCCAGGGGACCCAGGTCCACAATGTGGAACTGAAGCCGGGTCGCGGGGGGCAACTGGTGCGAGCGGCCGGCGGGTCCGCCCAGATCATGGCGCGCGAGGGTGGCTACGTCCTGCTGCGCCTGCCGTCCGGGGAACTGCGCAAGGTGCTCGAGGAGTGCCGCGCGACCGTGGGCGATTTGTCCAACCCCGACCACGAGAACATCTCGATCGGGAAGGCGGGCCGCAACCGGTGGCGGGGCATCCGGCCGCAATCCCGGGGCGTCGTGATGAATCCCGTGGACCACCCGATGGGCGGCGGCGAGGGCAAGACGTCGGGTGGGCGGCACCCCTGCACCCCGTGGGGCAAGCCCACCAAGGGGTACAAGACCCGGGGCCAGAAGCCCTCGGACCGGTTGATCGTGAAGCGGCGCGGGACGAAGTGAGGAGGCCAGCAACGGGGGCGTTGAGATGCCGAGGTCGGTGAAGAAGGGTCCGTTCGTGGACAGGCACGTGATCGAGAAGGTCGAGGCCGCGATCCGTACGGGCCAGCGCAAGACGATCAAGACGTGGTCGCGGCGCTCCATGATCATCCCCGAGATGGTGGGGTTCAACTTCGCGGTCCACAACGGGAAGAAGTTCATCCCCGTGTTCGTGACCGAGAACATGGTGGGCCACAAACTGGGCGAGTTCGCCCCGACGCGCACCTTCCACGGCCACTCGGGCGACCGGAAGGGCAAGGTCGAGAAGCGGGGCGGTCCGGGCAAGAAGTGAGGTCGCGGGGCGGGCAAGCAGGAAGGGACACGGGCATGGAATCGAACGTCGTGAGGGCACGCGCGCGTTGGATCCGGATGGCGCCGCGGAAGGTCCGCGTGGTGGCGGACGCGATCCGCAACAAGCCCGTGGACGTGGCGCTGGCGATCCTGGATTTCATCCCCAGGCGGGCCGTGAAGCCGGTGCGGAAGGTGCTCAACACCGCGCTGGACGCGGCGCGCAAGGATGGGACGCTGGACCTCGACAACCTGTGGGTCCGCGAGATCTATGTGGACCAGGGGCCGACGCTGAAGCGGGCCCTGCCCAGGGCGAGGGGCATGATGACCCGGATCCACAAGCACACGAGCCACATCACCGTGGTGCTGGGCGAGAGGGACTGAAGGCGGTTCTTATCGAGGGAATGCCGTGGGCCAGAAGACGCATCCGGTCGGGTTTCGCGTCCCGTACGTGAAGACGTGGAGTTCCCGGTGGTACGCGGGCAAGGCGTACGCGACCTGGGTCCACGAGGACCAGAAGATCCGGCGCCACGTACGCCAGAAGATGGGCGAGGCGGGGATCTCGCGCGTCGAGATCGAACGGACCGCGAACAAGGTCAAGGTCTATATCCACGCGGCGCGTCCGGGGATCGCCATCGGCCGCAAAGGCGAGAAGATCGAGGAACTCAAGCGGGAACTGGCGGGCCTGACCGCGCTGGACGTCGCACCGTACATCCAGGAGGTGCGCAAGGCGGAACTGGACGCGCAGTTGATCAGCGAAACGGTCGCGCAGCAACTCGAGCGCCGCGTGTCGTTCCGGCGCGCGACGAAGCGCGCGGTGGCCCAGGCCATGAAACTCGGCGCCAAGGGGATCAAGA
This sequence comes from Deltaproteobacteria bacterium, assembly GCA_037442805.1. Classification (GTDB taxonomy): domain Bacteria; phylum Myxococcota_A; class UBA9042; order DTJE01; family DTJE01; genus DYKK01. The sequence continues at coordinate 6,510 of JBBIPO010000084.1, forward strand.
TCCGGTGCTCCGGGCGGCTGGGCGGGGCCGAGATGTCGAGGGTGCTCTGGTACCGGGAGGGGCGCGTGCCCCTGCACACGCTCCGGGCCGACCTGGACTACGGGTTCTCGATCGCGCGGACGACCTACGGCGTGATCGGCGTGAAGTGTTGGGTCTACAAGGGTGACATTCTGAAGAAGTGACGGGAGCCGTGGGCGAGGAGGGTGACCTATGCTGTCGCCATCGAAGGTCAAGCATCGGAAGCAGCAGAAAGGCAAGATGCGGGGGACCGCGTTCCGGGGCAGCGAGGTCTCGTTCGGGGATTACGGGCTTCAGACCGAGGAATGCGGCTGGATCACCGCCCGCCAGATCGAGGCCGCCCGCATCGCGATCAACCGGCACGTCAAGCGCGGCGGGAAACTCTGGATCCGCATCTTCCCGGACAAGCCGATCAGCAGGAAGCCTCTCGAGACGCGCATGGGGCGCGGTAAGGGGGCTCCGGAGGAGTGGGTGGCGGTCGTGAGGCCGGGTCGCGTCCTATACGAGATCGCGGGCGTGGACGAGGTGACCGCGCGCGAGGCGTTCCGCCTGGCGGGGCACAAACTGCCCGTGAGGACGAGGTTCTTGACGCGGGGTGAGGTGCGATGAAGGCGTATCGGATGGAGGAACTCACCGCGTTGTCGGACGAGGAACTGACCCGCCGCGAGGAGTCGCTCCGGGAATCGCTGTTCAAGATGCGGATGAAACTGGCCGTGGGGCAGATGTCCAAGGTGGCGGACGTGTTGGCGACGCGCCGCAACCTGGCCCGCGTGCTCACGGTGAAGCGGCGGCGGGAACTGGCGGGAAAGTGAGGGCGGCATGGAGGCACGGCAGAATCGGCGCAGGCGGATGATCGGCACCGTGACGGGAGTGGCCGGACGGCAGTCAGTGGTGGTCGCGGTGACGCGCCGCGTCCAGCACCCGCTGTACCGCAAGTACCTGAACCGGACGAAGCGGTACATGGCGCATGACGAGGCAGGGGCGTGCGGGGTCGGCGACACGGTCCAGATCGAGGAGAGCCGCCCCCTGTCGGCGCGAAAACGCTGGCGGGTCACGAAGACCCTCCAGAAGGCGGAGTCGGCCGAGGTGGCCTCGAACCAGGAAGGGGGGGGTGAAGAATGATTCAGCAGGAATCGTACCTGGTCTCGGCGGACAACTCGGGCGCGAAGCGGCTCCAGTGCATCCGCGTGCTGGGTGGGTCCACGCGGCGCTACGGCACCGTGGGCGACATCATCGTAGCCAGCGTGAAGGAGGCCATCCCGAGGGCCAAGGTCAAGAAGGGCGACGTGGTCAGGGCGGTCATCGTCCGGACAGCCAAGGAGGTCCGGCGTCCGGACGGGTCGTACATCCGGTTCGACCAGAACGCGGCCGTGCTGATCAACAACCAGATGGAGCCGGTGGGGACTCGCATCTTCGGGCCGGTGGCCCGGGAACTGAGGGCCAGGCGCTTCATGAAGATCGTGTCGCTGGCCCCGGAGGTGCTGTGATGCGCAAGATCCGGAAGGGCGACGAGGTGATGGTCCTGCGCGGCAAGGACCGGGGTCGCACCGGGAAGGTCCTCGAGGTGGACCCCAAGACGGATCGAGCGATCGTGGAGGGTCTGAACCAGGTGAAGAAGCACCAGCGACGCACCGCGAAAAACCTGAAGGCCGAGATCAAGACGATCTCGGCGCCGATCCCGATGTGCGCCCTCGCGCTGGTCAGCAAGAAGGACGGCAAACCGGTCCGCGTGCGGTTCGAGACGCGCGAGGCTGGGGGAAAGGCGCGCAAGGTGCGGGTGGCGACCAGGACCGGGGAAGTCTTCGACTAGGTGAGGCGATGAGCAGGCTGAAGGAACGATACACGACCGAGGTGGTGCCGGCCCTGATGAAGCAGTTCGGCTACCGGAACCGCTTCGAGGTTCCGCGCCTGATCAAGATCACGCTAAACATGGGCCTGGGCGAGGCCACGCAGAACCCGAAACTGATCGACGCGGCGGTGGCCGAGATGGCGGCAATCACGGGGCAGAAGCCGGTCGTGACCCGGGCGCGGAAATCCATCGCCGCGTTCAAGGTGCGCAAGGGGAACCCGATCGGCACCTGCGTGACCCTGCGCGGCGAGCGCATGTACGAGTTCCTGGACCGGCTGATGAACGTGGCCTTGCCGCGCGTGCGCGACTTCCGCGGGGTGTCGCCCAAGGCCTTCGATGGCCACGGGTCGTACACGTTGGGCCTGCGCGAGCAGATCATCTTCCCCGAAGTGGATTACGATAAGGTCGAGAAGTTCAAAGGAATGAATGTCACGGTGGTGACGAGCGCGAAGACCGACGGAGAGGCCCTCGCGTTGCTCCAGGCGCTGGGGATGCCGTTCCGGAAGAACTGATGGGGAGGGGGTGGGCCCTCCTCATGATGGGAGGTTGGCGGTGGCGAAGACCTCGTTGATGATCAAGGCGACTCGGAAGCCGAAGTTCCGGGTGCGCGCGTACAACCGGTGTCCGCTGTGCGGGCGCCCGCGCGGTTTCCTGCGGAAGTTCCGGATGTGCCGGATCTGTTTCCGGAACCTCTCGCTCCAGGGCGAGCTCCCCGGCGTGGTCAAGGCATCCTGGTAGGAGGCGACGGTCATGCACAGCGACCCCATCGCGGACATGCTCACCCGGATCCGGAACGCCATCATGGCCGGCCACGACTCGGTGGAGGTCCCGGCGTCGAGGACGAAGGCGGAGATCGCGCGCATCTTGAAGGAGTCCGGTTACATCGCGGACTGGTCGCTGATGGAGGGGCTGAACGGTCGCCAGGGCGCGCTGAAAATCTACCTGAAGTATCTCGGGCCAAAGCGAAACGTGATCGCGGGGATCGAGCGGGTGAGCCGTCCCGGCCGACGGGTCTACGTGGGCCGCCGCGAGATCCCACAAGTTCTGAAGGGGCTCGGGGTGGCGGTCCTCTCGACCACGAAGGGCGTGATGACCGGTGAGGACGCCCGCAAGGCCGGACTAGGAGGAGAGGTCCTTCTGAAGGTATGGTGACCGCGGACGTGGCCGGGCGCGCCCCCGCGGTGAGCGGTGGCGACGGCCATGTCCATCAGGAGGTTTGGTCGTGTCCAGAATCGGTAGCAAGCCCATCCCGATTCCGAAAGGGGTGGAGGTCGAGGTCTCGGGGAGCCAGGTCCGCGTCAAGGGCCCGCTCGGAACCCTGTCGTGCCCGGTGAGCGGCGTGAGCGTGGAACGCGAGGACGGGACGATCCGCGTCCGTCCCGACGAGTCGCACCCGAAACACCGCGCGATGTGGGGCCTGATGAGGACCCTCGTGGCGAACATGGTGACGGGCGTCAGCCAGGGCTTCACCCGGGCCCTCCAGATCTCGGGGACGGGATACAAGGCCGAGGCGGGGGACGGATTCCTCACGCTCTACGTCGGCTACTCGAATCCCGTGCGCTTCGATTTGCCCGAGGGGATCACGGCCACCGTGGAGGAAAAGCAGACGCGGATCGTGCTCAAGGGCATCTCGAGGGAGCTCCTGGGCGACACGGCGGCGCGCATCCGGCGGATCCGGAAGGTCGAGCCCTACCGGGCCAAGGGGATCTCGTATCTGGGCGAGAAGATCCGGCGCAAGGAAGGCAAGTCCGGGGCCGGCGGGAAGGGCGGAAAGTGAGGATTGCGCCATGCGGGGTTTCTGGCACCTGCGCGGAATGGATGTGGGGGCAGGGCGCAATCCTCCAGGCCGTCCAGCGGGCGGCCCGCTGGAGCGAGCCGTTGCACGGCGAGCGAAGCGGGGTGGGGGGTGGCAGAGACGCGCCGGCAGGCGCGGCGATGCCGGGGGTGAGGGGCAATAGCCCCTCCCCCGCTTTCGGAGGACCAAGGAGGTCTGGCGTCATGGAACTGCGAATGGCGGCCAAGCGAGTCGAGGCACGCGCCCGGCGAAAGGTCCGCATCCACAAGAAGGTCCGGGGGACGCCCGAACGGCCCCGGCTGGTCGTGTATCGAAGCCACCGTCACATCAGCGCGCAGGTGGTGGACGACGTGGCGGGCCACACCCTGTGCGCCGCCTCCTCCGAGGGCCTGCGGGCGGACCTCGCCGGCCTCAAGAAGCGGGAACAGGCGAAGAAGGTGGGCGAAGTCGTGGCGGCGCGGGCCCTCGAGAAGGGCATCGAGGCCGTGGTCTTCGACCGCAACGGGTTTCTGTACCACGGGCGGGTCAAGGCCCTGGCCGACGGCGCGCGGGAGGCGGGCCTGAAGTTCTGACGAGTCCGCGAGGAAACGGAGGTCTCGAACTTGAGCAACGAGGAACGGACAGACGAGAAACTGGAGTTCAGCGAGCAGATCGTCCACCTAAGCCGCGTGGCCAAGGTCGTGAAGGGCGGGCGCCGGTTCTCGTTCGCGGCCCTCGTGGTGATCGGCAACGGGGAGGGCCTGGTCGGCTACGGGCTCGGCAAAGCCCAGGAGGTCCCGGAGGCGATCCGCAAGGGTGGGGAACGGGCGCGGAAGAACATGATCCGCATCCCCCTGGCCGGGACCACCATCCCGCACGAGGTCGTGGGGCGATATGGCGCAGGCCAGGTCCTGCTGCGCCCCGGGGCCCCGGGGACCGGGGTCATCGCGGGTGGGGCGGTCCGGGCGATCCTCGAGTGCGCCGGTGTCAAGGACGTGTTGACCAAGTGCATCGGGTCCCGGAACCCGCACAACGTGGTGCGGGCGACCGTAGCGGCGCTGCGGGGCCTGATGGCGCGCGACGAGGCCTATAGCAAGAGGGGCCTCACGCAGGAGGTGGCGTGATGAAGGAACTCGCCCGATTGAAGCCGGTTCCGGGAGCGACGAAGACCCGCAAGCGCGTCGGCCGCGGGGCCGGGTCGGGCCTGGGTCGGACCTCGGGCCGGGGCGAGAAGGGCCAGGGGTCCCGAACCGGCAAGGGCCGCCCGGCCTGGTTCGAGGGCGGCCAGATGCCGTTGCAGCGCCGGCTCCCGAAACGGGGGTTTCGCCCCCTGGTCCGGCGCGAGTTCGCGGTGGTCAACGTGGGGGCCCTGGAGGTCTTCGAGGATGGCGCGCGCGTGGACGTGGGGACCCTGCGGGCCGCGGGGCTGGTCCGGCAGGTCCGCGATGGGGTGAAGGTCTTAGGGCACGGGGACCTGACCCGGAAACTCCACGTGACGGCTCACGCCTTCAGCCGCTCCGCGCGCGAGAAGATCGTGGACGCGGGCGGCACGGCGGACCTCGTGGTGAACGTCGAGGCGAACGGGAAGCCGGAGGAATAGCGGGTGGCTTCGAGCCTGGAAGGTCTGGGGAAGGTCCCGGAGCTGCGCAAGAGGCTCCTGTACACGGTGATGATGCTGGCCGTGTACCGAATCGGGATCTTCGTCACGGTGCCGGGCGTGGACCGGGACATCCTCGCGAACTACGTGAAGTTCGGCCAGACGGGCCTGCTCGGCATGTTCGACATGTTCTCGGGCGGCGCGATCTCGCAGATGTCGGTCTTCGCCCTCGGGGTGATGCCGTACATCAGCGCTTCGATCATCTTTCAGTTGTTGGCGGTCGTGATCCCGGCGCTGGAACGCCTCCAAAAGGAGGGCGAGGCCGGACGCCGAAAGATCAACCAGTACACGCGATACGCGACCGTGGGGCTTTCCGCGATCCAGGGGATCGGGATCGCGGTGTGGCTCGAGTCGTTGAACGCCCAGGCCGGGACCGAGAACGTCATCCAGGTCGGGGGCTTCCTGTTCCGGTTCCTGACCGTGCTGTCGCTGGCCACGGGCACGATGTTCCTGATGTGGATGGGCGAGCAGATCACGGACCGCGGCATCGGCAACGGGATCTCCCTGATCATCTTCGCGGGGATCGTGGCGCGTCTGCCCGACGCGGTGGTGCAGACCCTGTCGCTTTCGACCCTGTCGGGCGGGCGCCTGGAGCCCCTGACGCTCGTCGTCATCCTCGTCCTGATCCTCGCGACCATCGCGGCCATCGTGTTCATGGAGCGGGGCCAGCGCCGCATCCCGGTCCAGTACGCGAAGAAGGTGGTGGGCCGCAAGCTGTACGGCGGGCAGACCACGTACCTCCCCCTGAAGGTGAACACCTCCGGCGTCATCCCACCGATCTTCGCCTCGTCCATCCTGATGTTCCCGGCGACCATCTCGAACCTGTTTCCCGGCGCGGACTGGGTCATCTGGATGAACAACGTCCTGGTGCCGGGCGGGATGATGTACAACGTCCTGTACGTGGTCCTGATCGTGTTCTTCTGCTTCTTCTACACGGCGGTCACGTTCAATCCCGTGGACGTGGCGGACAACCTGAAAAAGGGCGGGGGGTTCGTCCCCGGGATCCGGGCGGGCAAGGCCACGGCGGACTACATTGACAAGGTCCTGTCGCGGATCACGGTGGGCGGGGCGATTTACGTGGCTGCGGTGTGCGTGCTTCCGACCATGCTCCAGAAGCAGTTCGGGGTGCCGTTCTATTTCGGGGGGACCAGTCTGATGATCGTGGTCGGCGTGGCCCTGGATACGGCCGGTCAGATCGAGTCGCACCTGATCAGCCGTAGTTATGAAGGATTCGCGGGGGCGTACGGTCCCCGCGTTCGCGGGAGGAGGGACATGGGATGAACGGGGCCACGCGGGTGATCCTGCTGGGCGCGCCCGGGAGCGGGAAGGGAACCCAGGCCAAGCGGCTTCAGGATGTGCTGAAGGTGTCGCACCTCTCCACCGGGGACATGCTGAGGGAGGCGCGCAAGGAAGGGACGGAACTCGGTCGCAAGGCAGCAGAGTACATGGATCGCGGCGAACTGGTGCCGGACGACCTCGTGATCGCGATGGTGCGGGAGCGCCTGGCGCGGCCGGACTGCGCCGGTGGCTACATCCTGGACGGCTTTCCCCGGACGGTCGCGCAGGCCGAGGCCCTGGACGGCGCCGGCGTCGTGATCGAGGCCGTGGTGGACATCGCGGTCGGCGCGGACGAGGTCGTGCGTCGGATCACGGGGCGTCGCTCGTGTCCCTCGTGCGGGCGGGTGTACCATATCGCGTTCGCGCCGTCCCGGGACGGGACGCACTGCGATGCGTGCGGGACTGCCCTGGTCCAGAGGCCGGACGACCAGGAGGAGACGGTGCGCGAGCGGCTGCGCGTCTATCACCAGAAGACCGCGCCGCTCGCCGACTACTATCGCGCGAAGGGCCTTTTGAAGACGGTCGAGGGCGACGGGGGGCCGGACGCGGTCTTCGCGAGGGTGATGGTGGCGCTGGGTCACGCACCCGCGAGGTGACTCCGATGCCGAAGGAAGAGGCCATCGAGGTGGAGGGCACGGTGGTCGAGGCCCTGCCGAACGCGATGTTCCGGGTGGAGTTGTCGAACGGGCATCGGGTCCTGGCCCACGTCTGCGGCAAGATGCGGATGCACTTCATCCGGATCCTGCCGGGGGACAAGGTGAAGGTCGAGTTGTCGCCCTACGATGTGACCCGGGGTCGGATCACGTTCCGGGTGCGCTGAAGGGGCGGCGGGCGAAGGTGAGCGATGAAAGTACGGGCATCGGTCAAGAAGATCTGCGACAAGTGCAAGGTCATCAAGCGCCGCGGCGTGATCCGGGTGATCTGCGAGAACCCGCGCCACAAGCAGCGGCAGGGATGAGGACCCGGGGGGCCCCGAGACCGGCCTCCCGAGGCGTGGAGGTGAACGATGGCGCGCATTGCGGGCGTGGACCTGCCGCGGAAGAAGCGCATTGACATCGCGCTCCGCTACATCTACGGGATTGGCCCGACCCTGGCCAACCGGGTGATCGAGCGAGCCGGTGTGGATCCGGCCAAACGGACGGACGACCTGACCGAGGGCGAGATCGCCCGTATCCGCGAGGTGATTGACACGGGGGGCTTCCGGGTCGAAGGGGACCTGCGGCGGGAGGTCGCGGCGAACATCAAGCTGTTGATGGACATCGGGTGTTACCGGGGCCTACGCCACCGCCGGAACTTGCCGGTGCGCGGACAGCGGACCCACACGAACGCCAGGACGCGCAAGGGGCGCAAGGGCGCCACCATCAAGAAGAAGAAGTGAGGGAGAGCCGCGGGGGCCTCGAACAGGAGGGAATGCATGGCCAAGGCGCGTGTCGGCAAGAAGAAGGTCAAGAAGGACGTCCCGATCGGGGTGGCGCACATCCAGGCGAGTTTCAACAACACCATCGTGACGATCACGGACCCCGCGGGGAACGTGGTGTCCTGGTGCTCCGCGGGGCGCCGCGGGTTCAAGGGGTCGCGCAAGTCCACGCCCTTCGCGGCGCAGGTCACGGCGGAGGACGCGGCGAAGCGGGCCATGGACATGGGGATGAAGTCGGTGACGGTGCTCGTGAAGGGACCCGGTTCCGGCCGCGAGTCGGCGATCCGCGCCCTGGCGGCGGCGGGCCTGCGCATCTCGGCCATCCGGGACGTGACGCCGGTCCCGCACAACGGCTGCCGGCCACCGAAGCGGCGTCGGGTTTGAGGAAGTGGCCCGGGGGGCGGTCCTCCGGGGTGCCGGGAGGTTTCCGTGGCAAGGTACAGCGAGGCGTTGTGCAGGATTTGCCGCCGGGAGGGCGACAAACTGTATCTGAAGGGCGAGCGCTGTTACTCCGAAAAGTGCTCGTTCGCTCGGCGCGGCTATCCGCCGGGGATGCACGGCCAGATGCGGCGCAAGCCGACGCCGTACTGCGTGCAGTTGCGCGAGAAGCAGAAAGTCCGCCGGATGTACGGTCTGCACGAGGCGCAGTTCCACCTGACCTTCGAGCGGTCCGAGCGCATGAAGGGCGTGACGGGAGAGAACCTCCTGATGCTCCTCGAGACGCGGCTCGACAACGCGACGTACCGTGCGGGGTTCGCGGTGAGCCGGGGCGACGCGCGGCAACTGGTGCGCCACGGGCACCTGCTGGTAAACGGGCGGCGCGTGACCATCCCGTCGTACCAGTTGCGGTCCGGGGACGTGATCGAGATCGCGCCCGGGAGCCGCAAGCTCAAGCGAGTCCAGGAGGCCATTGCGCAGGCCGAGCGCCGGCAGCCCGTCCG
>JBBIPO010000085.1:0-15334 GCA_037442805.1 Deltaproteobacteria bacterium
ACCCCGTCGTGGACATGACCAGGGTCCACCAGAGCCTGTCCGAGGTCGCGATCCTCGGTCGGTTCCTGGACAGGTACGAGCCAGGGACTTCGTGAGGCGTACGGGGCGGCTACGCGTGACGGAACCTCGTCCCTACTCCCCCGGCATGCAGTAGGCGTCGCGATCGTACCGGTTCCCGCTGGCATCCTGGCATGCGGCACCTCTCGCCTGCCGGTACTAGGACGGCGTGCACAACGGGAGCGGGGGACGACAGAACTCGGCCCTGGAGGTGTTCCGGCCGGTCGGGTCCCGACACCAGGTCCCCTGACCGGAATCGCACCAGGCCCGGGAGCAGGGCGGGAGCGACCGGAAGCAGTAATCCCGGCCGGTGGTCCGCTCGCCGCGGTCGCCGGTGCAGGGTGCCGGGAAGGGACAGGTCAGGGAGGCGCATCGGGGCAGGGGGCGGGCCTTCGGTGGCGAGGGCGCGGCGGGGGGCAGCATGGCCACGTCATCGGCCAACAGGTCGTCGCGGGTCGAGTGGTCCCGCACGACCTCCGGTTCATCCACCCGATCCCCGGTCGTATCCGGAACGACGTCGGAGAGCGACGTCGAGACTCCTGGGAGCGGTTCTTCGTCCAACGGCTTGTGCGAATGAGCCCACAGCCCCAGCGCCATCCCGGCCGCGACCGCGGCCCCGACGACCAGGAGACGGGTTCCGGCCCCGTGCCGTTTCGGCCGTGGGGCCCGAGAGGTCGTGGCCGTGTCTTCCAGGATCCGGGTCGGTTCCGTTTCCGGGACCGCCCGGGTTCCCGGGGCGGCCCCTCCCGCCGACGCGGGCGGGACCGCGTCGCACCCGCCGAGGAGGTCCTGGAGGTCCGCGGCGACCCTCGCGGCGGGCGCGGGACGGCGGTCCGGGTCCTTGTCGAGCAGGCGCCTCACGTAGGCTTCCAGCGCAGGCGATATGTCAGGAGGGAAGCCATCCACCACGAGCTGGGGCACGGGGTTCTGCGCGTGGGCCAGCATCACCGCCAGGGGGGTGTCGCCCTGGAATGGCGGGCGGCCGCACAGGCCGTGAAAGAGGATCACCCCCAGCGAATACAGGTCGGTCGCGGGGGTCACGGGCCGGGCCGCGCCCTGCTCCGGGGCCATATAGACAGGCGTGCCGAGCACCGCTCCGGTCTTGGTCTTGTCGAACAGGTCGGACGTCCCCTCCAGGACCTTCGCAATCCCGAAGTCGAGGACCTTCACGAAGTCCGGGTCTCCCGCCACCTCGGTCAGGAAGATGTTTGCGGGCTTCAGGTCCCGGTGGATGATCCCGTTGTCGTGAGCCTCGACCAGACTCCAGCAGACCTGGGCCGCGATCCGGAGCATCCGGCGGGGTTCGAGGCGGTCGTTCCTCTTCAACTCGATGTCGAGCGTCCGGCCCTGGCGGTACTCCATGACAAGGTACATCGCACCGTCCTCGGTGCTCCCGAAGTCGAAGACGCGGATCGTGTTCGGGTGCTGGAGGCGGCTCGCCGCGTAGACCTCGCGCTGGAACCGGCCCGTCATGGACCGGAGTGCCTGGCCGTCGTCGAACGTGGACGAGCGGATCACCTTGACCGCGACGCGACGCCTCATCGCGACCTGCTCGGCCGCGTACACTCGGCCCATCCCTCCCTTCCCGAGGAGGTCGATCAGCCGGTACCGGTCCGCGACCAGCCGTCCGATGAACGGGTCCCGCCCGGACGCGAGCAGGGCCTCGTCAATGGTCATGGCGCGGTCGCGGGGGCAGATGTCGTGTTCGGTGCGATGGTGGCATTCGGGGCAAACCCTCATGAACCCCCTCCGGGTCGCTCGTGCCTAGGCATGACTTGTTCCTTCGCTTCTCCGGGTATTCCCATCCAGCCACTCGCCATGAGACCGATGACACCGGCCTCCGGTCGATCTCGGGCCTCAACGGTCCGCGCGGACTCGTGGTAAACTGGCATTCGAGTTGCGCCGGATCGGCCATGGAAGCGACCGTGCGAGTCCTCAACGCCCTGGAAGCCGACGGGATCGTCCGACGGTACGCCATCGCCGGGGCGATGGGCGCGAGTTTCTACATCGAGCCGACCATCGCCGAGCACCTCGATGTCCTCGTCCTGCTGCCAGAGCCCGACGAAGAGACGATAGACGTCCTCCGACCGATCTACCGGCGTCTGGTGCAGGAAGCCGGACACAAGACCGACCGAGAGTGCATCGTCATCGCGGGAATCCCGGTCCAGTTCCTCGAGGCCTTCGACCCGCTGGCCATCGAGGCCGTCGAGCAGGCGATTGACCTGCCCGTGGGCTCGGAGACGGCGAGGGTGTCGAGAATCGAGCATCTGATGGCCATCATGCTCCAGGTGGGCAGGCCCAAGGACCACGTGCGCCTGGCGCTCGCCCTGGAGCAAGCGGACCTGGACCGCGAGGTCTTTCGGGACATCCTGGAACGGCACGGTCTCACCGCCAGGTGGGAGGCGTTCCAGAGGAGGTACGGCGATGCGTGACCCGGAGGTCCCACCGGCCGTGCGTGCCCGGCTGGAGGCCAGGGCCGCGGCGCGGCGCGAGCGCGCCCGGCTGCCCATGGAAGAGAAGGTGCGCATCATCATCCGCATGCAGAAGATCGCCCGAGCCATGGCCCTCGCGACCGGCCGCCCCCCGCCCCGAGTGTGGGACGTGCCGGGGTGACTCCCGCCGCGATGCTTCCACCTTGGCGGCACGTTCGCTTGGCGGTCATGTGTCCGACCAGGATCTCACCTCTCGGAGTCGGGTGTTCGGTCTGATCTTGCCGCATCCATCACAACCCCCTCGCGCAGCGCGCGCCGAGGTCCCAGTACCAGCCCGACGGTCCGACGCTCGCGAGGAACGCGAACGCGCCGGCCTCCGCCCCAGCGCCCCAGCTGCCGCCGCGGAACGCCGCGAACGGAAGGCCGGTCTTCAACATGGTACCGTCGTGGGACTCGCCGTTGATGGTCCACGTCTTGTCCCCGCCGTCCCCGTACGAGGCAGGCCACGGGGCCGTCACGGCACCCTGCGAGATCCCCATGTCGCGCCCCGCCTGACCCCACAGGTCCACCCATTTCCACAGGTTGCCGATCATATCCTCCACGCTTGTCGAGGACTTGCACGTCCCGTGGCCGGTCTTCCACGCGTCCCCGCTCGGACCCGCCGAGTTCGTGTTGCACGCCGTCGTATCCGGCGTCCCTGCCACGGCCTGCTGCCACTCGCCGTTCGTGATCAAATGCCGCCCCGAGTTCGAGCACGCCTGCTGGGCCTGGAACCACGTCATGCTGCGCGACGGGAACACCCCCTTGATCGCGCACGAGTAAAGCGGCTTCGTCCAGTTCCCCGAGTCCGGGAACTCCGCGGGGTAGTCGTCGCACGCCGTTTGTGACGTGCACCCCGGCGGCGACCCGTACTGCCGGTACGAGCAGGCCGCGACGGGTGAAGCGCCGCAGTCCGACGGGCGATTGCCGTAATAGATCTCGCTCTCGGACCAGCCCCTGGCCAGCGCCTCCTCCACCGCGTCCTGCAACGCCTCGCAGTCCACCGGCTTGCCGTCCTTCCGTTCCCACACGCTCGCCTCGTACCGGTCCACGCAGAAGTCCCCGACCGGGACCATGTCGGAGAAGCACTATCCCACGAGACGGCCGCCGACCTTGAGCCTGCCGGTCACGGTCAGGTCCCCTTCCACCGTCAGGTTCCCGCTGACCACCGCACCGCCGGCCACCGACCCGGCCGTCACCGCGTAAGGCACGCTCCCGATCGGTTGAAGCGGTCCCAGTTCCAGGCCGCCGTCCACCGCGACCGACAGCCACGCCTGACCCGGCAGCGTCGAGGGAAAGCCAGCATCCGCCGGGTCCTCGATACACGCCCCCGACTCGGAGCACATCCCGAGGTTCACGGTGAAGTACCCGTCCACGACCGGCACGCCAGGGTGCCTGCCCCGGAACACCACGTTTCCCCCCTCCGCCGCATCGTACACGGTGACCACGAGGTCCAACACCGTGCTCTGCCCCCACCCCGTCCCGTCCGTCAGCCGGCCGGAGTACGTGATGAACCCAGGGACCTGGGCGGAGGCGGCCGATGACACCAGCAGGACGAGACAAGCCGTGGGCCATGTCTTCATCTCACACCTCCCATTGGCCTACCGGCAAGCGTCCAGGAACGGACACGGCCCGCAGTCCTTCCCGGCCGTGCACCCCGGGTTCGGGTTGGGAATGCCCGCGCCGAACCCCCCGCCGAACGAGCCCACGAACTTGAGGGCCTTTCCCGCGACCGTCACATCCGCACCGGCCACGCCCGCCGCCGCAGGCCCCAAGGGGAGCCACGGCGTCCAGGCGATGCCTCGGCAATCCCCCTGCCAGCAGTAGCCGGCGGTGCTGCCCGAGTAGGCCGGAACGCGGGAATCCACAGTGGCCCACGGTTGCCTCGGGTCGGGCACCGCGAACAGGGGGTCATCGCACACGATGCGGGATGTCCAGTTCACGTGCGGGTCCTCGCTCCCGTTCGTGTCCGGGCGGATGGACCAGCCGTGCAGGCTGTTCCAGTCGTTCTCGCGCGGGTCGCAATGCCGGCACGCCGCGGACTGCGCCTGCTTGTAGCCGGCCACGGATTCCTGGACGGCTCCCGCGGGGATGCACCGCCTGTCAATGAAGCACCACGTCGTCTCCCACTCCTTCGCCACGGGGTCCCAGGTCCCGGGAGTCCATTCGTTCTTGCTGCCCTTGACGAGCGCTCCATTCGGGTCGGCCTCCCAATAACACACGTGACATTGATTGTTTTTCGGATCGAGCATGCTGGACCCGATGGTGACACATTCATTCTTGATGAAACAGTATCCCTCGAGGACATCCAGATCGCGCGGATCCCTGCACTTGAAGTCCACGCACGCACCGGACTTGTCGAGACAGGGCCATTGCGGATAGCAATCGCCGCCCACGACGCATCCCTCGCAACGGTAGTTCACGCAGGACAGCGGGCCTCCGCACTCGACGGTCGGGAGGCAGTTGGCATCGGTGCAGCAGTGGCCTTCCCGGCACTGGCCGCCCCCGCACACGAACCCGCCGGGACAACCTGCGCCCTGTCCGCAAGGAACGCAGTCGTTTTCCACGCAGACCTTCCCTCCATGATAGTTAATGCAGAAGTCGTCGTCGCGGCATATCGCTGGAACACAAGTCCCCTGAATGCACAGGTAGCCCATCCCGCAAGCACTGTCGTCGGTCACGTCCACGCACGGGTAGCAGCGATTGTCGGCGTGGCAAAGCCTGCCATCCGGACAGCGGGAACCCGGTACACATCCCGGCACGCAGGCATCCGCCTCGCAGATGACGAGCGGCCCATAGGCGTTCTTGCACTTCCCGTCCGCTGCACTGATGGTGCCGGCCAGTTCGCTGCACAGGTGACAGCGGTTGTCCTGGCCCACCACGCCGTTCACCGACATCCCTTCGTGAAAGCAAGCCTCGTTCGGGGCCTTCCCATCCTTGCAAGCGAATCCGCCGCTGACCTGGTCTGGCTCGCAGATCTTGAAGAGGTCCTCGCAGAGGCCGTCCTCGTCCACGGCGACGCAGGCCCGGCAGTGATACGCATCGCAGACCTGACCCCCGGGACAACCGACGTTGAAGATCCCCCCGCAATCCCCCGGCTCGCAGGACTGGGCCTCGGTGCAGATGCCGCTGTCGCCCGTCCCCCATTCCTGGACCACCGCCGTGCAGTCGTCTTTCTTCACGCACGGGCGGCAGGTCCCGTCGCAAACCGGGGCGGCCGGGCGGCAACTCTTGTGGCTCAGGCAGGGGTCCTGGATGCAGAGCCCGCCGATGCACTTCGTCCCCTTGGAATAGCCTCCGGTCGCGTCGGATTCGCAGAAGGTGTCGTCGGTACAGGCGACGCAGTAGTTCTGGTCCCCGCACACCATCCCGACCCAGAAGCAGTCGGATCCGCTCGTGCAGGTGCTGGAACAAAGGCCCTCGGGCCGGCAAATGAGCCCCTGGAGCGACTCCTCCCCGTACATCCCCCGGTAGAGGTCGCCGTACTGGTCGCGGCACCACTCGTCGCCCTGGCCCGGCTCGCACGGGACGCAGGTCCCCTCGTCGCACAGCATCCCGCTACAGTCCTTGCCTTGCCCGCACGCGCCACAGGTGCCGTCCGGCAGGCACCCGAACCCCTCGTCGCACTCGAAGGCCGATCGGCAGTCCACGCACTCGCGGTCCCGGCACACGCGAGGCACGCAGTGGGCGTTCGCCTCGCAGGTCGCGCACCATCCCTCGACGCACCCGAGTCCCTGCGGGCACTCGCCCGCGGACTGACAGGGAACCGGACCGATGTCCGCGTCGAATGCGACGGACTCCGCGTCCGCGAGGTCGGCCTCCGTCACCGCTCCCTCGACCACTTCATGACGGTCGAGGGACGGCGCCTCCTCGGTCTTCGCGTCTCGGAGGAGTTCGGCGTCGGGTCGGTCCTCGATGCCGGGGTCTTGTGGACCCGGGGCCCCGCCCCCTCCACAGCCGACCCATCCCGCGAAGATCAGCGCTACGCCCGGCAGCACCCATGCCCGATTCCGCCGGCACTTCCCGTCTCTCGGTCTGGTCTTCTGGTCCAGACCATGACCTGCCTCCTTGACCCCGACTCCAGCCCGGTCATCCCATCGAACCATCCCCAGCGCACTCAAGAAACGTGGGCGTGGGCGACCCCGCGAACGCCCCAGAACATCCTCCACGCCACCGTTTCATCCATCCGGGTGCGCGCGCGCATGGCAACTCATTCCAGGGCGCGGCCGAACGCGCACCGGAAGCCCACGCGCCAGTCCTTCGATTGCGGGAGACGCTTCTCCCTCGACCATGTCGTGATCTCGTCCCACTGCGAATCCCAGGACCCACCCTTGACCGCCCGGGACCCGTCCCCGGACGGCCTCACCTAGAGGTCCTCGCAGCCGCCGGTCTCGCACGCCCGGTGGTCCCCGGTCCATCCGTCCGCGGTCCACTCCGCGGCGTTGCCCACCACGTGATACAACCCGGCGGGCGACCTCCCCGCCGGCAGTGTCGGCTCGCCGTTCGCGAACACCACTGGTGCGGTTCGCTTGCAGGCGTCCTTCGGAGAGGTGCCGGGACAGGTGTCCTCCTCGTAGGTGTCCAGACAATGGAAGGCGGGCTGGTAGTCGCCCCAGTCCCGGTAACATTGAGCCTTGCTCGTCTGGAACTTGTCCTCGCCGCTCGCCCCCCAGGGATAGTCGAACCCCGCGGTCCCGCGGGCCGCGGCCTCCCACTCGGACTCCGTGGGCAGTCGCTTGCCCGCCCAGGCGCAGAACGCCTCGGCCTGGGCCGCGGTCACGCAGACCACGGGATGGTCCAGGAGCGCGTCCGGGACGGTCCTCGTCCCCGGGTTCCACGCGTCTTCCTCGCCCGCGTCACAATCCGGCACGGGGACCGTGGGGTTCTTCGACAGGTACTCCCGGTACCGGCGGTTCGTCACCTCGAATCGGTCCAGGTAGAACGCCTCGTTCTGCTTCACCAGGACCGCGGGTCTCGACTCCACGGGACAGGCCGGCTCTCCGTCCGACCGACCTGAATTCTCGTTGCACCCGAGCGGATACACGTCCGCCTCCACCCGGCACATCCAGGACCCCTCGTCGGCCCCGGGCACGTACCAGCGGCAGAACACGTCCGGGTGGCCGGGGTCCTCACAGAGGCCGTCCGCGTAGGAATGACCGGCCCAGCACGGAGACGACGGAACGTCCGGCCTCTCGGAGACGAGGTCCGTCGCCCCGTCGTCCCGTTCCGACACGGAGGAATCCAGGCCGTCCCGGATGTCGGCGGTGTGAATGGGCGTCCTCTTCAGCCCCGAGCAGGATGCGAGGAGGGCCACCCCCACCATGGCGGTCGAGACCACTGCCAGAGGGGACGTGGATTCCGGTCGAGTCCTTCGCATCACCGGTCCTTTCGCGACGCCGGCCCGCAGTGGCGGGTCACCTGGTCCAGCCGCTGCGTCAGTGCGGTCACCGTGGCCTCCAGCGCCCGCACCCGGGCCTCGAGGTCCGCAGTGTCGGAACATGCACCGGGCGCGACGAGGACGCGGACCGTGCCCGCCCACCCCTCGGTCCCATCGAACGGCTCCATGGCCTTGCCGATCACGGGACCGGGGCGGCCCGCGCGCATGGCGTGGCCCGGGGTCGAGGAGGAGGTCAGGGGGTCGCCGACTTCGATCGGGCCGCCCTCGAGCGTGATCTTGACCGGGACCACGCCCGCGATCGCGACCGGGATTCCCTCGGGCACGTCGCTCTGGCCCATGACCAGGGTCGGGTCGGTCGAGACCACGCCCGCGATCGCGGGGTCGTAGGGCCGGTCCGCGAGGCGCATGGCCTTGAACCGGGAGGGGTCGAGAACGACCACGTCCCCGGGCGTGGCGTTGTCGAGGGAGAGGAAGGTCTCGGCGAGGTCGCAGGTGCCCTGCGCGGTGGCGGTGCACTTGTCGTCAATCTGGACGTTGCCCTTAACATGAAGTACTGCTTGCGGGTTGCTCGTGCGGATCCCAACCAGCCCCTCGTTCGAAATCGAAAGCCAGGCTTTCTTCGCCGTGCGATCGTAAGTGTCGAATCCGCTGGGGATAGGGTAGAGCTCCCACTGGTGTCCCGTCGAACCTGGAATCGGACTGAAGATGACCTGCGGAGTCCCAGCGAACTCGCCATCCAGAAACAAGCTACCGTTGCTGACGTGCAAAGAGGTTTTCGGGTTGACAGTCCCGATACCGACTTTCCCGTCCCGGCTGACGTACACCCTGTCCACACCCCCCGTTCGAACGTACAGATCCGAACCCGTCGTCCCGTTGACCGTCCCGTCCGTTACATCCACCACGACCCCGCTCCCCGCGCCCGGCCACACGTTCAATGCAGCGACCGGGGAGCGCAGGGACAGGCCCGTGGTTTTGCGACCGGTTTGTGTCTTCACGTCCACGGTTGTCAACGGTGATGTCGTTCCCAGGCCGAGCCGACCTCCCAGGAAGCCATCTCCGCTGACGTTGAATCCGCCCGGCTGCGGAATCCCCGTCTGGTTCCACACGTACCCACCTGTCTCCCGGCCTCCGAGGTACCGCGCCTCGATCGCATAAGGCACGCTCCCGATCGCCTGGCAGGGAAGGACCTCGTTCCCGCCGACCTCGACCGTGAGGCACGTCTCCGGGTTCGCGGCGAAGACATCGGCGATGTCCTTGGGCGAGCCACCGGGATCAGTCCCGCCGGACAGGACGACCGAGAAGTAGCCGTCCACCACGTCCACCGGCATGGTCGGGCTCCGCCACAACTCCGTCTGCCCGGACCCGTCGTACACGCGGACGACCAACTGCACCTGCGCGCTCTGCCCCCAGCCCGTGCCGTCGGTCAGACGGCCAGAGTAGGTCGCCGCGGGGGACTGGGCGAGGGTGAGGGAGGGGATCAGAAGGGCCACGGTTGTCAGGGTGAGAAGACATCGAATCATCCGCCACCTCCATCCGTCAGGGAACCCCGGCAACGCGCTCGCCGGGGGGGCAGGGCGGTGACACGGTCACCGCAACCCAGCGCGCACGCCGTGCACGATGCGGAACCGGCGTGGACTGGGATGCGGTTCACGGGTATCATCGAGTGGGACGGACGATCCGAGGCCAGGGAATGCAGGAACCGGTCCTCGAAGAGGCTGTGCGGCGACTCGTGGCAGCGCTCCAGCCGGAGCGCATCTACCTCTTCGGTTCGCGGGCCCGGGGGGAGGCACGTCCGGGCAGCGACTACGACCTCCTCGTGGTCGTTCCACATTCGGATCTGCCGGGACCTCGGAGGGATTCGCTGGCCCTCGCCGCCCTCTGGGGTCTGAGAATCGCCGCGGACGTCATCGTGTTGACCCACGACGAGTTCGAGAGGAAGCGCTCCGTGGTTTGTTCCTTGCCAGCGACAGTCGTCCGGGAAGGGAGACTCCTGCATGCCGCCTGAGAAGGCAGAGGAGGTCCGGGAGTGGCTCCGGAAGGCGAGCCACGACCTGATGGCCGCGAGGCGGTTGCTCGAAGGCGACGCCCCCCTCCCGGACGTGGCGGTGTACCACTGCCAGCAGGCCGGCGAGAAGGCGCTCAAAGCGTATCTCACTGCCAGCGACCGGCCGTTCGAGAAGACCCACTCGCTCGTCGAGCTGGTGCAAGAGGCGTCCATGGTCAACGAGGAGTTCGTCGCGCTCAAGGCACACGCGGTGATGCTGACGCCATACGCCTCGCGGTTTCGATACCCGGGGGTGTTCACCGATCCCGACCTCTCGGAGGCCCGGGACGCCATCCAACTGGCCGCTGAGGTTCTCGATTTCGTGCTGGCCCGGATCACCGATCTGCCCCCGTCATCTGTCTGATTTTGCCGGCAAGCCGCTGCATCTCGGACCGAAGTCCTGCGATTCCCCGGGCGACAGGTCGAAGGCACCGTCGAGACGCCGCACTCCGGGGCTCGCTTCGCGAGCGCGAACGGGGTATCCTCGGGGCGTCCGGTTGGAAGAAGGGCCGGCGATGGGGACCCCGCTGACGTTCGATCGCGCCGCGCTGGACCGGATCTGCGAGAGGTGGCGCATCGTCGAGTTCGCGGTCTTCGGCTCCGCGGCATGGGGAAAACTCTGGCCGGACAGCGACGTGGACGTGATGGTCACGTTTTCCGGCGAGGCCCGCTGGAGCCTGATGGACCTGGTGGACCTGCAATCCGAACTCGAGACCCTGTTCGGCTGTCCGGTGGACCTCGTCGAGAAGGGGGCGATCCGCAATCCCTTTCGGCAGCGGGCCATCCTGGAGTCGCTGGAGGTGCTGCGTGCGGCCTGAGGGGCGGGACCCGGCGTACCTGTGGGACATGCTGAAGGCATCGAGGACCGTCCGGGGATTCCTCGAGGGGTCCACGTTCCATTCGTATTCCCACGACCGGACCTGGTTCGTGGTCACGACGCGCATCCCGGACCTCATTTCTGCCCTGGAACCGTTGCTGCCTCCGGCACCGGACGACGGATCGAACTGAACGCCCCCCGGGCGGCCGCGGGACGCAAGGCCGCGACCTCCCGTGTCAGGCGCCGGTTCTCCGCGCGCAACTCCTCGACTGCGGCCGCGAGGCTCGCGACCTGGCCTGCCAGGTCCTCCGTGGATCCGGCCGCCGTGACCGGGACGCAGGCCGCCGGCGCCACCAGCAACCGGATGGTTCCCGCCCACCCGTGCGAGCCGTCAAACGGCTCCATGGCCTTGCCGATGGTGGGACCGGGGCGGTCCGCGCGCATGGCGCGGCCGGGGGTCGAGGAGGACGTCAGGGGGTCGTCCACCGCGATGGGGCCGCCTTCCAGCGTGACGTTGACCGGAACCACGCCCGCGAGCGCGACCGGGATGCCCTCGGGCACGTCGCTCTGGCCCATGATCAGCGTCGGGTCTGTGGAGACAACGCCCGCGATCGCGGGGTCGTAGGGCCGGTCCGCGAGGCGCATGGCCTTGAAGTGGGAGGGCTTGAGGACCCGCCACGTCGTCGGGCGCGGCGCCGTCGAGGGAGAGGAAGGTCTCGGCGAGGTCGCAGTTCCCGCTGGTCCCGGCGCTGCACTTCCCTGGGACTTGGAGTGACCCGTCTGCTCCCATGGTGAAGGTCACCGTATCCGTACGAAATCGAAGTTGGTGTATTCCACCAGTAACAATGTTTGCGATGCACCACTTTCTATATTGATTGTATATTCCGAAACCTACCAGGTTGCTTAGTCCGCGGGCGACCACAAGCGTGCTGTCCCAATCCGAGGATCCCGAAATATCAAGCCGGGCTGTAGGACTCGCTGTCCCAATACCTACGTTTCCCCCATTTCGAACAACGAATCTCGTTTGTCCCAGACCGTTCACCCTCAGGGCATTTCCCTGGCCACTACCTGCACCCTGCACGTCGACAAGCAGGCCCTGGTCCGTGTTGGAATTGCCGCCTTGGGCGGTCTGTTCAACGACCAGGATAGTTGGTGGCGGAATCCAGTGCGATGTTTGCCATGCCATTGGAATCAGGCCCCTGATGTCCGTACACGCGAAGCTGGCTTGTCGAGGCGGTTGCCCCGATCGCCACCTTGCCTCCGAAATAACCACTGCCCGCGATGCTCATCCCCCCCATCTGGCGCACGTACGGCTCGGAGGTCTGATTCCAGATATAGCCGTCCTCTCCCCTGCCCCCCAGGTGCGAGGCCTCCAGGGCGTACGGCACACTTCCGATCGGACGGCACGGCAGGACCTCGTTCCCGCCGACCTCGACCGTGAGGCACGTCTCCGGGTTCGCGGCGAAGACGTCAGCAATGGACTCGGGCGCACCGCCGGGCTCGGTCCCGTCGGACAGGACGACCGAGAAGTAGCCGTCCACCAAGCCCACCGGCATGGTCGGGCTCCGCCACAACTCACTCTGCCCGGACCCGTCGTGCATGCGGACGACCATCTGCACCTGCGTGCTCTGCCCCCAGCCGGTGCCGTCGGTCAGACGGCCGGAGTAGGTGACTCCAGGGGATTGGGCGAGGGCGAGGTTGGGGATCAGGGCGAGGGTGCAGATGATGATGGACGAACACCTCCCTGCGCATCACCTCCTCGAGGAAGCCGCAGGGGCTCCCAGAGCGTCCGCGAGGCGGACCTTGGAGTGCCGTGGTTCGACGCCACCCTGTCCGTCAAGGGTGCCGTGAAGCCGGCGTGCTCCAGGGCTCGCCGCGCTCGCGCAGCAGGACCCGAGCCGGGGTGGACGTTTGCTTCCATGAACCTTGCCGTCAGAAACCGATCTCCAGCGCCATCAATCCCCCGCCCCGCGTGGGGACCAGCCTCGCGGCGGCCGGGGCCTCGGGCCACAGGAGGGCCGACGTGAGGATCGCGGCCGCGCCGAGGACCGTGAGGGTGCCCCCGACCGCGGCGTTGGTCGGTCTCACGCTGCACGAGTACTCCGCGGGGCAGTCCGCGGCATCCATGCGGTCCTTGATGTCCACGCCCAGGAACACGATCCCCGTCGCGGCCGCAGCCGCTCCAATCCCGACTCCGACCCAGTTCCACGTGGGGTCCGGCGGGCGCGGGGTCTCCGGGGGCGCCTCGGCCTCGAGCCGGACCTCGACCCGAGTCGGATCCGGTCCGCCCTTCACGTCCACGACCGACACGAACGGCAGGTGCCCGCGGCGCGGACCTCGATCGAGTGACGTCCCGAACGGACCGGGATGGGCTGGCCCGTCTCGTGGCCGGCTGCGGCGCCGTCCAGGTAGACCACCGCGTCGCGGGGATCGGCCTCGACCAGCAGCACGCCCTCCCTCATCCGCTCGCGGACCGACTGTATCGCTGACTCGCACTCGCGGCGCAGCGAGTCCGTAGCGGCCTCCCGCGAGCAGGCTTCGTACGCGACCGCCGCCTCGTCCAGTCGGCCGGCCGCCTCGCAGGCCCGGCCCAGGAACTTGCGCACCTGGGCCTCGGGACACAGGGCATAGGCCGAACGGAAGTCCTCGGCCGCGAGGTCGTATTGCCGGCCGTCCATCCGCGCGAGTCCCTGCTTCACGAGCGCCACGGCCTTGACCCGGTCCTCGGGCGGGCAGGCCTCCTGGGCCGACGCGCCAGAAGACGCGGAGAGAACGATGGCGAGGCATCCGATCACGGCAACAGTGGTTCGACCCGCCCGCTGGTTTCGCGCCATCATCGTCGTCTCGATCGTGACAAGGCCGATTCTCCGCACGTGGCCGATGGATGTCAACATGGGTTTCCGCCGCCGGTGTGGCGTCTCGGAAACCGGGTGAACAACGCCCTGCCGCATCCATT
Organism: Deltaproteobacteria bacterium; assembly: GCA_037442805.1. Taxonomy (GTDB): domain Bacteria; phylum Myxococcota_A; class UBA9042; order DTJE01; family DTJE01; genus DYKK01. The sequence continues at coordinate 13,744 of JBBIPO010000085.1, forward strand.
GCGGCCACGATGCGACCGGGTCTTCGCCCACGCCCTCGCCCACGGTGATTGTCCAGCGAATTCAAGGACACCACACCAGAACATGAACGGGGCCCCAGGTCACATCAGGCTGACCGGGTCCACGTCCAGGAGGACGCGCACGGTCCCGTGGCCGGGGCCCACCGTGCGGGAGAGGCGCCACAGGACGCGGTTCAGGACGGCGCGGGAGCGGCTCTTCAGCAGCAACTGGACGCGCGTGCGGCGCCGCAGGCGCTCGATCGAGGCCGCGGCCGGACCCAGGAAGACCAGGTCGCGACCGGCCTCGCCCTCCAGCGTGTGGAAACGGTCCAGGTAGTCGCGGATCCGGTCGGCCTCGTCGCGGGCCTCGCGGGAGTCCGGCGACGACACCTCGACCGTCGCGAGGTGCGCGTGCGGCGGGTACCCGCGCTCGCGGCGCACGCGGTCCTCGACGACCGCGAACCCCACGTAGTCGTGGTTCGCGGCGAAGCGCAGGGCGTACTGGGTCGGGTTGTAGGTCTGGATCACCACGAGTCCGGGCCGGTCGCCCCGTCCGGCACGCCCGGCGACCTGGGTCAGCAACTGGAATGTGCGCTCCGAGGCGCGGAAGTCCGGAAAGGCGAGCGACTGGTCCGCGAGGAGGACCCCGACCAGGGTCACCATGGGGAAGTCACGGCCCTTGGCGACGATCTGGGTTCCGACCAGGACGTTCGCCTCGCCCGAACGGAACCGCCCGAGGATGCGGTCCAGCCCGCGGCCCGTGGCCGTAGCCGAATCCAGCCGGACGCACCGCGCCCCAGGCACCAGCCCATTGACCTCGTCCTCGAGCCGTTCCGTCCCGAAACCCGCGATGGCGCACTCCGACGACCCGCACGACGGGCAGTGATCGGGCACCGGGGCCGAGTGGTCGCAGTAGTGACAGTTCAGGCGATCGGGTCGCGCGTGGTGCGTCAGGGTGATGCTGCAATTGGGACACTGGACCGCTTGCCCGCAGGTCCCGCAGACCACGAACCGCCCGAACCTCCGGCGGTTCAGGAAGAGGATCGCGGACTCGCCGCGGCCCACGGTCTCGCGCAGGGCGCCGAGGAGCGCCGCCGAAAACACGCGCCCGGCCCCGATCGGGGCCTCGTACCGCAGGTCCACGAACCGGACCTCGGGCAGGGGCCGCTCGCGTACGCGCTCCGGCATCGAGAGATACACGGCCTTGCCGGCGTGGGTGTTCTCGAAGGACTCCAGCGAGGGGGTCGCGGACCCGAGGACCACGGGGCACCGCGCGTAGGACACCCGGACCACGGCCAGGTCCCCAGAGCTGACCGGCATTCATTCTGGGAAAGGAGCTGACGGCCGCGTCGCGTCGCGGGATAGTGGTCGTATGACCGGGGGAGCAGATTTTCGCATTGGGGGTGGGGACCAGCCGAAGGGGAAGGCCCCAGAGGGAAGCACGGGGCGTTTCGGTGTCGTCTATTTGGCAATCTTCGCAAGCGCGAACCGCCGAGAAACCGCCGCGAACGATTCCAACGGACATACCGACCAGGCCTGGTGGTGGAGCGGCAGGTCTCCGTCCTGGACCCGGAGGCGTGCTATCTGGTCGGTG
>JBBIPO010000086.1:0-15044 GCA_037442805.1 Deltaproteobacteria bacterium
CGCAGACTTTCGGCTATCATGCATCCGCCTTCGATGCGGGAGGAGGACGATGCGCATGCCGAGACGCAGCGGATGGGGATGGCGGGCCGTCCTGCCGGTCCTCGTGGCCTTCGCGTGCGAGAAGACGGGGGACTGCCCGGTCAAGGACCCTGTCGCCGGGGAGGTCGCGGATGCCGGGACCGACGGCACGAAGGCCGACGGCGAGGTCACCGACAGCGCGGCTCCGGACGGGGACGTGGGGGATGTGGGCGACGTCCCCCCTCTGTCCGCCTGCCAGAAATGCATCGCGCCCGGGATGTGCTTCCGGTTCAAGAAGATCGAGGTGACGGAGCCCTCGGTCCCCGAGGGGCTTCCCGCGTTTCTCAACAACATCTGGACGCCAGACGTCCAGGCCTACCGCCTGAACATCCTCTTGTGCATTGACGGGGTCACGGCGAAACCCGACGGTACCGTGACGCTGACGGTGACCGCCGGGGCCGCGTGGCACGACCTGCCCTTCGAGCAAGTCCTCCCGGTCCAGCATTCCAACAAGCCGTCGTGGTTCGAGTTTGTCAAAGGATTCACGACGACGTTCACGGCAGAAGTCACGACCGACTGCACGTTCCGGACCGTGGGCCCGGCGAACCTGTGGTTCCACCCGGGGCCGGTGGATCATGCGCTGGTTTGCTCAGCTGGGGACCCCGCCATCGGCCTTCCCGTGGACACGATTCCCATCGAGAATCTGGTCGCCCACGGGAGCTTCGACAACACCTGCACGCTGATCTCGTCGGGGGCGCTGGAGGGCTGCATCGCCGACGCGGCCGCGTGCCAGATCTGCTCGTTCATCCTGGCACCGGACTACAAGGGGTGGGCCAAGACCCCGGACCCTTCGGTGACCGACTGGCAACCGTGCGCGTACGCTTACTGCATGAGGCATTGCGGGACCGCCTCCGGAGCCGGGGGCCTGGCCCCGGGGTCTCCGATCTGGGCGAACTTCGGCGATTTCGTTCGCGGACTCGGCGTTCCGCTCACGTGCGACACGGACGGGGACGGCACGACCGACGGGTACGGACTGGCCGGCCACTGGGAGGCCGGTCGCGTGCCATACAAGGGTCAGTGACCTCGGTTTCCTCTCATCGCAAGAGCCAAGGAGAAGTTTTCAGCGATGAAATGGAGTCTCTGGTCCAGTGGGTTCCTTGTCGCTGCGGTGACCCTGGCCCGGTCCGGGGATGCCCGGGCATGCACCAACTTCGTGGTGACCCCGGGCGCGAGCGCGGACGGGTCCGCGATGGTCACGTACGCGGCGGACTCGCACACGCTTTACGGCGAGTTGTACTTCTTCCCGCCTCGTGAGCACCGCCCTGGCGAGCAACGCGACATCTACGACTGGGACACGGGGAAGTTCTGGGGCCGCATCCCCGAGGCACCGCGCACCCACGGCGTCGTTGGCCTGATGAACGACCGCCAGGTCGTGATCGCCGAGACGACCTTCGGCGGCCGGGAGGAACTGAAGGGGCCGAACGGGATCCTGGATTACGGCAGCCTGATGTTCATCGCGTTGCAACGCGCCGGCACGGCCCGGGAGGCCATCCGCGTGATGACCGACCTCGTCGCGGAATACGGGTATGCGAGCGAGGGCGAGACGTTTTCCATCGCGGACCCGCGCGAGGCGTGGGTCCTCGCGATGATCGGGAAGGGAAAGGACGAGAAGGGCGCGGTCTGGGTCGCCCTGCGCGTGCCCGACGGGCACGTCACCGCGCACGCGAACCACCCGAGAATTCGCCGGTTTCCCCTGGACGACCCGAAGAACTGCCTGTACGCGCCGGACGTCATTTCGTTCGCGAGGAAGAAGGGGTGGTACGACGGCCCGGACGAGGAGTTCTCGTTTTCCGATGCCTACCATCCGCTGACGTGGGCCGACGCCCGCATCTGCGAGGCCCGCGTGTGGTCGTTCTTCCGGCGCGTGGCGCCGTCCTTGGGGCTCGAGTGGGACATCGAAAAGGGCGGCCTGGTGCGAGCCTCGGACCGTGAGCCGGTGCCGCTGCCCCTGTGGGTGAGTCCCGACCGGAAACTGACGCCCCGAGACCTGATGGAGGCGATGCGTGATCATTTCGAGGATTCGCCTCTCGACCTGAGCCGCGGCGTCGGGGCGGGTCCCTTTGCGCTGCCGTACCGCTGGCGCCCCCTGACCTGGAAGGTGGACGGGGTCGAGTACCTGAACGACCGCTCGACGGCCACGCAGCAGACCGGATTCTCGTTCGTGGCCCAGGCGAGGGCATCGCTGCCAGACCTGATCGGGGGGCTCCTGTGGTTCGGGGTGGACGACACCGCGACGACCGTGTACGTCCCGATGTACGCCGGCATCCGGGAGGTCCCGCGCCCGTACGCGGTCGGCACCGGGACCTTCCGCGAGTTCTCGTGGGACTCCGCCTTCTGGGTCTTCAACGCGGTGGCGAACTGGGCCTACACGCGGTACCGCGACATCTCGCGCGACATCCGCACGATCCAGGATGCCTTCGAGGGCGAGTTCCTGGCCCGCCAGGCCGGGGTCGAGCAGGCCGCCCTCACCCTGTATCGGCAGTCCCCGGACCTGGCTCGCGAGTACCTGACCCGGTACAGCGCGGAGCAGGCCGAACGGGTCGTGGAGCGCTGGCGAAGGCTGTGGGCGGAGTTGTTTGTGAAATACCTTGATGGAAACGTGCGCGACGAGAAAGGGCAGGTGCAGCATCCGCCGTATCCCGAGGACTGGTACCGCCGGATCATCCAGGAGGACCCCGAGCGCTACCGGATGCGTCGCTTCCCGGGCGAGAAGCCGAAGTCGGAATGACCGGGGATTGCTGGTCGGGCCTCCGGGGTCCGGCATCCGGGGTCCGGGATCCGGCAGGGACTCCGCGGCGGTCACGGACTCCGACACGGCCACGGACACCGACACGACCACGGACACCGACACGGCCACGGCCCACGGTCGCGGTCCTGCGCGGGCGGTGCCGGCCAGAGAACCTGCGCGGAAACACCGCAAGCCCCGGTTTCCCTGGACAGACGACGGCTCGGTTTGCTAGTGTCACGAGTGGACGAGGTGGGCGATGAACTCGCGATTTGTTGATGCGGCTCCGGTGGTCCTCGACCGGTTCCCGCCGGCCCCGCGCGGTCCCTGGTCGGGCGTGCCGGACGCGGACTGGAACGACTGGCGGTGGCAGTTCCGTCACCGCATCAAGACGGCTGAAGGCCTCGCGCAGGTCATGCGCCTGACCGCGGACGAGGTCCGGGCTATCCGCGAGGGCGCGGACCGGTTCCGGCTGGCCGTCACGCCCTACTACGCGGCGCTGATGGACCCGGACGACCCCGCCTGCCCGATCCGCAGGCAGGCGGTCCCGGGCGTCGGGGAACTCGCGATCCAGGCGTTCGAGATGGAGGACCCGCTCGCCGAGGAGCGCGACATGCGCGCGCCGGGCGTGACCCATCGCTATCCGGACCGGGTCTTGTTCTACGTGAGCCCGACGTGCGCGATGTACTGCCGCCACTGCACCCGCAAGCGGAAGGTCTCGCGGTCCGACGCGGCCGTGACCGACGCCGAGATCGAGCAGGGCATCGCGTACGTGCGCGCCCACCCGGAGGTCCGCGACGTCGTGATCTCGGGCGGGGACCCCCTGACCCTGGACGACGACCGCGTCGAGCGCATCGTGGCCGGGTTGCGCGCGATCCCCCACGTCGAGATCCTGAGGCTCGGGACGCGCATGCCGGTCACGCTGCCCCAGCGCGTGACCTCCGAACTCGTGGCGCGCCTCAAGCAGTATCAGCCCCTGTACGTCAACACGCACTTCAACCACCCGCGGGAGTGCACGCGCGAGTCGTTCCAGGCGTGTTCCCTGCTCGCGGACGCGGGGTTTCCGATCGGGAACCAGATGGTCCTGCTGCGGGGGGTTAACGACGACGCGAAGGTCGTGAAGGCCCTGAACCATCGTCTGTTGATGATGCGTGTAAAACCTTATTACATCTACATTTGCGACATGGCGCAGGGGATCTCGCATTTTCGCACCACGCTGGCGAAGGGCCTTGAGATCCTGGAGGCCCTGCGCGGCTGGACCAGCGGCCTGGCGGTCCCGTACCTGGTGGTGGACGCGCCCGGGGGTGGCGGAAAGATTCCGATCTTGCCCGAATACGTGGTCCGACGGGAGGGCCACCGGGTGGTCCTGCGGAACTACCAGCACCGGGAGTTCGTCTATCCCGAACCCGAGGGAACCATCCCCGACGACGGGGCGGATGGCACGAGTTTGGACGGAAGGGAAAGCGGGACTACAATCAGGGCGTGATGAGGACCGCGATCCCGCCGCTGGTCATCGCCACGACCCTGGTCGGAACGGGCCACCCGGCCCGTGCGGACACCGTCTATCGGTGCGGGCTCAAGAATGGGGTTCCGTCGTTCACGATTAACGTGCGCCCGAGGGGGGTCAAGTGCGTGCCGATCCAGGATCGGACGCCGCGGGAACACCCGGTTCCGGGCGCCCGGTGCACGGTGCAGAGGTACCGTGACGCGTCCTTCTTCCGGTGCGAGAAGGACGGGATCGTCTGGTTCTTCAATCGCAATCGTGTGAAGGCGTCGGGGGGCAACGGTCGCGCCGCGAGCACGGGCGATGTGGCGCAACGGTCCGCCGACCAGGTCCCCAGGGCGATGTCCGAACCGGAGGACGTGGGGCGGGCCGACCTGGATGCGATCATCGCGAGGGCCGCGGCCGCGAACGGGGTTCCGGAGGCCCTGATCCGCGCCGTGATCCACGTGGAATCCCGGTTTCGAGCCGACGCGGTGTCCCCCGCGGGCGCGCAGGGCCTGATGCAGTTGATGCCGGTCACCGCGGAATCCCTCGCGGTCGAGGACCCCTTCGACCCGGAACAGAACGTGACGGCGGGCGCGAGGCTGCTCCGGAAACTCGCGGACCGATTCCGCGGGGACCTCGACCGGACCGTGGCGGCCTACTACTCGGGGCCGTCCGCGGTCGAGCGAGCCGGAGGAATTCCCGACGAGTCGTGCGCGGCGTACGTGCGGAACGTCCTGGACCAGTACCGGCGTTACGGGGAGGCCCGACCACCCCTTGACGGCGACAAGGGCCGGCCGGTCGAATGAAGACCGGATGACCCGGTTCGAAGTCGGCGTGGTAAGATCGGGACGCGATGGAGACTGGCGGAACGCCGGAGGGGTCGGCGGGCCGGGACGCGAGGTGATGGAATGGACCTCCATTGTCCGTTCTGTTCGCGACCAGTCGCGGTTCCTCCTGGCGCCACCGAGGTAGAGTGCCCGTCCTGCCACGCGAGTTTCGACGTCGAGGCGGCGCGGATGATGGAAGACGGTGGGGACCTGCCTCGGGACGGGGAGGGCGAGCGGCGGGAAGGGCGCTCCCTGACGGAGGCATGGCTCCGCGAGGACGCGACCGCCGAGGTCCCGGGCGAGGAGCGACCTCCTGCCGGGCCTCAAGGCTTGGGTGGGCCAGGCGAGGCCGGAGGACCGCCCGACGAGCGTCTGGCGCGAAGCACGGAGGCCTACCTACGCGATGACCGGCAGGCCGGATCGGCTCCCGGCAAGTACCGGTTCACCACGAAGGACCTCCGGTACGCGGAGGAGAAGGTCTTCGTTCCCGGGATTCGAAAGGCGCCCGGACCTGCTGCCGCCGACCGCGGGCCTTCCCCGACGGGCCAGGGGGACATGGGTCGGCCCGTCCCGCCCGTCCCGCCCCCGCCAGTCGTGCGTCCTCCGGTCCCGAAGGCGCCGCCACCCCCATCTCTTTCTTCCCCGTTGCGAGGGGGGACGCCGGTCATCGAGGACGAGGGCCCGGCGCAGGTCGTCCGGCGGGCGCACGATGGAGGCGCCCCGGGGAGGACGGCGTCCCGGTTGAAGGACGAGGTTGCCGAAGGGCCCACCGAGACGGAGGCCGGGCCTCCCGGCCCGCCCGAACCGCTGCGGGCGGACGAACCCTTCCGACCGCTCGACGCGGAACCCGCATTCGACCGGTTTTCGTGGGTGGGACCAGAGTTCGGGGCCCCGTCCGGGGCCGGCGCGCCGCCGCCCACCGTTCCCCCGCGCGAGGCCGGACCAGGCCCATCGCCGGCACCGGGGCTGGCGGAGACCGGCAAGCAGTCGTTTTCGTTTGCCGACCTCGACGTTGGGTCCGGTCCGGAGGCAGGGGGCGCCCAGGCACCGGCGGAGGATGCCCTCGCGGATATCGGGTCGCTGGACCTGTCGTTCGACGACCTGTCTTTGCCGGAACCGTCGGCCGGGGAGGCTGGCGGGCCACCCCGGGAGCGCGGTGGAGTCGGCACGGGTGGCCACCTGGCCGATGCACTCGACCTGGAGTCGGCGCTGATGGAGGACTCCGAGCCCGAGGCGAGCATCTCGTGGGGGGGCGAGGCGCCCGAGCCGGTGGCCGGCGGGGCAACGCCGACGCCCGACCAGGTCCCGCGGGCTTCGGGGACGGAAGGCGGAGGTTCGCCGGGGCCGGGAGAGGTCCTGGGTCTGCCGGACCAGTGGCTCGAGCTGCCCGAAGGGCAGGCCGGGGAGGGCGCGCCGGTGGCCGCCGACCTGTCGGGGCTCGACCTGGAGGGATTCCCGGAAGGGTCGGCGGGCACTCGTGGCGAGGGACTGGGACCCGAACTGATGCTGGACCTCGGCGTCCGGGAGGCGCCGGGGATCCCTCCCGTCGAACCCGTGGGGCCGGCGAGACCCGCGGGGGGCGTCGCGGTCCGCCCCCGTTCCCGAAGACGGGCGGGTGCGACCGGGCTACGGGTCGCGCTCCTCGGGGTGTTCCTGATCGTCCTGGTGGGTGTGATCCTGGGTCAGACTCAATATGGATATTTTGGGTTCAATCTGTTTGTCCCGAGTGACGAAACGCTCGCGATCGGGCGGCGGGCGATCCCGCCTCCGGGAACGACCATCGGCATCGCGAAGGACACGGCGGAGGCATACCGGAGCGAGATCGTGAGGCTCGAGGCCGTTCTGCGCGAGGAGCCGGACAACGCCAGGGCCAAGGCGGACCTGCTCGAAGTCATGATGCGGTTCCGGGAGCGGTTCCCGGCGGTCACGGCCGCGGACGAGAAGATGGAGCGCCGTCTGAAGCAACTGGAAAAGGAAGCCCAGGTAACGGGGCAGAAGGCCTCCATGGTCCGCGTGCTCGACCTGGTCACCGCGGGTCAGTTCGCGGAGGCGCGTGCCGTCCTGGACGGGATGGTGGTGGCCACGGCCCAGGATGCGGACGTGCTTTACTTCTACGGCAAGATCGCACTGGGTCAGGAGAAGTTGGAGGAAGCCCAGAAATATTTTGAACTGGCCTTGTTGAAGAATCCGGCGTCCATCGCGGCGAAGTACTTCCTGGCGCAGACGAGGATCGCGAAGGGCGAGCCGGCGGATGCGCGCAAGTTGCTGGAAGAGATCCTGGCCCAGGAACCGGGGCACCTGACGAGCAAGGTGCTGTTGGCCCGGCTGGCGCTCGGCGACAAGGACAGCGAGACAGCGGCCCGGCTGGCGGGCGAGGTCGTCCTGAAGGCGGATTCGCAGGCCTATGCGGGCGAGTTGTTCGAGGCGCATCAGGTGCTCGCGCAGGTTCACGAGGCCGCAGGGCGCACGCCGGAGAGGGTGTCCGAGTTGCGGGCCGCTCTGGCATTGCGTCCGACCCACCAGGAAACCGCCGTGGCCCTGGCCAGGGCACTGCTCGCGGACGGCAGGCAGGACGACGCGATGTCGGCGCTGGAGCCGTGCTGGAAGGAGGGGTGCGATTCGCTGCCGTTCCTGGCGACCTATCTGGAGGTGGTGCTGGCTGCCGGGCAGGACCAGCGGGCCACGGAGGTGATGGCGCGCGGCGCCGAGAAGCACCCGAAGGCGCCGGACTTCGCGATCATCCAGGGTCGTCACCTTTTGGGCCTGGAGAGGCCGCGGGCGGCGGCCACGGCGTTCGAATCCGCCATCGCGGTGGCCCCGGACTCGGCGGAGGCGTATCTGCTGCTTGCAGAGGCGCTGGCGAAGGAGGGGAAGGTGGGCGAGGCGGTTCGGCGGCTCGGCGAGGGGGTGAACCGGGTGCCGGACCGCGTCCCCCTGTTGAAGAGGATGGCCTCGCTGTACCGGGGAATGAGGGACTTCGTGGCGGCCGAGGAGACGCTCCGGCAGGTGCTCGTCATGGACCCCTCGAACGTGGAGGTCCAGGAGCAACTGGGGCTCGTCGTGCTGGCGCTCGGACGCGCGGAAGAGGCGGTGGCCGTGCTGGGCTCTCTGCACGCGAGGCAGGCCCTCGGTCGCGAGGGCGTGCTCGGGCTGGCCCGTGCCTACCTGACCCTGCACAAGCCCGCCAAGGCGCGGGAGGTCCTGGCGCGGCTCTACGGCAAGGCCGAGGACGACCCGATGGTGGCCACGGAATACGGACGGGCCCTCGCCGAGTCGGGCCAGGTCCGCGAGGCCGAGGGCGTGCTCAAGAAGGTCCTGGAAGAGAGGGCCTCCTTCGCCCCGGCCCACCACGCGATGGGACAGGTCGCCGTGCTGAAGGGCGAGCCCAAGGCGGCGGTGGAGCACTACATGCGCGCGGTCCAGATCGATCCGCGCGACACACGATATCGCCTCGACCTGGCGAGGGTCCTGAAGAAGCAGGGGACCGACGAGGCCATCCGGGACGCCATGACCCACCTGGACCACGTGGTGAACGCGTATGTCCGGGGCGAGGTGCCCGTCGAGGACCGGCAGGCCGATGCCTATGTGCTGCGGGGAGAGATCCTGTTCGCGCAACAGAAATACGCGGCCGCGATGAAGGACTTCGAGGCGGCGCTGGCGCTGGAACCGGCCCGGCTGGACATCCTGGTCGGGTTCGGTCGCGCCCTGTATGAACTCGCCCGGTACGAGGAGGCCGCACCGTACTTCCGGCAGGTGCTCGGCCGGGACCGGAACCATCCCGACGCCAACTTCTTTCTGGGCCAGATCCTCCTGAGGAATGGAGACGTGGAGGGGGCCAAGGCCCTGTTCGAGCGAGTCGCCCAGCGCAATCCGGGCCGGTACCCGGAGGCGTTGCGGCTCCTCGGGTTGATCTACCGAGACCAGAACCTGAAACCCCTCGCAAGGAAGTCGTTCGCAGCCTACCTTCAGCACGCCCCCAAGGACAGCGCGGAGGCCCGGGAGGTCCGCCGCATCTTGGAGCGGCTGTACTGACCGACTGGACCTGCGGGGACGGGCGTCTTGCGTCGGGCAGGCAAGCGGCCGGCGGTCACCCCGGTCGGCCCAGTTGCGAGATCGCCCGCAGGACCTTCCGGATCACCTCCGGGTCGAGGACCTTGCCCCCGGAGGCTCCCCACTCCGCGAAGAAGGTGTCGCGCGCGGTTCCGGCCTCGGTCGTGACGATGGCGCCGGTGACGTTGACCCCATGGCGATAGAGGACGTCCGCCAGCAGGTGCAGGAGCCCGGGGGCGTCCGGGCCCGCCATCCGGAACACGGTGCGGTCCGGGAGGGACGTGTTGTCCACCTCGGCGATCATCTCGGCCCGGCGAGCGCGGAGGGCCTCGCGGATCCGGCCCTGGATGCGGCGGGCCAGCGCCGGGTCCGCGGCCGACGCGAGGATGCGGTCGCCTAGGGCCTGTCGGGCGTCGGGGGATTGGCCGATGACCCCTCGCGGGTCGCTCACGCGGAACTGATCGAGGACGAGTGGGCGGGTCCCGACGGCCGCCGCGTCGTGGGGGCGAACAAGAGCCCCGGGTGGCCTCTGGAGGGGGGCGCGGGGGCCGTCCCTCCCAGGGCTGATCGAGAAGATACGGGCCTCCTGGATCGACAGGCCGTGCAGGGTCAACGCGCCACTCAGTCGGGATAGCAGTCCCATCTCGTCGTGACCGAGATACACGATCTCGTGGTCGGTCGGGGCGCTGTCCCGGGTCGTCCGGGGGGACTCGACGAGGACCATCGGACCGGCCCGTTGGACGGACTCGAACCGGAGCAGATACGCCCAGAGTCGGTCGAGGTCGAAGGCCATCAGGAGGCGGTCGGGCAGGGAGCGAATCACCTCCGGGAGGAACCAATCGTGGCCCCGGCCGGCGGCGCACCGGTCGAGAAGGTGGCTCCTGCGGGCCGAGACCTCGGCCTCCCATCCGGCGGTCCCGTCCCGCGCGCCCAGCCAGCGGCGCACGGCGGACCAGGCGCGGGCCAGGAGGGCCTCGCGAAACGTCGTGGCGATTTCAGGCCCGAGGGAGCGCAGGTCCGCGAGGGCGACGAGGAACGCGAGGTCCAGTCGCTCGCCGTCTGTGAAGACCTGGGCGAGCCGCGCGAGGACCTCCGGTGACTCGCAGTCGAGGGTCGTAGAGACCTCCGGGAGCGTCATGTGATGCCGGCACAGGAAGGCCACGAGGTCGGCCCGGTCGCGCGGCAGGCCCAGTTTCAACGCGGCCAGCCGTGCCAGGCGGGCCCCGGCCTCCGGGTGGATCACCCGGACGCGCGTGCGCGGCCAGTCGGGGGCCACGGACGCGTTCGTCGTCACGGTCTTGCCGATGTCGTGCAGCATGGCCGCGAGCAAGAGCGGGACGCGGTGGCGCGCCCCGGTGCGGACCGCATCGTCGGTCCCGGCCGGTACCGGGGCGATTCCGTCCAGGATGTCCGCGGCGGCGACCGCGGCAAGGACCAGGTGGCGGTCCACGGTGAAGGCGTGGACCTCGTCGCCGGGGACCAGCCCGAAGGTGCGCTGGAAGCCGGGGACCACGCGATGAAGGGCGCCGGTCCGCAAGAGGGCCTCGAGGGCGGTTCGCGGTTGGCGTGACGACAACACGTCGAGGAAGGCCTGGACTGCGGCTGGGACCTTGGGAGGCGGCGCGTCCGTGGGGGAGCGAGGAGGCAAGGGGAGGGCGAGAGTCCGGGTGCGCGAGCGGACGGACGCCAGCAGTGGTCCCGCGAGGTCGTCCTCGAGGTGGGTCGGCCCGGAGCGGGCGACCACGGCGGTGACGAGGGCGTTCAGGAGCCTCGAGATGCGGAACCGGGCCGCCGCGAGGTCGCGCTCGAACTCGACGGGCACGTAGGACGCGAGGCGTTCCCGTTCGAGGATCGAGGCCGCCTCGCGGGTGAAACGGTCCCGGGGGATGCCGGCCGCGTCGAGGAACAGGCGCGCGGTCAGGAGGGTCGCTCGGGCCCGGGCGAGGGCCCGCGTCTGGCGCGAGACCTCCCGCAGCACGGCGCGGACCCCGGGCCTCGACAGGAGGCGGACGGATGGTCGAGACGCGCGGCGTCGGGAGGGTTCGGCGGCTTCCGCGTCGTTCCAGAGCGTGGCCCGAAGTCGAGTCCACCTCGCGAACCATCGGAGGGCCGCGTCGTCGCGCAGCCCCCCCTGACCGGTCTTCACGTCGGGCTCGGCGGCGAACAGGTCCTGATGACGGGTTCCGGCCCTGGCTTGGTCCTCGCGCAGGATCAGGCGGGCCAGTCGTCGGACGTGGCGGTCCGGGAGTCCGGCCAGCAGCCGGTCGAGCGCGTCCGCGACCCGTGGCGACCCCATGACGAGCCGATGGTCGAGAAGGGATGCCAGGACGCGAGGGTCGGCGGCAATCAGGCGGCGCGCGCGGGACAGGGAATACACGGCGACGCGGGCGCGGATTCCGATGTCCCAGAGGGCTCGCACGGCCTCCGCGATGGCGTGGACGGCTTGGTGGGGCTCCTCGCCCAGATGAAGAAGGAGGCAGTCCACGTCCGAATGAAAGCAAAGGGCGGCCCGGCCATAACTTCCCACCGCGAATACCGCGAAAGGCCCCTCCCGCCGGCGAGGACGGTCGAGGCGGGAGGGGTCGTCGAGAGCCGCGCTCGACGCAAGGGCGGCCCGGAGGAACCCGTCCAGCCCCCTGGCGAGGGCGGAGGCGGTCAAGGGCCCGTCAGCCTGGCCCGAGCGAAACCGTTGCAGCGCGCGTGCGCGGGCACGCTCGAGCGTTCGGACGAGGGTGCGGGGGTCGGGGTCGGGTCGCGTCATGGGGACCTTCCGGGCCCGGGAACGGCGGTGGGGACCAGTCGCGGGGTGGCGTGGTCCCACAGGACCTCGTGACGGGCGCGCTCGATGCGCATCCGATCAAAGACGTGGCCGCGGCCGTCCGGGGGGGCCTCGAGATAGGCCCGCCGGAAGTCGCGGGCCAGGGGCTCCAGACCCACGGCGTCCAGAAACGCGTCGAGGTCTTCCGGAAACTGGAAGGAACCTACCGGGGACACGGCGTCCAGCCAGGTCGGGGGCGGGGGCGCCCAGGGGGCGATGGATGCGCGCAAGGCCTCGAACACGGCGCGCACCGACCGCAGGCGACCCTCGACGACGGACCCGGCCGAGTGGGGGGTGGCCAGGAAGCAGCGCGACACGAGGGACGGCGGTGGGGTGGGTTCCCCCTCCCACACGTCGAGGCAGGCGAGGAGGGGCGCCCCAGCGGCCAGGACTTCCTCGAGGGCCTGGGTGTCCACGACCGCGCCGCGCGACGTGTTGATCAGGACGCGCGGTCTTCGGGAAAGGCGATCCAGGATTGGCCGCGAGACCATGTGCCGCGTGGGCCAGCGGCTTTGAGCGGGGGTGGTGAGCGGGACGTGGAGTGTCACCACGTCGCAATCGAGGAGGTCCTCGAGGGAGGCGCTCGGGAAGCCTTCGCGTTCCGCGCGAGGGGGGTCGTGGGCGATCCACGGAACGCCTAGGCAGTCCAGACGGGCCGCGAGGGCCGAGCCGCAGTGTCCGCATCCCCAGATCCCGACTCGCCAGGAGCGCGGGTCCGTGCGTGCGTGTCGGGCTGCGAGCAGGACCGCGGCGAGCGTGAAGTCCGCGACCCCGCCCGCGGTCGCCCCTGGCGCATGGAAGAACGGGATGGGGCGGCCAGTGCGGCGACGGTGCGCTTCGAGGGCCTCGAAGTCCACGTGGTCGGTCCCGATCGTGGGCGAGGCCACGGCCACGAGGTCCGGCGTGGCCTGAAGAAGCGCGGGACCGATGGGGGTCACGCTGCGCGTGATCAAGACCTCGGCGCGTCGCAAGGAGCCCGGGTCCGATCGAACCGCGATCCCATCGAAAATCTCGACCGGTCCGAGGCACGAGAAGACCTCGACCGCGTGGGAGACTCGGGCGTCCACGAAGACGCGGAATCCGGGGTTGGGGCGATGGGGGTCCATGGGTCCGCCAGTCGTCTTCCGGATGCGAGTGTAGTCTCGACGCCCCGCAGGTGCCAACGGAGGTCGGGACGTGTTATCGTTACACGGCCTTGTCTGGTGCGAGGGAAGGGCATGGAGACACCGGAACCGCGATACCGCTGCTATCACTGCCACGAGGAACTGGTCTTCGAGGTCAAGATCGGCCGGCGGGACATGTGCCCGAACTGCGGGGCGTACCTGCACTGTTGTTACAACTGCAAATTCTGGAATCCAGACGTTCACAACCAGTGTACGGAGAACCAGGGCGAGTTCATCCGGGACCGGGCCGAGGGCAACTTTTGCCTGTATTTCACGTTTCGGCCGATTGTTGAAGAAGGGATGGACGAGGCCGCGCAGGCCCGCTCGCGCCTGGAGGCGATGTTCGGTGGCGGACCGACGCGCCAGTCGCCCCGGACCGCCGACGAGGCCCGCGCCCGGCTCGAGGCCCTGTTCAAGAAGCCGAAATAGAGTCCGCAATTCGGAACGTTGCGCGTCGTCTTGGCACACGGGGGCGCGTGCCTCTAGACTGAAAGCCGGCGAACGAGCCCAGGAGGCGAGACGATGGCGCACGGCACGTTCTTCGGAGAGATGGTCGAAGCGGGGATCTCCCTGATCCAGTCGGACACGCCCGGCCGCTCGTCGCGGGGCCGGGTCCTCCGGGTCGGACCGGAGGGGCTCGAGGCGTGCCTGGACGTGGTGCCCGCGGGCCGGTTCTCGTGGCTCGAGTTCGAGTTGCCGGAGTCCGGATACCGGGTCAAGGCGCTCGGCGAGATGGCGGGGCTGCTGGCCGCGACCGGCGAGAGCCGCGTGCTCTTCCGGTTCAAACACCTGTTTCCGCGGGACCGCGCCGCCCTCGGGGACTTCCTGAGTCACCGCGCCGCCGCGTAGGCCGCCGGCCTGGACACCTGTCCAAACGTGTCCAATCTCACCGAAGGTCCGTCCAGTATCTAACTTCTTGGAATCGCGGACGATTTCTCCAAGTCGTCCGCTGGCACGTTTTCTGCGTGGCGGTGCGGCGACCCCGGAATGGGGGCGCGTGACGAACCTGGGCGGGAGACGAGACGTGATGCCATGGGTCGCGAGACGATTCCAGGGACCTCGGGAGAGGCTGGCCGTTTCGGGGGCGGCGGGGATGTCGGATCTGGACCTTCTGACCCTGGTGCTGTCCCCGGGCACTCGCCAGGCGCCCGCGGACATGCTGGCACGTCGGCTCCTGATGGAATACGGGGGGTTGCATG
The DNA here is from genome assembly GCA_037442805.1 of Deltaproteobacteria bacterium. Lineage (GTDB taxonomy): Bacteria > Myxococcota_A > UBA9042 > DTJE01 > DTJE01 > DYKK01. Next base: position 14,350 of record JBBIPO010000086.1, read on the forward strand.
GGCTGGCCAACCGCAGGCCCGGGGAACTGGCCGCGGTCCCGGGCATGGGTCTGGCCAAGGCGTGCCGGATCCTCGCCGCGGCCGAGATGGCCAGGCGGCTTGCGCGACCCCCGGACGGGACGGTGACGCTCGGCAGCGCCGCGGACGTGGGGCGCCACGCGGCCCGGTACGCGATCGAACGCGAGGAGGTGTTCGTGGCCGTGGCGGTCAACCAGCGCAACCGCCTTCAGGGGGAGTGGGTCGTGGCCCGGGGATGGGAGAGCGGGATCAACTTGACGCCGCGCCAGGTCTTCACCCTGCTCGTGAAGGAGGCCGCGTCCCGGGTCATCTTCGTACACAACCACCCCGGCGGGGACCCGCAGCCGAGCGCCGAGGACATCCGGTTCACCGAGCGCCTGATCGAGGCCGGACGATGCCTGGACATCAAGGTCCTGGACCACGTGATCGTGGCGTCCTCGGGGCACGCCAGCCTGCGGGAAGTCGCCGGGGACCGACTGTCGTTCGATGGGTAGAGGTCTGGATGGGGTGACGGGGGAGGTAAGGCTTCGGGGCCCGGCGTCCGGCAGGTGCAAGTTTCGGAGCCGCGAAGTCTACTTCGCGGCGGTGGGGCGGCGTTGAGGCCCCGCCCGCCGGGGTGGGGCGGACGGCGGCCGGGGTCCGGGTTACGGGATGAGGCAGGGGCGCCCCGGCGGCCC
>JBBIPO010000087.1:0-14994 GCA_037442805.1 Deltaproteobacteria bacterium
GCGTCGCCGGCCCCGGAATCGGCCGGTTCGACCTGGGGGAGCCGGACGCCCAGGAGCGCCAGGATCAGGGCCAACACCAGGAATCCGAGCACCACCAGTAGGAGGTTGCGGTAGCCGCGGTCGCTGCCGGCCGGGGGCGCGGGCCGCTCGTCTTCCCCGCGCCTCGCGTCCTTGCGAGATCGTGGCTTGGGGGTCGGGACCGCCGCGACCGCCTCGACCAGGGCCAGGCGCCCCGCTTCTCCGGGGTCGAGCCCCGCGTCCACCAGGGCCTTCGAGAACTCCGCCGCGGACGGAAAGCGGTCCGAGGGCTTCCTCGACAGGGCCTTCTTCAGGATGGGCTTCAGGGCATCGGGTGCATCGAGCGCGTCCACCAGGCCGAGGTCCAGGCCCCGCGCCGGGTCATCCGCCGAAGGCAGGCCGCCCAGCATGGTCACCAGGGTCACCGCGAGCGAATACAGGTCCGACCGCGCGTCCAGGCGTTCGCCCGCGGCCTGCTCCGGGGACATGAAGGCCGCCTTGCCCTTGACGAGGCCGGCTTCGGTCTTCTCGAGGCGATGGGCGCCCGTCGCGATCCCGAAATCGCACAGTTTCACGGCGCCGGAGCGGTCCAGCAAGATGTTCTGGGGGCTCACGTCCCGGTGGACGACCCCGAGCGGGCGTCCGTCCCCGTCCCGGAGGTCGTGGGCATACGCCAGGGCGCGGAGCACGCTCTGGGCCACGAAGAGGGCCGCGCGGGCGTCGAGGGGCCTCGGGTTGTGGCCGCGCCGCAGGTGTTTCAGGAGCGCGGACAGGCTGACCCCGTCCACGTACTCCATTGCCAGATAGAACCGCCCGTCCGCCTCGCCGAAGTCGAGGACCGACGCGATGTTTGGGTGGGACAGGCGCGCGCCGAGGCGCGCCTCGTCAATGAACATGCGGACGATGTCCTCGTCCCGGGCCGCGTCCTCGAGGAGGACCTTGACCGCGACGGGCTTTTCGAAGCCCATGGGGCCGGCGACGCGCGCCCGATAGACCGCGGCCATCCCGCCGGTCGCGATCAGGTCGCCGACCTCGTACTTGCCCAGGACCAGGATCGGGGCGCGCATCGAGAAACCCACGTCATGGCCAGATCTTCTCGAGCATCCTCGGGAACGGGATCGTCTCGCGCACGTGGGGGAGCCCGCAGATCCAGGCGAGGGTCCGCTCGACCCCGAGCCCGAAGCCCGAGTGCGGGAAGGACCCGTACCGCCGCAAGTCCACGTACCACCGGAAGGCCTCCTCGGGGAGGCCGTGCGCGCGGATCGCGGCCAGGAGGGTCTCGAGGTCGTCCTCGCGCTGTCCGCCTCCGATGATCTCGCCGTAGCCCTCGGGGGCGAGGACGTCCACGCCCAGCGCGTACCGAGGGTCGTCCGGGTCCCGCTTCATGTAGAACGCCTTCACCGCGGCGGGGAACCGGTGGACCATGATCGGCCGGTCGAAGAGGCGGGTCAGGGTCGTCTCGTCATCGCCGCCAAAATCATCGCCAGACTGAATATCGCTTCCATTTTCCTGCAACAGGCGCACGGCCTCCTCGTAGTGCAGGCGCGGGAATGGTTTCTGGACGGCCTCCAGCGGCCGGGTGTCGCGTTCGAGGACCTCGAGTTCCCGGCGGCGCTCCTCGAGCACCCGCGCCACGATGGACACCAGGAAGTCCTCGGCCACGGCCATGTTCTGCTCGAGGTCGCAGAAGGCCATCTCGGGCTCCACCATCCAGAACTCGGTCAGGTGACGGCGGGTCTTGGACTTCTCGGCTCGGAAGGTCGGGCCGAAGCAATAGACCTTGCCGAAAGCCGCGGCGGTGGCCTCGTTGTACAACTGGCCGCTCTGGGTCAGGTACGCCTTGTCCCCGAAGTAGTCGAGTTCGAAGAGGGTCGTGGTGCCCTCGCACGCGGCCGGGGTCAGGATGGGCGTGTCCACCAGCAAGAACCCGTTGGAATCAAAGTAGTCGCGAATGGCCCTGATCAGGGAGGCCCGGACCCGGAGGATCGCGTGTTGCCGACGCGAGCGGATCCACAAGTGCCGGTGCTCCATCAGGAAGGCGGTCCCGTGTTCCTTGGGGGTGATGGGGTACGGCTCGGCCTCGCGGAGGACCCGGAAGGAGGTGACGTCCACCTCGTACCCGATGGGAGACCGCGAGTCCGCCCGCACCGTGCCCTGGACCTCGACGCTCGATTCCTGGAGACAGTGGTCCGCGGCCTGGAACTCGTCGTCGGGTACCTGGGAGCGGACCAGGACGCACTGGATGACCCCGGTCCCGTCCCGGACCTGAAGAAAGTGGATCTTGCCGCTGGACCGGCGCGCCGCAAGCCAGCCGCGCAGCGTCACCGTGCGACCGACCCACTCCCGAATCCGTTCGATCCTCGCCTCGTTCATGGCACCCCGCCCTCGAAAAACGCACACAACCTAGCAGAAAGCGGGCGAGAAGTAAATTCCCATGGCTACTTGACACTTCGGGGACTTCTGAAATAATCCGGTGCCAACGGTTGTACGAGGGGGGGGCCCCATGACCGGTTCGTTGAAATTCGCGTCGGCGGCGTTGGCGGTGGCTCTTGTGGCGTCCGAGGTGCCGGCCCAGACGCCTCCGGCGGAGGGCGCGGCCCCGGAAGCCGCGGGACCGGCGACCGCACCCGCCGCGGGTGGGGCCTTCCAGATCGTGCTCAACGAGGGCAAGCGGCTGTCGTCCCAGGGCCAGTACTATGACGCGGCCCTCCTGTTCCACAAGATCCTGAGCGAGGCCGACGAGGCGGAACCCTGGTTCCAGGAGGCGCAGTACGAGATGGGCGTGGCCCTGTTCAACCTGGGCCTGTACGTCTCGGCCTTCGGCTACTTCGACCGCGTGGCGGACCGCGGCGAGGAGCACATCCGCTATCGGTACGCGCTGCCGTGGCTCGTGCGCATCCACCGGGTGATCCCGGGCGAGCGCAGCACCCTGTTCCGGATGGTCTCGTACCCGCTCGAAGCCTACCCGCCCGAGATGACCGACGAACTGTCGTTTTACACGGGACAATATTACTACTACGAAGGTTCCTTGAACAAGTCGCTCGAGGCCCTGGGCCGCATCTCGCCCCGCTCGCCCAACATCTACGCGAAGGGGATGTATCTGAAGGGCGTCGCGCACGTCCGGTTGAACCAGGCCGTTCCGGCCTCAGAGGCCTTCAAGGAGACCCTGCGCTTTCTGTCCGAGCACCGGGGTGTGATCGAGGATGCCGACCGCCTCGAGGAGATGACCATCATGGCCCTGGCCCGCATCTTCTACTCGACGGGCCAGTTCGACACCGCGATCCGGTACTACGACCAGATTCCGGACTCGTCGGACCAGTGGCTCGACAGCCTCTTCGAGAAGTCGTGGGCGTATTTCCAGGCTGGACAGTACGCCCGCGCCCTCGGCAACATCCAGACCGTGAATTCCCCCTACTTCGAGGAGGAGTTCTACCCGGAGGCCCACGTCTTGAAGGCGGTGATCTTCTTCATGAACTGCCACTATGACCAGGCCCTGGAGACCATTGACCCATTTTACAAAGAATATTATGACGTGATGAAGGAACTCGAGGGGACGATCAAGGGCCAGAGCGACCCGGCGCGGTTCTACCAGTACCTGGCGTCCATCTCGGTCAAGGGTGGGCAGTACTCGCTGAAGGTCAAGAAGATCTTCAACGCGGCCCTGGCGGACCGGCGCGTTCGCTCGCTGTTCGAGTTTGTGGTCCACATCAACCGCGAGATGGCTCAGGTCGAGGAGTTGCGCAAGCACCCGGTCGCCAGGGGTCTGGTGGACTTCCTGGCGCCGGACCTGGTCGCGTACCGGGCCCTCACGATGAGCGAGGCCGGGCGGCTCGCGTACGAGAGACTCCTGCGCGTTCACAAGGAACTCAAGCGACTCCTGTCGCAGGCCTTGCGGGTCCGATTCGAGGCCCTGAATGCCCAGAAGGGCATCCTCGGCGAGGCGGCCCGCGCGGAAATGGTCGTGCCGGCGGCGGGGGCGGGGGACGTGGACGTGGACGTGGAGCACGTCCTGTGGCCCTTCGATGGCGAGTACTGGAAGGACGAGCTCGGGTCGTACTACTACCCGCTGGAGTCGTTGTGCCGGCAGAAATGAGCCCGGCGGTGTGGGCGACCGGTGCGGGAGGACTCGTGTCCAACCCCGCGTGGAGAAACGTCATGACGGCGCGTGAAGGGCGGTGGATCGTGGTCGCGGCGGCCTGCCTGGTCCCCGCGTTCGTCCGGAGCCAGACGGGAGGCGGCGGAAAGCCTGCCGAGAAGCCGGGAGAGATCAAGACCTATCAACTGACGACGCCGGCGGCCGCGGGAGGGGCCGAGGCGGGCAAGCCCGCGACCCCGATGGGGGTGAAGGCGCTCGCGGCCCGCCCGGAGGTCATGGCGGACGAGAAACTCGAGGCCGCGATCGCGACCCTCAACCAGTTGATCGAGACGACGGACGAAGACGACCCCTCGAAACCGGAGTACCTGTCGCGCCTGGCGGAGTTGTACTGGGACAAGGCGGAGTCGTACTTCAACAAGGCCTACGGCGACGAGATGTTCCGCAGGTTGCGGGCGGCCCAGGAGGCGGGTGACGAGGCGGGGGTGGCCGCCGTCGAGGCGGACCAGAAGGCCCTGATGGAGCAGCGCCTCTTCTGGCAGGAACAGTGCGTCAAGGTCTATCGGAGCATCGTGGACAACTACCCGGAGTACCCGGCGATTGACGCGGTCCTGTATTACCTGGGGTTCACGCTGGTCCAGATGGACCGGACCGCGGACGCCTATCCCTTCTTCGCGCGGATCATCCGCGAGTCCCCGACCAGCCAGTTCGTCCCGGACGCGCTGTTGAACATCGCGGAGTTCTACTTCAACTCCGGCCGGATGGACGAGGCACTGCGCGTCTATGCCGAGGTCGAGAACTTCCCCGCGTCCGGGGCGTACGGGCTCGCGATCTACAAGAAGGGCTGGTGCTACTACAACATGGGCAACCACGAGGAGGCCATGAGCCAGTTCCTGCGGGTGATCGAGTACGCCCGCGGAGACGCGGCGAAGGCCGTGGGATACGGGGCCCAGTTGCTGCGGGAGGCCCAGCGCGACCTCGTGATGGTCTATTCGCAGGTCGGAAGCCCCGAGAACGCGATCAAGGTTTTCCGGAAGATCGCCCCGGACTCGTACATGGAACTCGCGATCCGACTGGCCGAGGGATACGCCTCGCAGGGCGAATACGACAAGTCCAACCGTCTGTACCGGCGCATCATCGCGGAGTTCAAGGACCGCGACGACGCGTATCGGATCGTGGAGTTCCAGCGGGCGATCCTCGAAAACGCCTACCGGGTGGGGGTGACCGCGAAGGTCGTCGAGGAGGCGCGGCGCCTGATCGGGCTTCTGGATCGATTCGGGGCCAGCGCCCCGGAAGCGTTCTGGAAGGTGGAGCGCGCGAGGGTGGAGGAGCTGATCCGGGTCATCGCGACGACCTACCACAAGGAGGTGGCGGTCACGAAGGACGAGCGCACGATGCAGTACACCGCCCTCCTGTACCGCGACTATCTGCGCCTGTTTCCCGACTCGCCCGAGCGGGTTGCCATGACGCTGAACCACGCGCTCTTGCTGGCCCAGGTGGGGGAACACGGCGAGGCCGCGGAAGAGTTCAGCCGGATCGTCGAGATGGACCCGAACGGCGAATACGCGGAGACCGCGGCCCACGAGGCCGTCTCGAACTACTACAAGATGTTGGACCTGACGCGCAAGAAGGTGAAGTCCGAGGACACGTCTGACACCGAGCCGAAGGAGTTGCCGGAGTTCGAGAGGAAGCTGGTCGAGGCGTGCAACCGCTACCTGGGCATGGCGAAGCCGGGCGCGCCCGACGTGGTCGAGGCCCGGTTCGCGGCCGCGATGGTCCTGTACGACTACAACCATTTCCAGGAGGCGGCGGCCCGCTTCCGCGAGATCATCGAGAGCGCACCCGATCACCCGAACGCCCCGGACGCGGCGCGCCTGCTCCTGTCGTCCCTGCACCTGATGCGGGACATCCGGGGGCTGAACGCCGCGGCCGAGGACATCTCGCGCAACCCGAAGTTGATGCAGGGCGAGGTCCCCGCGATCGTGGGGAGGATTCGCGAGCAGGCGGACTTCAACCGCTGCTACGAGTACGAGCAACAGGAACGCCACCGCACCGCGGCCGAGTGCTTCCTCGAGTACGTGCGGCGCTTCCCGGGCACCCCGCTCAAGGACCGCGCGCTCATCAACGCCGCGAACAACTTCTTCAAGGCGCGCCTGGTCGAGCGCTCCCTGGAGGCCAATACGCAACTGTTCAACGAGATGCCGAAGTCTCCTCTCGCCCCCCGGGCCCTGTTCAACGTGGGCGAGATCTACCGCCGCCTGGCCGTGTACTCCGAGGCGGCCCGGTTCTATGAGATCTTCGTGAAGATGCTCCCGAAACACGAACTGACCGAGGAGGCCCTGAGGTACGCGACCGTGTTCCGCAGTGGCCTGGGCGAATACGGCGAGGCCATCGCGGACATGAACCAGTACCTGAAACTGTTCCCGGATTCGCAGCACGCCCCGAACGTGTTTCTGGAAATCGGCGTGGCGCTCGAGAAGCAAGGGAAGTACGCGGCGGCGCTCAAGCAGTTCCAGGCGTTCCTGGCGAAGTACGGGCGGTCGTGGGGACCGGACCTGTACCTGAGGGCGCTACTGAAGGTCGCCCAGATGCACCGGGCGATGAAGAACGACAAGGCCGCGCAGAAGGCCTACGACAATGTCGTGTCCGAATACAACGCCTTGCAGGACGCGGAGAAGGAGAAGACGACCGCCGCGGGCCTATCCGCCGTCGCCGAGGCGCGCTTCATGCAGGGCGAAGCGGTCCTCGAGCAGGTGCGGGCCATCCCGATCAAGGGGAGCCAGGACGAGATCGGGAAGGCCATCAAGCGGAAGGCCGAGTTGCTGATGCAGGCGATGGACATCTTCGCGAGCGTGGAGGCCTTCGGCCAGCCCCACTGGACCATCGCGGCCTTTTCGCGCAAGGGCTTCGGCTTTCAGGAACTCGCACTGGCCATCGAGGCGGTGCCGCCTCCGCGGGGCTTCAACGAGGAGCAGAAGGAGATCTTCCGAGGGCGGCTGCTGGAAGAGGCCCAGCCCGCGTGGGAACGGGCCAAGACCGAGTTCCGCCGGTGCGTGGAGACGGCGAAGCAACTGAAGTGGTACAACGAATACTCCGAGCAGGCCGAGGAGGCCCTGATGCGCGTGGAGCCGGAGTTCAAGTCGTTGCCGGACATCCGACCTGCGCCGGGGTACTACACCCTGAACATTGGGCGACCGAGGCTTCTGCCGTTCAAGGAAGGCGACGAGACGCCCCGATGGAAGGACGAGGGGCTTGCGGAGCGCGTGCGGGCCGCAGCGGAAGGGCCCGGGGCGACGGCCGCGGCGATATACGACTACGGGGCCGTGCTCGAAGTGCGGGGCGACCTGGACGGGGCGAGGGTTTGGTACGAGCGCGCGGCGGCCGCCGACCCGAAGATGGCGGATGCGGTGGCGAGGCTCGGGATGGTGGCGCTTGCGAAGGGCAACGAGGCGGAGGCCAGGGCGCGCTTCGATGCCGCGCTCGGGATCGACCCGGCGAACTCCGTGGCGCACAACGTGCTCGCGGCACGCGAACTGAGGGCCGGCAACTTCCCCGAGGCGGTCAACCACGCGCGGATGGCCCTGGTATCCGACCCGGACAGCATGGACGCGTATCTGAACCTGGCGGCGACGTACCTCGAGATGGGGCTTCTGGACGTGGGGATCCTGGTGGGCCGCAACGCCCTGGGGCTCGACAAGGACGACGCCCCGATCCAGAACCTCCTGGGGCTCATCCTGGCGAGACGCGGGGAGGTGCGCCAGGCCGTGGCGATGTTCACGGACGCGGCCACGGACGACCCGACGCTCTTCGACGCGCGCATGAACCTGGGCGCGATGATGCTCGCCTACAAGGACTTCCCGGCTGCGGCGGAGCAGTTCGAGGCGGCGCTCGGATTGCGTCCGGGCCACATCCAGGCGAAGATGGGGCTCGCGGTGGCGAACCGCGGGCTCGAGAAGGTGGACGAGGCGCTCCGGATCCTGAACGAGGTCGCGAGCCTGAAGCCGGACCTGGCGGACCCGCACTTCAACGCGTGCCTGGTGTACCAGGAGAACAAGAGCGACTACCGGAAGGCCCTGGCGGAGTGCGAGACCTTTGCCCGCATGGCGGGCGGGTCCCACCCCAAGGCGCGGGAGGTCGAGCGGCGGATCGAGGGGCTGCGCGCGATCATCGAGGCCGGGGAACCGGGGACCCAGGGCGGCGCGCCCGGCGAATGAAACGGTCGCGCGGTTTGTTTTTTTCGATGGCACGGGACTAGAATCTTGGCGACGAGGTGACGCATGAGCCGGATCATTCGGAGCGTCGTGGTGGCACTAGGAGTTGCGGTGCTAGGGGTGCTTCCGGGGGAGGTGGGCGCCCAGGCGCCGAAGGGCAAGGCCAAGGAACAGGTCAAGGAGATGGACTTCGAGGGCGATGTGGTCGAGGCCCAGTTCTTGCGGCCGGACCAGAGCGTGGCCGAGGCCCTGGTCCGTCGGAAGAAGTCGTCCCTGATCCAGGTGCGGACGGATTTCGTGGACGAGATCCTCAAGTCCGCCGAGGACCTCTGACCCTGCGAACGAGGGTAGACAGATGGAAGCCCGCATCCCGACCATCCGGATCTCGGTGTTCGAGGGCGACACCCTGCTCCGGGACGAGGTCTTCAACCAGAAGGCGGTCCGGATCGGCAAGGCGGGTCAGGCGCACCTGCGCATCACCGATCCCAATGTCTCGCGCCAGCACGCGGTGATCGAGGTCCTCGACTCCGGGGATGTGCGGCTGACGGACCTGGAAAGCACGAACGGGACGCTCCTGAACGGGGAGCGGGTGACCCAGGCCCTGCTCCGGTCCGGCGACGAGATCGTGGTCGGGACCACGCGCCTAGTGGTGCGTCTGGAGGGCGTCGGGGGACCGAAGACCGCCGCGGACGCGTTCTATCAGGCCCCGGCGATCCGCGACGAGGCGGGGCTGACCGAGGCGGTGGCGCTGGAGGTCGCGGTCCTGTGGCACGACGAGGTCGTCACGGTGCACCACTTCCGCCGGGGGACGCGAGTCCGGGCGGGAGAACGGGTGGGGTGCCAGGTGTTCCTGCCCGAGGAGTTTCTGGGTGCGTCCGAGGTGGACCTGGTCGTTCCGGAGGACGGGACCTTCCTGCTGAACGTGAGGGCGCCCAAGGCCGAGGGGGATTGCCTGATCCAGGGCGAGATCATCAAGGTGAGGGATCTGGAGAGGCGCGGGAAACTCGTGAACCGGGACTTCCTGCGGATGGACGTGGGGACCAAGGCGCGGCTGAAGTTCGGCCCGTTCACGTTGATGGTCAGCCTGAGCCACCTCCCCGAGCCGGTGCGGACGCCCCTGGCTCGCAGGCTGAACGTCCAGGACCACGTGTATTCGGCCATTTCACTGATCCTGCACCTGTTGTTCCTGATCCTCATCACCCTGATCCCCGAGGAGCAGTTGCGCGCGACCCGCGACCCGTACGAGCGGAGAAGCCAGGCCTTCAAGATGATCCAGGTCGCGGAACTCGAGAGACTGGCCCAGGAGGAAATGGCCCGCCGAGCCCAGGAGGAGGAACGGCGCAAGAAGAAGGACCAGAAGATCGAGACGACGGAGCGGGTCGCGGGCGAGAAACCGCGCATGGATGTCAGGAAGCCCGATGAGCTCCTGTCAAAATTGACGCCGGAGGAGATCCGGGAGCGCAACAAGCGCGTCGCGGAGCAGGCCCTGACGCGCGTCCTGTCCCAACAGAACGACCTCCTGAGCCAGGTCCTGGGCGCGGGCGGTGAGCCGACCATGAGCGGGAGCGGGATCCGCGTACTCGGAAGTCACGGCCCGGGGGCGATGGTGTCGGGGCTCGACCCCTTCGGTGGGACCCTGGGCGGCGGCGGAACCGGAGGGTTCCGGGGCACGCCTGGGGGGATGTTCGGGGGGAGCGAGTTCGGACCGGCGGACCTGCGGGGGGTGTCGGGACTGGAAAAGGGTGCCGAGGGTACAGGCGTGCGGCTCGGCTTCCAGTCGGGCGGGGGGGCGCCGGTCGTGTACGCGGGGACGTACTCGGTGACGGGAGAACTGGACAAGGAGACGGTCCGCCGTTACATCCAGAGCAAGATGAACCAGATCCGCTGGTGCTACCAGCAGGAGGTCCAGCGCAACCCGGACCTCGCGGGTCAGGTGGTGTATCAGTGGATCATCACGCCCACGGGCAAGGTCATCGGCGTGAAGGTGGTCAGTACGTCCCTGAAGTCGAGCGGGGTCGAGGAGTGCATCGCGAGCCGGATCGCGACCTGGGTCTTCCCGTCTCCAAAAGGGGGGGGCACCGTGAAGGTGACCTACCCGTTCATTTTCCGGGTGACCAAGTAGCGCGTTCTTGACGGGCGGCGCGCGAGCAGGAGGCGGAAGCGATGCCGAGGTCGTCGCGGGGTCGAGAGTGGACAGGCCGGTGGGGCGGCTGGTGGCTCGCGGCTGCGACCGCCTGTGCGGTGCTTTCCTGCACGAAGGCCCAGAGCGAGTCCATCGCGCTCGCGAACCGAGGCGTCAAGGCGTATCAGCGGGGCGACATGGCCCAGGCCGCCACGCTCTTCGAGCGCGCGATCGCGCTGTACCCGAAGAATCAGGTCGCGCACTACCACCTGGGGTTGATCCTCCTGTACGACCGGCACGACCTGGAGGGCGCCGAGCGGGAACTCGGCGAGGCGGCCCGCCTGAACCCGAGGGACATGGACGTGACGTTCCAGCAAGGGCGCCTGGCCATGGAGAAGGGCTCCCTGGACGAGGCCCTCTCGCGGTTCCAGAAAGTCCTGGAGGCGGACCCGAATTACGCCGGGGCCTACTACTGGAGCGGCGTCATCATGGCGCGCAAGGGGCGGCTCGAGGACGCCGATGCCTTCTATCGGAAAGCGGTGGAGGCGGACCCGTACTACACGCGCGCCTTCAACGCCATGGGGCTTGCGTATCTCGAGGCGGGGGCCGAGAGCGAGGCGATGGCCGTGTTCAAGGAGGCGATCCGTCTGAACCCGGACGACGCGGAGGCCCACCACAACCTGGGCCTCGTTTACCTGGGCCTGGGCAACGATCAGGCGGCGTCCGAGGAGTTCATGGGCGCTCTCGAGAACGCGCCAGACGACATCACGATCGCCTTCAACCTGGCCAATGCCCTGATCCGGCAAGGGAGATACCGCGAGGCATCTTTCTATCTGAAGAAGTTCATCGTCGAAGGGTCCGCGAAGAAGTCACCCCTCGTCGAACCCGCGCAGATCGTCTATGACAACCTCCAACGTCTGATCGCGGACATGGAAGCCGAGAAGGCCGCGCCCGCGACCCCGTAGTCAGTTCGTCAGGACCGTGGAATCAGGCCCGCGCGGGCGGTGGCGTCCCTGCGCGGCGCTCCCCGCGGATCCAGACCGCGAGGGGCGGCGCGGCCAGAGTCTGGCCATGGAAAGGCGTCCAGCCGCAACGGGAGCGGATCTCCCGGTTCGCCACGATCCAGGTGGCGTCCAGGTCGCAGAGCATCAGGTCGGCATCGTGGCCCTCAGCCACGCGGCCCTTGCGCGAAAGACCGGCGATGGCGGCCGGGCTCTCGGACAGGAGCCAGACGGCCCGGGGAAGCGTTAGGACCCCGGTCTGCACGAGGCGCAGGGTGGCGGGGACCAGGGTGTCGAGGCCCGGGACCCCGGACGGGGCCTGGGGGTACGGGGACGACTTCTCGTCGCGGGTGTGGGGGGCGTGGTCCGTGGCCAGGGCGTCCACGGGGCCGTCGCGGAGCGCCGCCAGAAGCGCTTCGCGGTCCCGTGGGCCGCGCACGGGGGGATTGACCTTCAGGAGATTCCCCAGGCGGGCCGCGTCCTCGTGCGTGAAGAAGAGGTGATGCGGGGCGACCTCGGCCGTGAGGCGGGCGGCGGGTCGCGCCCGGGACAGGGCCTCGACCTCTCCGGCGGACGACAGGTGGCACAGGTGCAGGCGGCGACCGGGCCGGGACGCGAGGGCCAGGACCAGGCGCGCGCCGGCGACGGCGGCCTCCGAGGGGCGCAGGACATGGTGGTGCGAGGCCGTGGGTTCCGGGATACCCCCGCGAGCCCCGGCCAGGACGGACTCGATTTCCGCGTGGAAGGCGAAGAGGGTCGGGACGCGGTCGAGGGCGCGCTCGATCACGGCCGGGTCCTCCACGAGGATCCGTCCCGTGGTCGAACCGAGGAAGACCTTGACCCCGGCGAAGGCGGGGTGCGAGGCGGCCTGCTCGATGTCATCCGGGTTGTCCGGCGTCAGGGCCACGTAAAACCGGACGTGGCAGCGGGCCTTGCGGGACGCGATCTCGGCCTTCTCGGCCAGGCGCGCGAGGGTCGTGGTCGGGGGGGACGTGTTGGGCATGTCCAGGACGGTCGTGACCCCGGCGGCGATGGCGGCCCCGGTCCCCGAGGCGATGTCTTCCTTGTGAGTGAGGCCGGGCTGGCGCAGATGCACGTGCAGGTCGATCGCGCCCGGCAGGAGCGCCAGACCTCGACAGTCCACCTCCTCCCGCGACCCGACGGACAGAGACGGCTCCACGCGCTCGATGACGCCGGCGCGCACCGCCACGTCCCGGACCTCGACCCGGTTCCCGACGACCACGATTGCCTCACGAAACACGATGTCGTACACGGCGGTCCCTTCGAGAACCCGCGGGCGATTGTAGCAGGGTCTTGAATGGACCAGGGGACACGCGTTCGCGACTCGTTGGACATCATGCCAGCATTGTAGCATCATGGTATCGTCGCGTGGGGAGGTGGGACATGGTCAGGACCCAGGTGCAGCTCGACGAGGAAACGTTCGAGGCGGTGCGGCGCATCGCCTTTCGCGACCGTGTCTCGATCAGCGAGGTCATCCGTCGGGCTCTGCGGCAGACCCTGGGAGGGGGACCTCGCCGTCAGCGCAAGCCAGGCTTCATCGGCAAGGGGTCGTCGGGTCGTTCGGACGTCTCCGAGCGGCACGACGAGGTTCTGGCGGAGGACTTCCGGTGACGTTCGTGGACACGTCGGCCCTGTACGCGGCGGCGGACCGAGACGACCGGCACCATGCGGAGGCGGCCTCCTCGCTGATAGAGGCGTGCGGCCGGGGCGAGGTGCTGGTCACGCATTCCTTCGTGGTGGTCGAGACGGTGGCGCTCCTCCATCGCCGACTGGGGCATGCGGTTGCGCGTAGGTTCCTGGCCGACCTGGACCTGTTCCAGGTGGTCTGGGTGGACGAACCCCTGTATCGGAGGGCCGTCGAGAGGTTCTCGGAGTCCGGCCGGTCAGGGCCCAGCCTCGTGGATTGCGTGAGTTTCGCGCTGATGCACGACTGGAAGATCCGTTCGTACCTGGGATTCGACCGCGATTTCGAGGCCGAGGGATTCGAGACGTATCGGGGAGGAAGGACGGGATGACCGTGTTCCTGACAGGCGGGACGGGGTTTCTGGGGTCCCACGTGGCCGAGGTCCTGGCGGGGGAGGGGTTCCAGGTGGTGGCCCTGGTGCGGGACGAGGGTCGCGCCGGGCACCTAAAGGCGCTCGGGGCGGACATCTGCCTCGGGGACCTCGGGGCTGGGATGCCGGCGGTGGAGGAGGCCCTGGCCCGATGCGACGCTGTGGTCCACGTGGCCGGGCTGGTGAAGGCGGTGCGGCCGGAGGAGTTTGACCGGGTCAACGTCGAGGGGACGGCGCGCCTCGCGGACGCGGTGGTCCGGCGGGCGCGCGGGAAGCGGTTCGTCTTGGTGTCGTCCATCGCGGCCCAGGGACCGGGGGACGGACCGCGCGAGCGTCCCGGGGACCTCCCGGAAGCCCCCCTCACCGCCTACGGGCGAAGCAAACTGGGCGGGGAGCGCGCGGTCATGGCGCGGGCGGGGGGACTGGCGGTCACGATTCTTCGTCCACCGATCATCTATGGGCCTCGGGATGTCGAGTTCCTGAAGGTCTTCCAGGTGGCGGCGAGGACGGGCGCGATCCCGGCCCTGGACCCCGAGCAGGTGATCAGCGTGATCCACGCGAGGGACTGCGCGAAGGCCGTGGCGGCCGCGGCGCGCCTGGAACGGACACCGAGGACGGTCTACCCGGTGGACGACGGGACGACGCACACGTGGAGGGAAGTGGCCGATGTCGTGTCCGGCGTCTTGGGGAGGAGGGTCCGCGTGGTCCGGATGCCCCGCTGGGCCATCCTGGCCGGGGCCTGGGCGTGGGAGACGTGGGGTCGGGCGACCCGGACCGCAGTCGTGATGTCGCGCGACAAGGTGCGCGAGGCCGAGGCGCGATACTGGGTCGCGGGGTGCTCGGCCGCGCGCGAGGACCTCGGGTACGTCCCGCAGGTCCCCCTCCGCGAGGGCGTGGAAGAGACGGTTCGGTGGGCCCGGGAGGCGGGCCGGATGTGAAGAGGCGAGGGAAGCACGACCTCGGACTGTGGCATGTCAGCGCCATCCGGCCTCCGGCCTCCGGGCTCCGGCAGTGACTCCGTGCGGACACGGACTCGGACTCTGCCACGGTCGCCGCGACGGCCACTGTCCCCCGCGCGCAGCGCGCCCGAGCCGAGAACGCGAGGCGTCGGCGAAGCCAAGTCCACTTCGCGGGGGATGCGCGGCCTCCTGGCCGAGCCGTGGCCGCGAAATGGCCCCTCGAACTGCAGCGTGCAGACGTCGCCTTGTCATGGCGCGGGCAGCGCAGGCGCCCCTGTCGCCGGCGTCCGGGGGTCGGGCGTCGGGCGGGGTCTCATCGCGAATTGTCGGTATGATTTCATCATCCCTTGCGGAGTCCCCCGGTGAGACGGCTGGCACTGACCCTCTCGTGCTCGCTGTTCGGGGTTCGCTGGTCCGCATTCTTGAACTCGAACAGTGTGATGTACGGCAATCAGATCGCGGACCTCGGGGACGGGTGGTTCGAGGTGGGGAACGACGGGAATCTGAAGTACGGC
>JBBIPO010000088.1:0-14892 GCA_037442805.1 Deltaproteobacteria bacterium
CCTGACCCCCTGAGACCCGCATGGCTGCTGCGTCAAACGACATCGCGGATTGCTCAAGGTTCGACGGACCGGGAACCCCGATCGGTCACTTCCCATTCCGACGGTTTTGTCCTATCGTCCGGCCCGACATCGGTCGGCCCCCGTCGTGGTCGGGGGCGTTCTCATGGCGAGGAGGTGACCCGTGGCTCCGCAGTTCAAGGAAGTCAAGATTCCACAGGGGGATCTGATCGAGATCCGGGACGGGAAACTGGTCGTGGGCGACCACCCCATCATCGGCACCCTGCGCGGGGACGGCATCGGCCTGGACATCACCCCGGCGATGCAGGCGGTGGTCAACGCCGCGGTCCACAAGGCCTACGGGGGGAAGAGGGCCATCGCGTGGTGCCCCCTGTACGCCGGCCTGGAGGGGCTGCACCACTACGGCAGCGAGTTCCCGGAGGAGACGGTCGAGGCGATCCGGTACCTGAAGGTCGCGATCAAGGGGCCGTTCACGACCCCCATCGGCGAGGAGACGCACGTCTGCCTGCACTGCGCGCACCAGCAGTACCACGCGGGGAAGTGCGACAAGTGCGGCAAGGAGGACGGCGTCACCCCACGCTTCCGCTCGATCAACGTCCGCTTCCGGCAGGCCCTGGACCTGTACGCCTGCGTGCGCCCGATCCGCTACTTCGAGGGTGTGCCCGCCCCGAACAAGTACGCGAACAAGGTCAACTTCGTTATCTTCCGTGAAAACACCGAGGACGTATACGCCGGTCACGACTTCGAGCGCGGCTCGGAGGTGGCCACGGCGATCATTGAACTCGTCAAGCAGAAGACAGGCCGGCAGATCCGCGCGGACTCGGGGATCGGGGTGAAGCCCATTTCCGTGTTCGGCACGAAGCGCCTGGTCCGCAAGGCCCTGCGCTGGGCCGTTCAGCAGAAACTCCCCTCGGTCACCTTGGTCCACAAAGGCAACATCATGAAGTTCACGGAGGGGTCCTTCTGCAAGTGGGGCTACGAGGTCGCGGCCGAGGAGTTCGGGGACGTCACCATCACCGAAAAGAAACTGTGGGACGAACTGAACGGCCAGATGCCGGAAGGCAAGATCCTCGTCAAGGACCGCATCGCGGACTCGATCTTCCAGCAGATCCAGACCCGTCCGGACGAGTACAGCGTGCTCGCCCTGCCCAACCTGAACGGTGACTACCTGTCGGACGCGGCCATCGCCCTGGTCGGCGGTCTGGGGCTCGGGCCGGGCGCGAACATGTCCGACGACTACGCCCTGTTCGAGGCGACCCACGGCACGGCCCCGAAGTACACGGGCCTGGACAAGGTGAACCCCGGCTCCCTGATCCTGTCCGCGGTGATGATGCTCGAGCACCTGGGCTGGAACGAGGCCGCGCGCCTGATCATCGGCGGCATGGAGCGGGCCATCAAGGAAGGCGTTGTCACGTACGACCTCGCCCGCCTGATGAAGGCCGAGGGCCGCCAGGGCGTGCGCGAGGTCTCGTGCTCCGGCTTCGGCCAGGCCATCATCGAGCGGATGTGACCGCCCGCGAGCCCTCCGGACAGCACCTCGTCCGTCGCGTAGTTGTCGCTGCCCGTGCCCACGCCCTAGAATCGGGCCTGCGGCTCCAGGGCGGCGGACCCATGTGCGGCATCGTCGGAACGTTGCGGCTCGACGGCACGCCCGCGGACCCCGAAATCATCGCGCGGATGTCCGCGGTCCTGCGCCACCGCGGCCCCGATGACCAGGGCTTCCATGTCGAGGGTCCAGTCGCGCTCGGGCACAACCGCCTGGCGATCATTGACCTGGCCACCGGTCATCAGCCCATGTCGTCCGACGGGGTCACGGTCGTTCTCAATGGTGAAATCTACAACTATATTGAACTCCGCGAGGACCTGGCCCGGCGGGGGCATGTCTTCCGGACCACGTCGGACACCGAGGTCCTGCTGCGCCTGTACCTCGAGCGCGGGCCGGACTGCGTGCGGGACCTGAACGGGATGTTCGCGTTCCTGCTGTGGGACGCCCGCGTGCGGCGGCTCGTCGCAGCCCGCGACCCCCTCGGCATCAAGCCCCTCTACTGGCACGCCTCCCCGCGACGCCTCGCCTTCGCCTCTGAGGTCAAGGCCCTCCTGCAAGACCCCGAGGTTGTGCCCGAGCCCGACTGGGACGCGGTCCGCGACTACCTGACCTTCCAGTACGTCCAGGGCGAGGCGACCCTGTTCCGGGACGTGCGCAAGCTCCTGCCCGGCCAATACTGGGTGCACGACCTCCCGGGCGGGACCTCCCGGTCGGTCCGCTACTGGGAGCCCACGTTCCAGGTGGATTTCGACCACACGGAGAAGTATTTCACCGAGTCCCTGCGCGACCTGATCGAGGACGCGGTCCGCCTCCAGATGCGCTCGGACGTGCCGGTCGGGGCGTACCTGAGCGGGGGCATGGACTCGTCCCTGGTCACGGTCCTGGCGGCGAGGCTCGCGGGCGGTCCCTTTCCGACCTTCACCGGCGCCTTCCGGGAGGGGCCGGAGTTCGACGAGACGGCGTTCGCCCGCGAGGTCGCATCCTCGTGCGGGGCCGTGAACTACGTGGTCTACCCGCCCGCGGAGGAGTTCGTGGAGACGCTGCCGCGCCTGGTCTGGTTCATGGACGAGCCCGCCGGGGGGCCTGGGGTGTTCCCGCAGTTCGTCGTCTCACGCCTGGCCCGGGAGCACGTCAAGGTCTGCCTGGGCGGACAGGGGGGCGACGAGGTCTTCGGCGGCTACGCCCGCTATGTCATCGCGTACCTCGAACAGGCCCTGAAGGGGGCGATCTTCGAGACCAACGAGGAAGGCGAGCACATCGTGTCCCTGCGCTCGATCCTCCCGAACCTGCCGTACCTCCGGGCCTACTCGCCGCTCATCGCCCGGTTCTGGAGCCGCGGGGTCTTCGAGCCCATGGATCGCCGCTACTACCACCTGATTGACCGGTCCTCCGGGTCCCTGGACTTGCTGTCGCCTGCCTTCCGGGCCACCTTCGACCCCGAGGCCACCTTCGCCCGGTTCCAGGCCGTGTTCAACCACCCGGATACCCGTTCGTATTTCAACAAGATGACCCATTACGACCTGGTGACCAACCTCCCGGCCCTCCTGCATGTGGAGGACCGCGCCAGCATGGCCGCGTCGCTGGAGTCCCGCGTCCCGTTGCTGGACCGGCGCATCGTGGACCTCGTGACCCGGATGCCCCCGCCGCTCAAGTTCAAGGGGGCCGAGATGAAGTACGTCCTCAAGCGCGCCGTGGGGGACCTGATCCCGCCCGTGGTCCTGGCCCGCAAGGACAAGATGGGGTTTCCAGTCCCGCTGCACGTCTGGACGCGGGCGGGCCGCGCCAGGGACTTCCTGCGTGACGTGCTCCTGGGGGCCGCGTGCCGGGCCCGGGGCCTGTACGACCAGGCCGGCATCGAGCGCCTGCTGGCCGACGACACCCCGTACGACCGCCGCCTGTGGGGACTGTTGAATCTGGAACTATGGTTTCAAATATTCATGGACAACAAAGGAAATCCAAATGCCATTGCGACTTGAAAATGGCCGCATCGCGCACTGGGAGGTGCGGCACGTCGGCGTCATCGGCCCCGGGATCGTGGGGATGCCCATGGCCGCGCTCTTGGCGCGCGCCCGCATCCGGGAGGGGACCCCGGAACCGGCCCGCGTCACGGTGGTCCAGCGGGCCTCCCCCACGTCCGGGTGGAAGGTCGCGGCGATCAACCGGGGGGAATCCCCCATCGGCGGCGAGGAACCGGACCTCCAGGGCATCGTGGCGGAGGCGGTCCGGGAGGGGCTCCTGCGCGCCACCCACGACATGGAGGCCCTGCGCGACGCGGACGCGGTGCTGGTCTGCGTGCAGACCGACCGCTCCGGCAACGCCCCGGACTACGGGCCGCTGTACGAGGCCCTGGACCTCCTGATCCCGGTCCTGCGGACCCGGCCTGAGGGGCAGGTTCCGCTCGTGGTCTTCGAATCCACGCTCGCGCCGTCCTCCATGGCCACCGTGATCCGCGACCGCTTCGCCGCCGGCGGGCTCCTGGACGGGCGGGACTGCCTGCTCGCGAACAGCCCGAACCGAGTGATGCCGGGCCGCCTGGTCGAGCGCGTGGAGTCGTCGGACAAACTGGTCGCGGGGCTCACGCCGGCCGCGGTGGAGGCCGTCCGCCGCCTGTGTGCGTGGATCGTGACTCGGGGGACGCTGCACCCGACCAACTCCTTGACCGCCGAGGTCGTCAAGACGCTTGAAAACGCCTACCGGGACGTGCGGATCGCGTACGCCGCCGAGGTCGCGCGCCACTGCGACGACCGTGACATCGCCTTCTTCGCGCTCCGGGACCGTGTGAACCTCCTTCTCGGGCAGGGGGACGAGGCGTCGAGGGACCCGACCGCCGTCCCGGTCGGGGGCCTGCTGATGCCCACCGTGGGCGTGGGCGGTCACTGCCTGCCCAAGGATGGAATCCTTCTGTGGTGGCGCCGCCTCGAATCCGGGGACGATGGGGCCTCCAGCCTGATCCTGGAGGCGCGCCGCATCAATGACGAGTCCCCGGCCCACGTCCTGCGCCTGGCCGAGCGTTCCCTCGGGGACCTGTCCGGGCGGACGGTGACGCTCCTCGGGGTCGCGTACCGCGCGGGCTCGGAGGACACGCGGAACTCGCCGTCCCTGGTCCTGGCCCGGCTGTTGCGGGAGTGTGGGGCGCGGGTCACCCTGCACGACCCCCACGTGCGCCCCCGCGACGTGAACGTGGTGCGGGCGGGGTTCGCGGATGACCTGGACCGGGACCTGGTCCGGGCCGTGGCCGGGGCCGACGTCCTGATCGCGTGCGTGCCGCACCGCGAGTATGCGCGCGCGCGAAAGTCCTTGCTCGGGACCGGGGCACGGGTGCGTGGGGTCGTGGATGCGTGCCACCTGTTTGGACCCGAGGACCTGCGCGGGCGGCGCCTCGTGTTCACGGGCATCGGCCAGGGGCGCCGCGAGCCCGACGACGGGCTCGTGCGGTTCGTGACCAATGGCTTCCGGGCCGTGGAGCGCGGGGTGGCCCGCGAGGTCCGGGGTCTCCTGGCCTTCCTGAACGAGCGGTATGCGCCGACGCCGTTCGAGCGAGCGGAATTCGACGAGGTCCGGCGTCTGTGCGCGACCTGCGTCACCGGTTGCCGGATCGGCGACCCGGAGGCCCCGCTCCCCGACATCGAGCCGCGCGAAGGGTTCCTGCCCCGACTGGTGCGGCTGGCCTTGCGGGCCTGACCTACGCGGCTCCGCGGCCCGTGATCACGGCCCACACGGTGCGGAACAGGATCTTCACGTCGGTCCACAGGGAGGTCTTGCGCACGTAGCGGGCATCCATGCGCATCCACTCGGTGAACGGCACCTCGTTGCGCCCGCTGACTTGCCAGATCCCGGTGATGCCGCCGATGACCTCGAGCCGGCGCCGGTGCCAGCGGTCGTACCTCCGGACCTCATCCGGCGTCGGGGGCCGGGGGCCGACCAGGGTCATGTCGCCCTTCAGCACGTTCCACAACTGCGGGATCTCGTCCAGGCTGGACCGCCGCAGGAAGCGCCCGAACCGCGTGACTCGTGGGTCGTCGCGCATCTTGAAGACCGGGCCGTCCATCTCGTTGTAGGGGAGCAAATCCTGCTTGCGCTGATCCGCGTCCTGGACCATGGTGCGGAACTTGTAGAACGTGAACACTTTCCCCCCGCGGCCCACGCGTTTCTGGCGGTAGATGATGGGCCCCGGGGACGACAACTTGACCCCGATGGCTATCAGCAGGAACAGAGGCGAGAAGATCACCAGGGCCGCAAGGGACCCCAGGACGTCCTCCACCCGCTTCCACCACGGCAGGGGCCGCAGGAACAGCTCGGTCATGTCCTCGGCCGCGGGGAGGGGCTGGCCGCTCGCGGGCGGGGGCGGGGGTTCGCGGACTTCCTGGTACGCGGGATCGGGCGCGGGAGGCGCCGCGGCCTCTGGGGATGCAGGCGCCTCCATCATGGCCCGGTGCGATTGCCCGCCGTACGTGTACACGCGGATGGGGACCGGACAGGCGATCCGCTGAAGGCCGCGCGTGATGTCGGTCATGAAGGCCCAGGCCCCGGCTGCCGGCGTGTCCGGCAGCAGGACCCCGATGTGGTCATCGTTGAACCACCCCACGTCGTCGGTCAACCGGATGCGCGAGGCCAGCAGGTGACACAGCCGCCGCAGGTCCGAGGGGGTCTTGGCCTCGATGTCGAACAGGAGGAGCGAAAACGGATGGGCATTTTGGTCCGATCGGCACCGCTCCCGGTCCAGGAGCCGCTGGAACTCGAAGCGGCGGAGGATGCCCAGGTGCGGAGCGACGGGTCCGCCGGGCCCGACCTCGGCCCCTCTCCGGCTGAAGAGTCCTCCCAGCACCGGCCGGCTCCTGCACCCCCCAAGCGTCACGTCCCCGGACGCCCGATTGTCAAGAAGCGCCTGAAACTTCAGGGAGTTCGCAAGTCCGTTTGCGCCCCGCTCGCCCTGGTCGTCCGTGACCCCCCGACCTGAATGCTACGCGGGTCCAAGAAACGATGCAAGCGAGCAATCCGCGCTGTAGGCGCGGATTGCGACGCGCCCGCAGCAGGGGCCCCGGCTCCCAGCGCGAAGCGCTGGGGAGGCTGTCCCAGTGGGACAGCCGATAGCCGGGGGGCGCCGTGGGGGGGCCACTGGCACGAGGACAGCCTCCAATGCCGTCCGAGTGCCAGACGGGGCCCCGTCTTCGCGCGCAGCGAGTGAAGCGAACGAGCACGAGAGCACGGTCCAGTGGACCGTCCGATAGACGGGGGGGCGTGCGACGCGGTGTCCGGGTTCTTTGAAACCCCGTCGGACAGGCGGAATTCCTGGGGCAAAGCAATTCTCCTGACCCCCTCGGACCCGCATGGCTGCTGCGTCAAACGACATCGCGGATTGCTCCTGAAAGGCGGCGACTTTTCGGGGAAACGGCAAGGAACGAACGGAAAGCCCGCGAGAGCCGGTCACCCTACGGCAATGCGGCTTTCCCTTGTCTTTTTCCGGGCGTCCCCAACCGGATTTGAACCGGTGTCGCGGGCTTGAAGGGCCCGTGTCCTTGACCTGACTAGACGATGGGGACGAAATGAGCCCAGCAGGATTCGAACCTGCGACCAACGGCTTAAAAGGCCGCTGCTCTGCCGGACTGAGCTATGGGCCCAGCCAACGAAGGCAGTGTTTTCTAGCCGGAGTTCGCGAGCCTGTCAACCCAGTGCTGTGGATTCTCCAGTCCCCAGGGGCGAGCGGTCGTCGCGGTGCTCGCAACTCGCCCTTCCCGCACTGATGGGGTCTCCAGTCCTCAGGCTTTCTGGTCGCCACGATGCGATAAGCCTGGGGTTTCGAACGAGAAAACGAGTCCAGAGCGCCCCCCGTCCTCCCTGGACGTTTTCCCTGTTGACACGCCGATTCAGCCGGACCCATAATCGCGCGAGCGTCTCGAGGAGGTCGCCGTGCAGGAGCCGGACGAGGACATCGAGGCCCTGGACCGCTACCAGGACATCATCCAGGAGGTCGTGGCCGGCCGCACGGAAGGGCACAAGTGCCCGATGTGCGGGGACGGCGACCTCGAGTGCGACGCGGACGACCTCCACGTCCGCATCCGATGCCCCAAGTGCGGGCGGTTCTTCGAAGGGATGCTCGCGTGAGGGTCAGGCGATGAAGAAATCCTTTCTGGGTCGCGGCATCGCGTTCCCGGTCCGCCTGGACGCCCGGGGCAACGTGGCCCTGTCCGAGTACGAGCAGAACATCGAGGAGTCCATCCGGATCATCCTGGGGACCGCCATCGGGGAGCGCGTGATGCGCCCCCTCTTCGGCTGCCGCATCCATGACCTCGTCTTCTACCCGAACAACTCGTCCACGGCGGCCCTCGTGTCGTTCTACGTGCGCGAGGCCCTGGTCAAGTGGGAGCCCCGCATCGAGGAGATCTCCGTCACGTCCCACCCGGACCCCGAGCGCGAGAACACGCTCCTCGTGAACGTTTCCTACCGCGTCCGCAGGACGAACAACCTGCGCAACCTCGTGTACCCCTTCTATCTGCGAAGGGAGCAGGACCTATGATTCCGACGCCGAAGTTGGACGACCGTACATTCCAGGACATCGTGGACGAGGCGATTCGCCTCATTCCCCAATACTGTCCCGAATGGACCAACTTCAATCCGAGCGACCCGGGCATCACCCTGATCGAGCTGTTCGCCTGGATGATGGAGATGGTCCTGTACCGCCTGAATCGGGTGCCCGACAAGAACTACCTCGCCTTCCTGAACCTCCTGGGCATCCAGTTGCGGCCGCCGCAGCCGGCCTCCGCCATCCTGACCTTCCGCATCTCGGACAAGGCCGACCACGTGCTGGTGCCGCGCGGTACCACCGTGTCCTCGCGCCCCTCCCCGGACGGCAAGGTCGTCTCGTTCGAGACGGACCGCGACCTCCTCGTGGTGCGCAACCGCATCCGCAAGTGCTTCTCGCAGTACAAGCGGATCTTCAGCGACCACACCCCCCTGCTCGACGCCCCCTCCCCGGACGGCTTCGACCCCTTCGCGGGGACCGTGGTGGCCGAGCGGTATCTCTACCTGGGCGACCCGGACCTGGTCGCCCTGACCGAGGGTGCCTCCCTGCGCGTCCGATTCCAGTGCCCTCACCCGAACGTCTCGGACCTCCTCGACCACCTGGACTGGGAGGTCCACGACGGGACGCGCTGGAACGTCGTGGTGCCCCTCGATGTCGAAAGCGACGCCGAGAGCGTCGTCCTCCCGGCCCCCCGCGAGATCGGTCGCACGACCGTCTCCGACGTGGACTCCTTCTTCGTGCGCGCCCGCCTCGTGGACGTGCCGGCCTCGCCCGAGACCACGGTCATTGACACCATCCGCTTCGCCATCAAGGTCACCGGCGAGGGCATCCTCCCGGAACAGGTCTTCACCCACACCCGCGAGGACCTGTACGTGGCCCAGGACCCCGGGCGCCGCTTCCTGCCCTTCGGCAAGGAGCCCGGCGCGGGCACCGAGATGTACCTGAAATGCGATCAGGCCCTGGCGCACCGTGGCGCGCTCGTGCGCCTGGACCTTCCGCTCGACCACGGGGAGCACGACCGTCCCAACGCCTCGGAAGACCTCGTCCTCGTCTGGGAGTACTACCCCGAGAAGTCCAAGAAGGGGTGGAAGGAACTGGCCCGCTGCATCTTCAAGGACGACCGCGTCGAGCCTGCCCGCGCCGGGGCCTTTCAGGACTCCACCCAGTGCCTGACGCGGCCCGGCACGGTCTCGTTCCAGGTCCCCGACGATTTTGGGGTCGTGGAGGTCAACGGCGTCGAGGGCCGCTACGTCCGCTGCCGCGTCGTCTCGGGGGACTATGGCCAGCCCGGTCGCTACGAGCTCGACGGCGACCGATGGGTCTTCCGCGAGGACCGCCCCCTGCGTCCCCCGGCCCTGCGCGAGATGACCATCCGCTTCGAGCAGAAGGAGCGCCCGTTCGCGCACGTGATCGCCGAGAACGACGGCGTCTTCAGCGACTTCAGCGAGGTTGCGGCCCTCGACCTCAAGCCGTTCCAGGCCCTCTCCCCAGTTTCCGAAGCCAGCCCGACCCTCTACATCGGGCTCGAGGACTCCTTCCCGAACGAGGAAGTCCAGATCTACGTGCAGCTGCGCGAGGAGTCGGGCCTGCGCGACCCCCTGGCCTGGCGTCGGGCCGGCAGCCCCGTCGTCGTGGTCTGGGAGTACTTCAACGGCCGGCAGTTCGTCAACCTGTTCCCGCAGGACGAGACGCGTGGCTTTCAGCAGTCGGGCTTTGTCCGGTTCGTGGGCCCCCCGGACTTCCGGCGCAGCAAGCGCTTCGGGGAGAACCTGTTCTTCCTGCGCGCCCGGCTCGAGATGGGCGGTTACGTGGAGCCCCCGCGCATCCAGCGCATCCTCCTGAACTCGGTCCAGGCCCACAACCTGACCACCTACGGCGAGATCGTCCTCGGCTCGTCCCAGGGGACACCCAACCAGGTCTTCAAGTTGCCGAAAGGGCCGGTCCTGGCGGGCCAGGAACTCGTGGTGCTCGAACGCGAGCGCCCCTCCGACGCCGATCTCCTCGTGATCCGCGAAGAGGAGGGCGACGACGCCGTCCAGGAGGCCCCGCGCGGCGAGGGGTTCTTCGTGCGATGGCACGAGGTCGAGGACCTCTACGAGTCGCCGCCCAACGGGCGTCATTACGTCAAGGACATCGTGACCGGAGAGATTCGCTTCGGGGACGGCGTGCACGGCATGATTCCCCCCAAGGGCGAGCGCAACGTGCGCCTCGCGCGGTTCCAGGTGGGCGGCGGCGCGGAGGGCAACGTCGCTGCCGGGAGCCTGACCGTGCTCAAGCAGTCTTTGGCCTTTATCGAGGGGGTGACGAATCTTGTCCCCGCGGGCGGCGGGGCGGACCTCGAGTCGGTCGAGGAGGTTGTGGCCAGGGCCCCGCACCTCTTCCGTAGCCGCTTCCGCGCCGTGACCGCCGAGGACTTCGAGTGGATCGCCCGCCAGGCGTCGTCGTCCGTGGCCCGGACGCGCTGCATCCCCTGCCACGACCGGGAAGGAGAGGTCACGGTGGTCGTGGTCCCCAAGGTGGCGATGGACGTGACCGCCGAGGGCGAGTGGGTCAAGCCGCTGCCCTCGACGGAGTTGATGCGCAGGGTCAAGGAGGAACTGGACGCCCATCGCCTGGTGTCGTGCGTGGTTCACGTGGTCCGGCCCCGCTACCGCAACCTCGCGGTGTTCGTGGCCGTGATTCGCCACGCCGCGGGGTCGTCCGAGGCGGTCAAGTCCGAGATTGACCGGCGCATCCGGGAGTTCCTGCACCCCCTGCGCGGCGGCAAGAACCGCAAGGGTTGGCCGTTCGGGAGGCCGGTGTCCAAGATAGACATCTACCACGTGTGCGAGGAGGTGGGCGGGGTGGACTTCGTGGACCGGGTGCGCATCCGGGACCTCGACGAGGGCGCGGACGTGGACTTCGTGCGCCTGGCGGACGATGAACTGCCCTTCGTGGTGTCCGTCGAGGTCGAGGAGCGCGCCCACGAAAGGATCCTGTGATGACGACGCCCGTTCGAGTCAGGAAACAGCCCGTGCCGGACGTCGTAGGCCTGCCCCTGGTCACGGCCGACAAGGTCCTGCGCCAGGCGGGCTTCCCCGGGGCCGCGGTCCTCTATGAGGAATCCTACGAGCCCCCGGACCACGTGATCGGCCAGGACCCGACGAGCGGCAGCCTGCTCGAGGAGACCTCGCCCGTGCGTGTGCGGGTCGCCAAGCAGAGCCTGCTGAGGTTCCTGCCGACCGTGTACCAGCCGCGCACGCCGGGGGAGCGCTCCTTCCTGCGGGACTTCCTCTGGATCTTCCAGCACCTCTACGACAGCATCTCGCGTCGCCTCGACACGATTCACGAGCTCTTCAATCCCTACACGACCCCGCCGGACTTCCTGCCGTGGCTCGCGTCCTGGTTCGCGATCTCCTTCGACGAGACGATGGACGAGGCCCATCGCCGCCGCATCCTGCGCGAGGCCGTGACCTTGTACCGCATCCGCGGCACGCGCGAGGCCATCGAGCGGATGGTACGACTCTTCCTGGGGCTGGACATCGAGGTGGTGGAGAACCGGTGGCCGTTCCGGGGGTTGCGGATTGGGGTATCCTCGACGATCGGCGTGGACACGATGGTCCTCCCCGAGGTCTCGATGGGGCACACGTTCGTGGTCAAGGTCTCGGCGCGACCCGAGGACCTCGGCGAGGCGGTGCTGGTGCGCCTGCACCGCATCCTCGAGGCGGAAAAGCCCGCCAGTTCCAACTATTTCTTGCAGTTCTCGGACACCGAGGGCGTCACGGAGGACACCTCGCTGTGGCGCGTGGGCGTCACGTCGGTGATCGGCGTGGAGCAAGAGGAGACGACCCATGGCGGATGACGTCAAGACCTTCAAGCGGCTCAACTTCTTCCGGGGCTTCCTGACCACCGAGGAGGACTGGAACGACGGGGAGCGCTACCACATCCAGAAGCGCATGCTTCACAACCGGGTCCTGCACGCCCCGGGCGTGGTCACGCACTTCCTGAAGGGGTTCCGCGTGAGCCAGCGCGGGCGCGGCGACCTGAGCGTCGAGGTGTCGGAGGGCTATGCGGTGGACGGGCAGGGCCGCGACCTGTACCTCCCGGAGCCCGTGATCCGGGCTGTGAACCCGGACGATTTCCGGCTGCCCCAGACGATCTACGTCGTCGCGTCCTACACGGAGGAGCCGACGGACTTCGTCGCGTACAAGGAGAACTTGCAATTCAAGGGGCACAAGCGCATCGCCGAGGGCGTGAAGGTCGAGGTCACCGCGCGCGAGCCCGACATCGAGCACGAGGTCGAACTCGCGCGCATCTTCCTCGAGAAAGGGGCCCGCCAGATCAAGGACGCCCTCGACCCCCTGGCCCCTCGGCCCAACGAGATCGACTTGCGGTTCGTACCCAAGGCGGGCGTGGCCGGGTCCTTCCTGCCTCCCCGTGTGCGGGCCGAGCTGTACGACATCCTGGTCGCGAAGCAACTGGTCTATTCGCACCTGGCGCACGTCCTGAAGGTCTCGACCGCCCTGGACGCCCTGCACGCGGTCCTGACCACGCAAATGCTTCTGGTGTCGGGATACGTGGATTTCCGCAACATCTTCGACCTGATGGCCATGATCATCGGGCTTCAGCGGGCCGTGATCGATCAGGTCGAGCGGGAATACCCGGATCTGTCGAAGACCAAGGAGTTCGGGACCTTCAAGTGGAACGTCGAGAGCGTGAAACTGGACCGGCGGTTCACGTTCGAGTTGCTCGTGGACCTCCTCACAACCCAGAGGAACGCGACCGAGGCGCTGCGGACGCAGTTCTCGCGCGAACTGCGCCCCCGCCTCGCCATCAAGGCCGAGCCCGAGGGCCCGAGCGAGGCGGTCTGGGAGAAGATCAAGGTGCGCAGCGAGGAGTTCCCAAAGAACCTGTCCATCGAGGGCCGGGACTTCAACCTCGTGGACACGCTCGACATCTACGACGAGGCCTCCGAAAAGAAGCACCACTTCGCCATCATGGACGAGAAGGACCGCTACCGGTCCCGCCAGCGCCTGAAGTACCCGGACGGGACCGTGGTGGAGGACGTGGGCGTGCACTTCGAGGGCGGCCACTGCCAGTTCGAGATCTTCAACATCGAGCCCAACCGCGACGTGATCGTGATCATGCGCATTGACTACGTCCGCGGCGACTACGAATGCGAGGTCCACGTCAACGGGCGCAAGGCCCCGAACCTCGTGGTCCCAGGGAACGACATGAAGTTCCGTTGGCGCAACTGGCCCTACGTCATCCCGGCGGACCTCGCGACGGAACCCATCCTGCGCGTGGACCTGACGCCGGTCAAGCAGGACCGGGACGTGAACCTGTTCACGGTCTGGGTGTATCAGTCCAAGTGACGGCCGGTCAGATAGCCTGAAACGCCTTGTCGAGGTCGCCAATGATATCGTTGGCGTCCTCGAGCCCGATGGCCATGCGCACGCCGCCCGGATGGATGCCCGCGTTGGACAGGGCGCACGCGTCCATGGCCGAGTGGGTCATCAGTCCCGGGGTCTCGATGAGGGTCTTGGTCATCCCGAGGCTCACGGCCAGGGTGATGCAGTACGAGTGCGTCGCGATGAAGTTGACGAGTCGCTCGCAGCGGGCGCGCGAATCCTCGACGTCCTTCCCCGCGACCTCGAAATAGACCATGAACCCCGGGCAGAAGCGGCCCTTGGGGTCCACGAGTTGCCGGCGCGCCACCTCCGCCTGCGGGAAGGAGTCGAGTCCCGGGTACAGGACGCGCGCCACGGCCGGGTGAGACTCCAGGTAGCGCGCGACCCGGCCCGCCGTCTCGGTCTGGCGCTGGATGCGCAGGCCCAGGGTGGACAGGCCATAGACCATGACCCTCCAGGCGCTCGCCGGGGGGAGGACGCCGCCGAAGTCCTTGCGGAATCCCTTGAGGGACTTGTGGAACCGCCTCGGCGCCACCACCATCCCGCCCATGTCCACCCCGAACCCTCCGACGTCCTTGGTCAGGCTCTCGACCACGATGTCCGCCCCGAGCGCGAGGGGCCGCTGGGCCCAAGGCGTCGCGAAGGTGTTGTCCACGATCACGACGACCTGGTCCTTGGGCCCGCGGCGGACGTTGATCGGCTCCAGGGCTCGCTTCACCGCGGCAATGTCCAGGACCTCGAGCGTGGGGTTCGCGGGCGTTTCCAGATAGACGACGCGGGTCGTGTCGTCCACGGCGGCAACCACCGCGTCCGGGTCGCCCGCGTGGACGAATCTCGTCGTGATGCCATAGCGCGGCAGCCAGTTCGTCATTAGGCTGAAGGTGCAGCCGTACAGGGTGCGATGCGCCACGACCGACGACCCCGCACGCCCGGTCACCATCAGGACGGCCGAGATGGCCGACATCCCGCACGCGAAGGCGCAGGCCGTCTCCCCGCCCTCGGCGTCGCGCATCATGTCCTCGAGCATCCCCACCGTGGGCTCGTCCAGCCGGTCATAGATGTAGATGGGGCTGATGGCCTGGGCCGCGTGCTTGGGGTCCGCGAAGTCCACGAATCCCGTGCGCCCCCGGCTCGCGGAATCGAGCCGGAACGTGGTCGAGGCCGTGATCGGCGGGATCACGTGGTGGTCGTATTCCCACTTCTCGGTGCGAAACTCCCCGTGAATGAGCCTCGTGTCATACTGGTAAGGAGCGTCGTGATCTCGGTCCATGGAGGAACCTCCTTGTCGTTCCCAGCCTGGCTGGACGATAGGATGTTTCACGACAACAAGCAATCGGGTCCGTCATCCCCGATGATCTTCGAAGAGCAATCCGCGATGTTGATTGGGCCAAGATACCTGCGGCTCTCATGCAGTTCCG
>JBBIPO010000089.1:0-14891 GCA_037442805.1 Deltaproteobacteria bacterium
CATCCTTTCCGGCGCTCGACGCCTTCCAGACCATCGGCTGGGACTATCGCACGTCCTCCCACAGTCCCCGAGGCCATCCCCTGGCCCCCCTGCGGCCGGTCCTGCGGGCCCGCGGCCTGGCCACGGCGCGCGAGGTCGCGGCGATGCCGGACGGCCGGCGCGTGCGCCACGCCGGGCTCGTGATCTGCCGCCAGCGCCCCGAAAACGCGGGGGGCGTGACGTTCCTGACGCTCGAGGACGAGACCGGCTTCGTGAACGTCGTCCTGTGGGACTCGGTGTGGCAGCGGCACAAGGTGACGATCAAGACGCATCCGTTCCTGGGGGTCACGGGGCGGCTCCAGGTCCGGGACGGGGTGGTCCACCTGGTCGCGGAGGAGGTGTGGGTGCCGCCCCTGTCGCCCCCCGCCCACCTCCCGTCCCGCGATTTCCGGTAGAGGGGATTCCCGGTCCAGTCGGAGGTTCGCGGGCCCCTTGACCGCCCTTGCGCGTACTGGTAAGGGAAATCCGGTCACCATCGTCCGGGACGACGCGGCGTGAAGGACCGCATCGCGAGGCTGTGGGGGAGGTTGCGGGGGCGGCGGCCCCTCGGGGCCACGGCCATGACCCTCGGCGAGGGGGTCGTGGTGGACGGGCGCTTCGCGATCCGGCGGCTGCTCGGCATCGGCGGGACCTCCGCGGTCTATGTGGCCCAACAGGTCTCGATGGGCCGCGACGTCGCCCTCAAGGTCCTGCGCTCGGAACTCCTGACCCGCGAGCAGGCCACCGAGCGCTTCGTTCGCGAGGTGCGCGCGGTCAGCCGCCTGACGAGCCCCCACACCATCTCGGTCTATGACGTGGGCCGCACGGAGGACGGGCTCCTTTACATCGCGATGGAATTGCTCAAGGGGCAATCCCTCTTCCGAGTGATGACGGAAGCAGGGAAGCCCATGTCCGCCTGGCGCGCGGTGTCGCTCGTGGACCAGGTCCTGAACTCCCTCGAGGAGGCCCACCAGGTCGGGGTCCTGCACCGGGACCTCAAGCCGGAGAACATCTTCGTCATTTCCGGGGCGGGCCAGACCGAGTTCGCCAAGGTCCTCGACTTCGGGATCGCGCAACTCGGGGATGACGCCGAGGGCCGCGACAGCGACCGGAGCCTGGTCGTCGGCACCCCGCGCTACATGAGCCCCGAACAGATGGAAGGAAAGCCCCTCGATGCCCGTTCCGACCTCTATTCCCTGGCCACGATCCTGTTCGAACTGATCGCGGGCCGGCCTCCGTTCGAGGCCGCGACCCCCGTGGCCCTGGCCCTGCGCAAGGTCCAGGAGGTCCCCCCGCCGTTGCGCCAGGTCAACCCCCACGCCCGCATCCCGGACGAACTCGAGGCCTTCCTCCGTCGCGCCCTGTCGCGCGACCCGGACCGCAGGCCCCGCGATGCGTCGGAGTTCAAGAACCTCCTGGCCCTCGCGATGGAGGGCTTCGGGGAGGAAGAGCCGGAAGCCCTGATCGCGGGCGGCCAGGCGCGCCCGGTGACGGTGCCGCAAGGGGTTGGAACGGGCGAGCCGGTCCCCGGGCCAGGGGCCCCGGGGCCCGCGCCCGGGCAAGAAGCGGCGGCCCAGGGGGTTCCACGGGCGACCGAGCCCCGTCCCCGACCCTTCGACCGGCGAGGGACCACCCGCGTCCAGCGAACCATGACCGTCCGTTTCTCGCAGGAAGGCCGGGAGTACCGCGCGACCACGACGGACATCAGCGCGGGCGGGGCGTTCCTGTTCTCGCGTTTCCTCCCCATCCCCGGCACGCAGGTCGAGGTCATCTTCGAGAACCCGGGCCACACGGCGTTTAAGATCCATATGATCGGGGAGGTCGTGCGCGTGGTGGAGCGACCCACCGCGCCCGGGGAGGTGCGAGGCTTCGCGGTCACGTGGGTCTTCTCGCCCCACGCCCGAAGACCGGAAACCCTCGAGGAGCTGTTCGCGACGGGACTGTGAGGGGGGCGGCGGGTCAATCCCCGCAGGTCGGGGCGGACTCGGGGCCGGACCGGCCCTGGGAGCCGGCCCGCGCGGCCCTGGCACACCCGCAACCGCCGCCGGACGTGCCCTCCTGCCGGGCCGCCATCTTGGCGTCGAAGCGCTGGCGAAACTCGGCCAGCCGGTCCTTGGGCCCCGTGATCCGGACCAACACGCCCAGGTCCGTGCGCTCCAGGGCGAAGGACAGCCCCGGCACCCCGAACGGGCAGGCCTCGCAGGCCGACCCCTTCCCGGCGCGGGCGATCTCGGCCTCGATGCGGTCCTGATGGGCGGCGCGCATCCCGGCGCACCCCTGGACGACCGAGGACAGCGCGAGCCCGTCCTCCGCCTCGGACAGGGTGAACGTCACGTGCGGATTGAACCAGTCGCACGAGCCCTCACCGGACCCCCCGCATGGATACGCCGCGGCGGGTGCGAGCCAGGAAACCAACGCGATTGCGACCGACCAGCCCCTTGCCTTCATCGTGTCCGCTCCATGCCACGAGACGACGGCGGATTCTGCCGGCTTCCCGTGTCCCTGTCAACCACTCGACAAGATGGACCTACAACGACCGGGGTCTGCGACCCTGGAGGATCTGCGAGCGGCTCGCCGGGGAGACCCCCGCACCCTGGCGTCGCGCCCGCGACGACGTGATCGGGATCGCCATCGTCGGCCTGGGGCGATTCAGGTCGGCCAGGATCAGGGTCAGCACCTGCTCGGGAGTCAGGAGCGCCTCGCGCGCCGCGGCCATGAAACCCCCGTCCGGCGACAGGCAAGGGTTCGCGTTCACCTCCAGGACGTACGGGGTCCCGTCCTGCGCCACGCGGAAGTCCACGCGGGCGTACCCGCGCAACCCGAACCGTTCCCAGCACCGCAGGGCGATGGTCACGAGCCTGCGCACGAGCGCCTCGTCAGCCGGTTGGATCGTGAAGGACCGGACCGTGTGGCTGTACTCGAAGGAGTCCGGGTCCCACTTGGCGCGGTACCCCACGACGCGGTCCTTGCCCTCGGGCCAGTCCTCGAAGCACATCTCGGCCACGGGCAGGACCCGGGGACCGCCGGGCGCGGACAGGAGCGAGAGGTTGAACTCCCGCCCGCCCACGTACTCCTCGACGAACCCCGACCCCCCGAGTTCCGGCAGCCGTCGCAACAGCTCCTCCTTCAGTCGGTCGCGGTCGCGGATCACCGAGTCCTCGTCGAGGCCCACGGAGGCCTCCTCCCAGACGGACTTGATGATGCACGGCAGGGTCAGGTCCACGTCCCCGTGGAGGACCTGCTCCAGGGTCGCGGCCCGGGGCGTCGGGATGCCTGCCTGGCGCATCACCTCCTTCGCGACCAGTTTGTTGCTGGTCAGGAACATCGCCTCGGTCCCGTTCCCCGTGTACGGGACGCCGAGGCGGTCGAGGATCGCCGGCGCGAGGTGGACCAGGCGTCCTTGGCCGTCCACCGTCTCGGCCAGGTTGAAGACCACGTCGGGTCGGATGCGCTGCACCGCGCGACTGACGGACCGCAGGTCCAGCGAGATCGGGTGCATCGCCACGTCGTAGCCCAGGTTCCGCAGGATGGAGGCGAGGTAGTCCATCTCGTGGCGGAGGTCCTGGCGGTCGGCCGGGGCCCCGCTCTCGATGCGTTCGTGCAGGAACAGGACCCTGGGGCGTTGCCGGCCGCGGTAAGCCGACGCGGGCGTCGGGGTCGGGAACAGGTCGCCCTGGCGCGCGAGCGGGTCGGCGACCGCAAGGCCGAGCGCCGGCGCGTGGAGGGCCAGCCCCAGGGTGTCCGGCACGCGTTCGAGGGCGGACTGCACGATGGCGGCGATCAGGTCCCGATACGAGATGCCCGCCAGGCGGCACAGGATCGGGAGGTCCGAGATGTCGGGGTTCAGGCCGGCCAGGGGGTTCACCTCGAGGAACCGGGGATGCCCGTCGGCCCCGCTCCGCAGGTCCACGCGTCCCGCATCCCGGCACCCGAGCGCCCGCCAGGCCCGCACGGCCATGTCCAGGGCCTCCGCGACCTCCGGGTCGTCGGGGCTGCCGAGGCGGTATTCCACGCGGTCCTCGTAGTAGGCCTTGTTGTCGTACGAGTAGGCCCCTTGCTCCGCCCGCTCGAGGAGCACCACTTCCATGGCCCCGATGGGCCGGGCCTTCGCCCCGGTGCCGATCAACCCCACGGTGAACTCGCGGCCGGGGAGGTACGTCTCGACCAGGACCGGCTGGCGATACGCGTACAGGAGACGGCGGCCCACCTCCCGGAGTTGAGCCGGGTCTTCCACCCGATTCGTCGCGCTGACACCCTTGGAGGTCCCCTCGGCCACGGGTTTCAGGAACAGGGGGAACGGTAGATTCACGTCAAACAGTTCTTCTTCGGATGTCACGATGCGAAAGTCCGCGGTGGGAATCCCGTGACCCCGAACCACCTGGTTGGTCAGGCCCTTGTGCAGGGCCACCGCGCAGACCAGCGAGTCCGAGAACGTGCACGGGATGCCGTAGGCCTCGAGCAACGCGGGGACCTGGGCCTCGCGGCCGAATCCCCGCAGCCCCTCCGCGATGTTGAAGACCAGGTCCCACCGGTCCCCGCTCGCGAGGCGCTCGACGAGGCGTCGCACGTTCCCAATGCGGTCGGTCTGGAAGCCCAGGCCGCGCAGGACCTCCTCGATGGCGTCCACGGTGTCCTCGCGGTCGAGTTCCACCGTGTCCTCCAGGGAGTAGCCGAGGAGCAGATATTCCTGTCGCAGGTCAAAGGTGATCCCGACTTTCACGTTCATCCTCCCTCGTCAGACCCGCGGGGACCGCCGGTCCCGAAACGGGACAGATGTCCTTTCTTCAGACCTTCTTCAGGCAAATTGTCGTGTGATCGTTCGGAAACGGTGGAGGGGCAGGCGATAGCAAGGCGCGCGGCTTCCCCTGAGGGGAAGCCCTGGTTCCAGGGGCGACTGTCCTGGGGCGCCCGCGGGGGAAGAACCCCCGCCGCGCCCCACGAGGCGTATTCCGCGGCTTCTTCCATCGAGGAGGCGCTCACCCCCAACGCCCGGGTTTCCGTCGCCTGGGCGAATGATGCGAGCGTGTCGGGTGGTTGTCAACAGTTTTTTTTCGGGGACCACAGACATGGTGTGGAGCGGCGATGGTTCGTGCTGTTCACGACCGTCTATCTCTTCGTCAGCGAGAAACCAGGTCTGATGACTCGACCGGGGACGATCGGATCGGTCACAAGCAGTCCGGACCGCACCGACTCCCGAACTTCCTGATAGAAATCGTAAACGACATCGCGATCGATCCGGTCCTCATATTTCCTCTTCAATACAAATATCTCGTCAATCGGTGAATCGTGAAGGCTCATCTCGAAGGACTTTGTTTCGGCCAACACGTAGGTACGTACGCCCACTACGCCCTGTTTCGCCAGCCGAGCGCTATAGAGCAAGGCTCGATAACATCGTCTTGTCCACGTACGATGTCTTGCATTCCACGGTCACGATGGGAACACGGACCTGGTGAACTCTACCCTTGATGTTCACTCCGGTTTGTCTGGCGATGCAAAAATCGGAGTTTTTTCTTTGGATCACGACGCTTCCGTCCGGTTTCAAGGCTAGCCCAATGAAAATGCCGGAGTTGCAGTACACCAGAGCGTCAGCCCCAGGAAGCCCTCGAAAGTCCATCGGGAATTTACGAAACAGGTAATAACAGAACTCCTCCATGACAGATGATTCGAGGAACGACTGTGTTGTTACCGTTCTCAACGAACCGTCTCTAATCTCTTTTCGAAGAGAAACCAGATACTGTTCGAAGAGGTCCACGAGAGAACTGACCGCGGAGCGAGGTTCTCTCCAGTTCACCGCTTCCGATTGAGCCCTCCATTGCATGTAATGCCTATCCAACCACTTCCCGAATTGAGCTTTTAGGTTCTTATAATTTTTCTCATGCTTCTGCCGAAGGTTGTCGCCATGCGGGTACATCGTCAATCCTCCGGATGACGAGGGAACGGAAAGTCCGTCAGCACCCTTCTTTCCAGTCGAGTCACCTGAAACGCTTCGAGGACCAGCGCCTCGGCCTCCTTCCAGACCGGTTCGCCCGCTGAAAGTCGTGCGGCCAGACGGACCGCCGCCTCCTCATCCGGACAACGCGCCACGGGCAACACGGAAAGGAATCTCGGGAGATACTGCAGATACCCACCTCCCTTCCGGGTGCCCGCGAACAGGTGTTCGTAGAGGTAGTGCATCAGGTCCGAGTGGAGCACGATGCAGAGCCACTCCAGGCTCGGTGTGGCCCGAGCGGTGTCCGTCGCAGACGGCGGATGGAACAGACGCTCCTGGCCATCTGGTCGCGCGCCGGCGCATTCCGGCGACTTCCGCGGGACGACCGCCATGAAGGTGTCTTTCAAGACGAACCCGTCCCGGTCCACGGCTGCCCGCAGCCGGCGAGCGTTCTGACAGACCACGACCTTTGGCTGCTCGAACAGGGACAGCGGGGGCAAGGGATTGCCGACCCGTTTCGCGCGTTCCTCGTCGTAGTCAATCCACCATCCATCCCACCGAATCCGGAATGGAAGGATTTCGCGGTTCCCGTGAAACCGTCCGCCGCCCAGAAAACGCCTCGGGTGGCGAGCCCCACGTGGCGCTTCCGGGGTCACGAACAGGTCCCTCCATCCCGAGCGATGGAAGGAAACCGTCCACCGGACCGCGGCGACCTCCTCCAGGCGAGCCAGAAACGGATCGTTCATGATCCGTTGGATCACTCGCGTTCCACGAGGGTCTGCGGGTGTCACCGGCCAGAGATCGGTCGTCGCCCAGGCCAACCCCCTGGTCGGGTCCGACGACCGTTTCCCCGAACCTCGAACGAGGACTGCGAGATCGTGATCCGAGCCGCGCCTTCTGGCATGAAGGATGACCGGATAGACCGCCGCGTCGGGAAAGACGCGCTCGGTGGAGAGGTCCTGAACCTCGGTGACGTACTCCTGCGACAGCCTTCGCCGAAGCCGTGCGGCGTAGGTGCCTGTCAGGAATCGGTTGGGGATCACCAGACCGATTTCGCCGCCGCCTCGCGTCAAACGCAACGCCAGCGCGACGAACGCCCCGAAGAGGTCGAATCCCCCGTCCGCCGCCTCCGGAAACGATGCCCTGATTGTGCGCTTGAGCTCGTCGGGCATCCTCTTGGCCTCGAGATAGGGGGGATTCCCCACGACGCAGGTCGCCGGGATGTCCGCGGAGGCGGCCAGGGCATCCCGACGCTCCAGGTGGAAGCGTATCCCGGACAATCCGACCCGCTCCAACAGGCGCTGCAAGCGATTCCGGCACGCGGTGACTTGAGCCTCATCCAGGTCCCAACCGACGATCCGGTGTTCCAGAATCGAGACGACCTCGTCCCGTGGAAGTTCCATGCCGAGGACCTTGCGAACGGCGGCCTCGAGGAACACCCCGTCCCCACAGGCCGGATCCAGGAGGATCCCCCGCGACGCCCCTTCCGGCCACTCGACCATCGCGAGTATTTTCTGCGCTATTGTCAGCGGCGTAAAGACTTGACCGAATAATTTCTTGTCGGAAGTGCGACGCCCCGCGTGATTGGGTCGGGGCCTCCACGGGAGACTCGGAACTGGGTTCGGGAAGAGTTCCCCCTGGTGGCCGGGGTGAATGACTTCGTCCATGGGCTGCCCTCGCGACCAGCGTCACGCACCTGTGGATATGCTACTACGGAATCGGCACGCCCCGGATCTGGAACCCCCTCAGTCCCGCACCCCGGCGATGGTGCCGCCGATGGCCTGGAACCGGATGCCGATGCTGGCCGCGTCCAGCTTGCTGTCCCCGTCGCTGTCCACGTCATTCACGATGAGGAGGTTCAACATCTGGAGGACCAGGTCCTTGGACACGGGCAACTGGTCGTCCGGGATGGCCTGGACCGCGGCGATCATGGTCGCCTTGGGCACGGCGCCGGCCAGGACCCCGCTCATGGCCGCGGGTTTTCCCCCCTGGAGCGTCAGGGTCGCCTCCATCATGGCGTTGACGAGCACGACGTCCAGGGTGACCCCGGGCGCGATGGGGATCGAGAAGGGGTAGTTGTTCCCGACGCCGCCCGCGGTCAGTTTCGTGCCCGCGACCTTGGCATTGTGGAACGCGACAAGCGGCTCGCAGTCGGGGCCGAGGAGTTCCTCCGGGACGAGGTAGGCGCACGTCTGGTGCTGGACGTCGCAACCGGGGTCCACGGGCTCGCCCTGCCAAAGGGCCAGGGTGTACGGCTGGCCGCCCGTGTTGAATCCCCGGTGCTCGAACAGGAGGATCACCTCGCCCTGGTCCACGGCCTCCTGGAGGGGCTGGTTCGCGAGTCCCGCGAAGGGGGCCAGGCTGTTGTCGAGCCCGGCCTCGCAGTTGTCGGGCGGGCTGCACGTGGGCTTTCCGTCCACGTTGAGGGCGTGACCGGGGCGTCCGCTCTCGCCCAGGGCGAGGACCGTCACCTTGTTCACAGGCGCGGTGAACTCCGGCGTGCAGCAGAGCCCCTGCGGGGTGCCGGCGCACAGGCCGGCCTCGCAGTGGTCGTCCACGGTGCAGGCGTTGCCGTCGTCGCAGGGGCCGGCCACGGGGACGTGCTGGCATCCGGCCACCGGGTGACACGAGTCCGCAGTGCAGGCGTTGTGGTCGTCGCAGGCGATGGGCACGCCCTGGCACACCCCGCCGGAGCAGGTGTCATTCGCGGTGCAGGCGTTGCCGTCGTTGCAGGGGCCCGTGAAGGGCTCGTTGCGGCACCCGGAGGCGGGGTCGCACGAGTCCTGGGTGCAGGCGTTGTGATCGTCGCAGGACAGGGGCTTGCCCTTGCACTGGCCGGACACGCAGGCGTCGTCCAGCGTGCAGGCATTGTGGTCGTCGCAGGGGCCGGTCAGGGGGAGGGTCACGCACCCCTTGGCGGGGTCGCAGGAGTCCTCGGTGCAGGGATTGTGATCGTCGCAGTCGAGCGGGGGGCCCTTGCACTGGCCGTCCTCGTCGCACTCGTCCGGTCCGGTGCAGCGGTCGCCGTCGTTGCAGGGTCCCACGACCGGCTCGTGGGCGCAGGTCCCCGTCACGGGGTCGCAGAGGTCGCGGGTGCAGGGGTTGAGGTCGTTGCAGATGTGGACCGTCCCGATGCAGCACGGACTGTCGGAGACGGAGTGGCGGCAGCCGAGCCACCCCTCGCACCAGTCGTTCGTGCAGTCGTTGCCGTCGTCGCACACGAGCGGGGGACCGGGGACGCACTCGCCGTCCTCGCATCGGTCGCCCTCGGTGCAGAGGTCGCCGTCCTCGCAGGGGCCATCCACGGGGAGATGAACGCACCCGTCCGGTGTGCACAGGTCCACGGTGCACGGGTTGTCGTCGTGGCAGTCCATCGCGAGGTAGCCGGTGACGCAGGCCCCGTCCACACACTGGTCCCCGAGGGTGCAGGGGTCGCCGTCCTCGCAAGGGTCGTGGTTGGGGTCGTTCAGGCACCCTTGAATCGGATCGCAGCGATCGTCGGTACAGGGATTGCCATCGTTGCAGTCAGTCGGGCCGCCGCTGCACTGCCCTCCCTGGCAGACCCCCTCCGCGAGGCACGGGTCGTCCTGCCCGCAGGGGGTGTTGTCTGGAGCGACCGCGAAGGCGACCGCGGACACGGTCGGGTCGCACAGGGCGCACGGGTTCAGGAGGTTCCCCTCCCCCGCTTCGTAGCAGACGTTGTGAATCAGGCAGGTCCCGTCGCGCACCGGGTACCGGCAACCCCCGTACCCGTCGCAGAGGTCGTCGGTGCAGGGGCGGCCGTCGTCGCAGGAGTAGGCCTTCCCCCGGCACGCCCCTCCCACGCAGCGGTCCGAGTGCGTACACGGGTCGCCGTCGTCGCAGGGCTTGCCCTCCTCGCAGAACGGGCGCGCGTCCACCGGAGGAAGGTCCGGGGGCACGTCAGCGAGGGCCCAATCCTCGGGACCCGGGTCCGGGGGAGGGGGAGCCAGGTCTTCCGGAGCCGTCGGGTCCGCGGCAACCGTTCCGTCGTTGCCGAGGTCGGTATGGCCCACATCCTTGGGAGCCGCGTCCGGGATCGGGCCCGGGTCCGGCGCCGGTGCCGCCCCCCCGCCGCACCCGAGGCCCACCAGCACCATCCATGGAATCAGGCGATGGGTCCTCACTTCACGATTCCGCTTACAACCGTATGTCCCAGATTCCGGTATATCTGACGAGCCTCCAGCGAGAAGGTCGTCCCCTGCGGCAGGCCGGTCCCCAGTGATCCCAGGTCGATCTCCGGGATCGGGAATGAGGCGATCGGCTCGCCCGTGAACCCCTCGAACACCATGGGGAGCAGCGTGTCCTCGATCAGGGCGGCCAGGGCGTATTTCGCGCCTGCCATTCCACCGCTCACGCTTTCGACCTCGATTTCGATGATATCAATATTCTGAATACCAAAAGCCAGTTCGGCGCCCGCCGGCGTGTTCTTCACGTCGATCAACAGCGCGGCCTCGGCCGACGCGTAGGCATCCATCTCGATGGGCTGGCCCATCAGGGTCATCGAGGCGTGGACGCGGACGTCCCCGACCTGGGCCTTGAACGTCTCCATGGGCGTGCACGAGGTCAGGACCGGAGGGAGCAGGAACGACACGTCGAGGACCAAGTTCGCGACCCCGTACTGGTCCAGGGGGGTCCCGGGAGGCAGATCGGCCTCGCCCAGCGTGATCTCGAGCGCGCCCCCGTACCAGACGGAGTAGAGAACCTGATTGACGAGGTCGTCAAAAAGTGCTAGTTCGAATTCATTCAACTCGATGAAATGGAACGGGGGCTCCGAGGGCAGGAGGCACGCGGAACGTGCGAGGGAGCCCAGGGGTTGATACGGGATCCCTTTCTTGGTCAGGGCGGTCGCGGTCAATCCGATGTCCGCCCCGCTCGTGTCGAAACGTGCGCTCGAGAGGGCGGCCTTCACGGTCACGGGCACGGGCGTTCCGGAGCCGATCAGCGGGGGGATGGTGAGGGTCTGCTCGATGGCGAGGGACTCGAGCGCGTCCTCGAGCACCGGCGCGAACTGGACCAGTTGCGCCACGACCATCTGCTCGATCTGGGCCGTGATCGTCCCCTCGAACAGGTCCACCAGCCAGTTGAACAGGAAGCCCAGGAGGCCGTCGAGCGTGATGTCGAGCCCGGTGATGGTGGCCTTCTCGTTCGCGAGGGTGACCTTGGCCTGCCCCGGCTTGGGCACGGTCACGAGGAGGTCCGTGTCCACCGTGATGCTCTGGGCCTGGACCCTCCCCGAGGCCGACGGGCACAGGAAGCCGGACATCTGGGCCTGGATGTCCATGGAGATGTCGGTCAGGCGCACCCGGGCGTGCAGGCCGCCGTTGATCGGGGCGAGGTCCAGGTCCGGGCCCTTGAACTGCACGTTCTTCGCCCGGATCGTGGCCTGGCACTGAAGGATCTGGGTCTGGGCCAGGGGGTCGGGGATGAGGGCCGCGAGGTCCATCCCCTTCAGCATCAGAAGGATCAATGTGGCGAAATCATCCGGGGTCGAAGTGTCGTTGTCGTCGAAGACCGTGGGCCCCAGATAGACACGCAGGCCATCCGGGATCTCGGCGGCCTTGGCGTTCGACGGGTCGGTCGGGTAGAAGTGGTGCGAGAAGGCGAAGGCGCGCACGCCCTTGACCATACCGCCCGCGGCGTTCGTGGCGGCGAGGCGCAGGATGTTGATCCCGGAGCGGGTCGGCAAGGGATGGGAGAACGTACCGTCGGCCTTCAACGACACGGGCGAATCGTTGACAAGGAACTGC
Source organism: Deltaproteobacteria bacterium (assembly GCA_037442805.1). GTDB lineage: Bacteria > Myxococcota_A > UBA9042 > DTJE01 > DTJE01 > DYKK01. The sequence continues at coordinate 11,716 of JBBIPO010000089.1, forward strand.
GTGATCGGACCGCCCTCGCTCGTGACGCGGCCCGTGACGGTGATCTGGTCCGGTGGACCCTTGATCATCGCGCCACGGGGCGGGTAGAAGACCTCGATCAGGGGCTTGCATTCCGGGGTGTCCAGGAGCGCGTGATCGCAGCCTCCCCCGGGCAGGCAGAGGTCCTGCGTGCAAGCGTTCTGGTCGTCGCACGGGCTTTGCGCGCCCACGCAGGCGCCGGCCTCGCAGTGGTCCCCGCTCGTGCAGACCTGCCCGTCGTCGCAGGGGGTGCCGTCGAGCGGCTGGAACACGCAGCCAGCGCCCGGGTCGCAGACGTCCGAGGTGCAGGGGTTCCCGTCGTCGCAGGCGAAGACCTGGTCGCCCGGGACGCAGACCCCGTTCAGGCAGCGATCTCCGACCGTGCAGGCATTCTCGTCCGAGCACGTGTTCGCGACGGGTTCATGGATGCAGCCTTCACCGGGCGCGCATCCGTCCGCCGTGCAGGGGTTGTCGTCCTGGCAGGCGAGGGGGGTCCCTCCGGGGACGCACGCGCCGTCCACGCACCGGTCTCCGAGTGTACAGGGGTCCCCGTCGTCGCACGGGAGGTCCAGCGGGACGTACACGCAGTCCCCGGCGGGCCCGCAGGTGTCGAGAGTGCACGGGTTGTGGTCCTCGCAGTCCACGGAGACCCCCCCGGCCTTGCAGCTCCCTGCCTCGCAGAAGTCCCCGAGGGTACACGGGTTCCCGTCGTCGCAGGGGCCGGACTGGGGCTCGTGCGCGCACCCTCCCACGGCCGGGTCGCAGGAGTCCGCCGTGCAGGGATTCCCGTCCTGGCAGTTCGGCAGGCCCGGGCCGGCCAGGCACTGACCGTACGCGCAGCGGTCCCCATCCGTGCAGGGGTTGGCGTCGTCGCAGGGGGCCTCGTTCGGAACGTGCTGGCAACCCAGGCGCGGGTGGCAGACGTCGTCCGTGCAGGGGTTGGTGTCCGCGCAAGGCAGGGTCTCCGGCCCGGAGGCACAGGCCCCGGCCACGCAGCGATCGCCGACCGTGCAGACATCATCGTCATCGCACGGGTGATCGTTCGGTTCGTGGATGCAGCCCTGGCCCGGAACGCAGGTATCGTCCGTGCAGGGATTGTGGTCGTCGCAGAGGACCAGGACCGGACCAGAACGGCATGTCCCGTTCAGGCACGCATCGCCCACCGTGCAGGGATCCCCGTCGTCGCAGGGGCGTTGGTTCGGGGTGTGGACGCAGCCCTTTTTGGGGTCGCACGAGTCGTCCGTGCAGAAGTTCTGGTCATCGCAGGGGTTGGGGACCAGGCCACGACAGACGCCGGCAAGGCACGTGTCCTGGGTCGTGCAGAAGTTCCCGTCGTCGCACGGGAGGCCGTCCGCCGGGGTCCAGGCCACGTTGGACACGGTCGGGACGCACGCCTCGCAGGGATTGGCGGGATTCGCGTCTCCGTCCTGGTAACAGGCCCCCCCGATCAGGCAGCGGTCCTCGCGCAGGGGATACCGGCAGCCGCCGGCCCCGTCGCACAGGTCGTGCGTGCAGGCATTGCCGTCAGAGCAGGCGTAGGGAACGCCCTCGCACACGCCGTACTTGCACTGGTCGGCGTACGTGCACGGGTCGTGGTCGTCGCACATCTCGCCGTGGATGCAAGGGGGGAGAGGTCTCAAGTCCTCTACGACGGTCAGGTCGGGAAAGGAGGGAACCGCCTCGTCCGGGACCGCGAAGTCCCCGGGGGCCGCCTCGTCCGGCCCGACCGCGTCCTCCAGGTCGGACCCCAAGTCATGCGGGATATCCTTCCCGGCGGACATGTCCGGGCCCCGCCCCGACACCGCACCGCCGCCGCAGGCGAACAGCAGTCCGAGAACCACCCAGGTCCCCATTCTGGATAGATGTCCTGATGCGATGTTATTCATACTAGTACTATATCATTGCATGTTGACACCATTGGTATATTACGTCCGATTGCGTGGGCCCTCCCCCGCCGCCACCACCGGCCCCCTGGAGGGGACCCCCACGCACCCGTCCGCCCCCGCCATCGGCGGCATCGGTCCGGGCATCGTCGCCGGGCGTCGCGCCCCACCCCCGGCGGAGGCCCTGGCAGCCGGGCCTCGCCGCCATCACTGTCAAGAATCATGCCACCAAACAACTCAACAATTTCGGCAGATTCCAAGCCGCAGTCATTGCTGGAAATTGGACACCCCTTGGACACTGTCCAACCCCTCAATGACACTCCTGCGTCCGGTTGAAGTCATTGTAGTTGCAATCCCCACACAACCATGCGCCGGAACACGACTCCCGCCACACGGCCGTCTGGCCGCACCCCGGGATGCTGTTCCGCCATCCGGAATGCCCGCCCCCCTGGCACCAGCAGTACAACCCCACGACCGCGCACGAAAACGTGTGAAGGTAGTCCCACCGCTTGTCGGCCTTGTTGTTGCAGTCGTAGTCCCACGACCCGCAGTTGTTCGTCGAGGTGAACCACGCGGTCTGGCCCGGTCTGGCCCGGTTGTCCTTGTCGCAGCAATCGCCGCTGTTCGTCACCGTGTAGGGATAAGCCGGACTGCACTTGCACTTCGAGGACGCTCCGCCGTACGAATCCTGATCTTCGTCCGCGAAATAGGTGGTGCACCCCGAGGACCCGTCCGGGTCAATGCTCCCGTCGCAGTTGTCGTCCGCGCCGTTGCACTTCTCGGTCGCGCCGGGATTGATGCTATTATTGTTGTCGTTGCAGTCGCTCCCCTGCAAGGCCGTGTAATCACCGCTCGCTGAGCACAAGGCCTTAGAGTCGTTACTAAGCCCATATCCGTCCTTGTCGTGGTCCTTGAAGAAGGTCTTGCTCCCTTCGCTGCCCGGCGGATCCGTCACGGCGTCGCAGTTGTCGTCCACCCCGTTGCACTTCTCGGTCGCGCCGGGGTTGATTTCCTTGGCCGAATCGTTGCAGTCCCCGCCCTTGTCCGCGCGGTACAGCCCCGAGGCCGCGCACAGGCACTTCGTCGTATCCGTCCCGTACCCGTCCCCGTCCGAATCGTAATGCCAGGTCTTGCACCCGCTCGCGCCCTCCTCGTCCGCGCCGTTCACGCAGTTGTCGTCCACGCCGTTGCAGACCTCCTGGGCCCCGTGGAAGACCGCCGGGTTCCTGGGGGCGCAGTCGTTCGTGTCCGGGTCCCCGTCGTTGTCGTCGTCCG
>JBBIPO010000090.1:0-14614 GCA_037442805.1 Deltaproteobacteria bacterium
GAAATTCCTGGGGTAAAGCAATTCTCCCGATCCCATGAGACCCGCATGGCTGCTGCGTCAAACGACATCGCGGATTGCTCCAACGACACCGGCCATTCAGGGTCACACCACGGGTCGCGGGGGTTGCTCCTCGGGCCTTTCGCGCCTCCGGGAAGGTTCCTCCGGTTCGTCGGACACCTCGTCATCCGTGCGGCCCGACGGAAGGCCCTCCCCCGAACCGCGAACTTCGGGTGGGCGGGCGATGGGGAAGGGCTTCACGCCCTCGGGGAGGTCCAGGACGTGCTCCAGCACCTCGTCCATCTTTTTCACGAAGATGAACTCCATCTCGCGCCTCACCTGCTCGGGGATCTCGACGAGGTCCTTGCGGTTGCGCTCCGGCATCACGATCCTCCGGATCCCGCCGCGCTGCGCCGCCAGGACCTTGTTCTTGATCCCGCCGACGGGCAGGACGAGGCCCCGCAACGTGATCTCGCCCGTAATGGCCGTGTCCCCGCGCGTCCGGACCCCGCTGAACAGCGAGAACAGGGCCGCGAACATGGTGACCCCCGCGGACGGCCCGTCCTTGGGGATCGCGCCCGCGGGCACGTGGATGTGAATGTCCGCCTGGTCGAAGACCCGACCGTCGAGACCGTAATTCTCGGCGTTCGCCTGAAGGTATGACAAGGCGATCTGGGCCGACTCCTTCATGACGTCGCCCAGGTGCCCGGTCAGTTTCAGGCGTCCCTTGCCGCCCATCCGCGTGGCCTCCACGAACAGGATCTCGCCACCGGTCGTGGTCCACGCGAGCCCGGTCGCGATCCCCGGAGACTCGGTGCGTTCCGCCGTCTCGGGCTGGAACATCTCCGGACCCAGGAACTCGGCGACCATCTCCTCGTCCACGGGCTTCTGTTCCCACTTCCCCTCGACGACCTTCACGGCGATCCCCCGGCACACGGACGCGATCATCCGCTCCAGGTTCCGCACGCCGGCTTCTCGTGTGTAGTGATCAATGATGTACAAGACGACCTTGTCCGAAATATCGACGATCGTCTTGTCCAGCCCATGTTCCTTGACCTGCTTCGGGATCAGATGTTCCCGGGCGATGGCGATCTTCTCCTCCGGCGTGTAGCCGGGCAGTTCAAGGAGTTCCATCCGGTCCAGCAGGGGAGGGGGGATGGTGTCGGTCACGTTCGCCGTCGTGATGAACAGGATCTGCGACAAGTCGAACGGGACGTCCAGGTAGTGGTCCATGAACGAGTGGTTCTGCTCCGGGTCCAGGACCTCCAGGAGGGCGCTTGTGGGGTCCCCCCGCCAGTCCCGGCCCAGTTTGTCCACCTCGTCCATCATGAAGACCGGGTTCTTGGATTCGGCCCGCTTCAGGCTCTGGATGATCTTGCCGGGGAGGGCCCCGATGTAGGTCCGGCGGTGGCCCCGGATCTCGGCCTCGTCCCGCACCCCCCCGAGCGAGATGTGGACAAACTTGCGTCCCAGCGCGCGCGCCACGCTCTGGCCGAGCGAGGTCTTGCCCACGCCGGGCGGCCCGACCAGGCACAGGATGGGACCCTTCAGGTTGTTTCGCAGTTTCGAGACGGCGAGGTACTCCAGAATGCGCTTCTTGACCTTCTCGAGGTCGTAGTGGTCCTCGTCGAGGACGCCCCGCGCGTGCGGCACGTCCAGGTTGTCCTCCGTGGTCTTGTCCCAGGGCAGGTCGCAGATCCACTCCAGGTATGTCCGCGCCACGGTGTACTCGGGCGACGACGGCTGAATCGACCGCAGGCGGCGCAGTTCCTTCTCGGCCACCTTGCGGACCTCGTCCGGCAGGGCGATCTTGTTCAGCTTCTCTTGAAGTTCGTCCAGGACGTCGCCGTCTTCCTCGAGTTCCCCCAGTTCCTTCTGGATCGTCTTCAACTGCTGGCGCAGGACATATTCGCGCTGGCTCTTGTTCAGTTCACCCTTGACCTCCGTGTTGATCTTCTGGGTGACCCGCAGGATCTCGAGGTGATGATGAAGGACCTTCAGGGTCATCCGCAGCGCGTCCTCGATGCTGCTCATCTCGAGGATCTGGACCTTTTCCTCGATGGAAATCGGGAGGTTCGACGCGATCAGGAACACGAGGCGACTCGGCTGGTCCACCTGCTCGACCATCTCGGCGGCGGTCGCGGGCATCTCGGGGATCAGTTGCAGGACCTCCGTCGTGACGGACTTCAGGTTGCGCATCAGGGCCTCGACCTCGATATTGCGCGTCTCGTCCTCCGGTAGGATGGTCACGCTCGCGGCGAGGAATGGGGTCGTCTGCACAAACTGGACGACCTTGAAGCGCTCCAGGCCCTGGACCACGATGTCCACGCCCTGCTCCCGCTCGCGCACGACCCGCAAGATGCGCGCCGTGGTTCCGACCGAGTACAGATCGTCGGGCGAGGGGTCCTGAATGTCCTTGTCCTTCTGGGTGAGGACCCCGATGGGCTCGTCCTTCCCGGCCACCGCGTCGAGCAACTTCAAGGTCTTCTCGCGCCCGATGACCAGGGGCATCACCAGTCCTGGAAACAGGACCGAGTTCCGAAGCGGCAAGATTGGAAGTGCCGGAATCGTCCGCGCCTCCGCCACGGAAGTTCGTCTCGTCTTGTCCGACATGCGTCATCCTTCCCGTTCGCGTTCGTACCCGGTCGCCGACGCCGCCTCTGGGCGGGCCGCCCAAACGGGTATCATGGGCACAATCCCAGTGAAATCAAGGTTCCGTGAACTCTGACCCCAGCACGGACCCGAGGAACCCCTCCGCGCCCTCCAGCGTGGCCTTCACCCTGGCCACGCGAGCCTCCTTGACGGTCTTCCCACCGGCCATGAGGGCGTTCACGGCCTCGATCTCTTGCTGGACCATCTGGCGGATGGACTCGTACGACGCCCATCCCACCTGCATCCGCCCGTTGACGAAGAACGAGGGCGTCCCTCGCGCCCCGAGGGCCGCGGCGGCCTCCCCTTCGGCCAGGGCGCGCGCCCTCAGGGCCGGGTCGCGGTAGTCCTTCCTGAAACGGGCCAGGTCGAGCCCGACTTCCGAGGCGTACCGGGCCAGGTCGTCCTCGGACAGTGCGGACTGGTTCTGGAACAGCCGGTCCGCGTACTCCCAGAAGCGCCCCTGGCGGGCCGCCGCCATCGCAGCCGCCGCCGCGTTCAGCGCGTTGCGGTGCATCTTCAACGGGTTTTGCTTGAAGACCAAACGTACCTGACCCGGAAAATCGGACGTCAACTGTTTCATCGGCTCGTAGGCACGCTTGCACACCGGACACTGAAAATCGGAGACCTCGAGCACGATCACGCGGGCGTCCGCAGGGCCGTGCGCGGGGCTCGGGTCGTTCGCAGGTCGCGTCCCCGGGGGGACCTCGGGGTCATCGGCGCGGGCCGCCTCGGCCAGGGGTCGCGCCGCGGGCCTGACCTCCAGGGACTCCACCTGCACGGGTCCCGGGGCCGGGCGGCTCGGTGGCGGCCCGGCGGAGTTCGTTTCGACCCCGGAGTCCGCCTTCCGGGGGCCAGAAGCCGAGGGTGGCGGGCCTCCTGTCGCGACCGCGCCCCGTTCCGCGGTCAGGCGGCCGACCGCGAAGAAGGCCGCGGCCACCAAGAAGTATCCGGCGATCCATGCGCCCTGCTTCATCGCCTTCGCTCCACCGTTGCCGGATCGCGAACCGGGTCGTCGAATCCGCGCGGCACCCATACCACGCCACGCCTGGCAGATCAAGGAGACTTGCGGGGCAGGCACAAGATGGGCGCCGATCGATTACAATGGATGCCTCGAGACGGGAGCACCATGAGGAGTCGCGACATCGTCGTCTGGGGCGTCGTGGTGGCCGGGCTTCTGTTCGTGGTCCCGTCGCTCCGGGACGGATGCGGCGCCCCGGCGGTCCGCGCCGGGGATCGGGCGCCGAGGTTCTCGCTGGTGCTGGTCGGAAGCGGGGAGACGTGGGATTCGGAGTCCTTGAACGGTCAGCCGTACGCCCTCCTGTTCTTTGCCACGTGGTGCGGGTCCTGCCGGTCCGAGATGCCCGCCGTTGCGCGGGTCTTCCACGAGGAACCCTCTCTCCGCCTCTACGCGGTCAGCGACGAGCCAGGGGACCGGGTCGCCCAGTATCTGGCGTCATCGGGCCTGGCGTTGCCGGCCGCGGGGGACGCGGGCGGGATGTTCGCGTCCTTCGGGGTCCGGGCGGTTCCCACGATGGTCGTGGTGAATGAGCAAGGGGTGGTCGAGTTCGCCCGCGCCGGGTCAGGCGCCGTCCGCGAGGGGCTCAGGAGGCTTCGCGACCTCGAGACCACGGGCCTGACCCCGACCGGGATCGGGGATCCGGCGTCCGGCGTCCGGCAGGAACTCCGAGGCGGATACGGACACAGTCGCGTTCACCGTCTCGGTCACGGTCACGGCCCTCGCGCGCGAGCGGGCGCTCGTCCGGTGGGGGCCGGGCAAGCCGGCCATGCCGCCGGCCCCGGGGAGGATGTTCGTGCACGGCGGGACCCGAATCCGAGGGGTGACGACGGAGGGGCCGCCGCCCTGACGAGGAACCCCGAGGATGAGGGTTGGCAGGCATCCGGCGGGTTGATGGGGTGTTTGAGGGATCAAGAAGGAGGAAAACATGTCAACCGGATGTCCTGCCATGACACCCCGTCCATGGTGGATAATGCGGAAACCGCCTGAACTATTCCATCCGGACGGGCAGAACGCCGGTCTGACGCGGCCCGGTAACGTGGAAAGGCGGTCCCGCCGATGATCTGAAGGCAGTAGGACCCGGGGGTCGGGGACCATGAGGGGCGAACCCGGTGAGCTCGTCCTTGGACGATATCGGATCGAGCACCAGATCGGCCGAGGCGGCTTCGGGCGGATTTACCTCGCGCGCCAGGTGGCCCTGTTGCGGCCCGTGGCCCTGAAGGCCTCGGCCGTGGAGCAGAGGCGGGACCTCGCGATGCGCGAGAGATTTCGCCGCGAGGCAGTCCTGGTGGCCTCCATCGCCCACCCCAACGTCGTCACCTATTACGACTTCGGCACGGACGACGAAGGGGACATGATCCTCGTGATGGAGTACCTGCGAGGGCGCAGCCTGCACGAGGTCGTGCGCTCCGGCGAGACCTGGCCCCCGGCGCGCGTGGCCGAGGCGGTCCGGCAGGCGGCGGAAGGGCTCTTCGCGGCCCATCAGGCGGGGATCGTCCATCGGGACGTGAAGCCGTCCAACCTGTTCTTGACCGAGGCGGCGACCCCGACGGGTGGTGGTTCGGCAGGGTCCCGTGGCCTGTCGGACCTAGGAGCAGCCTTTCTGCTCAAGGTCATCGATTTCGGGATCCTCAGGGTAGACGCCGGCGTCCGGCCAGACCTGCCCGACCTGACCGCGCCGGAGGCCGTGATCGGGACCCCGGCTTACCTGGCTCCCGAGATGCTGATGGGGACCCGGCCCGACCCTCGGGCGGACCAGTACGCCCTGGCGCTCGTCGCGTGCGAGTTGCTGACGGGTCGCCGTGCCTTTGGCGGGCCTGCGAACCCGGACTCGTTCCTGGCCCGGGTCTCCCGGCCGCCGCCCGAACTGGACCTTGTTCCCGAGGGTCCGGCGTCGGTTCTGGCACGCGCGCTCTCCCCGAACCGCGACGCCCGGTTCCCGACCGTATTGGACTTCGCACGCGCCTTTGCCGCCAGCATCGGCCAGGAGGCCGCCGAACGTCTCGAGGCGACCGTGGAAGTCCGCCGATCCACGGCGAAGCCGCAAGGTCGCGCCCGGTCGCGCTGGAGGTGGGTGGCCGTGATGGTTGGGCTCGCGTCCGCGGTCGTCCTCGGTTCGTGGGTGTGGATGCGCGGTCCACCGGCTGCACGGGACTCGACGAGAACGCAAGAAACGCCCGCGCTAGGCGCCGTCCGAGAACCGGCCGGACCCGTCCTGCGGGAGCGCCTCGCCGCCGTCGAGGTGCCGGTCCTGCGCGCCGAGGAAGGGAGGGAAGGGCAGGGGAGAGGAAGCCATGCGAACTTGGGTGCCCCGAAGCGGCGTGCGTACAGGTCTCCGGGCGGCAACGATCACCGCATCGGGGCTGCCGAACGCGACACACCTGGCCGCCTGACCGTCAACGCGCGACCGTGGGCCGACGTGTGGCTCGACGGGGTGTTCGTGGGACGGACTCCCGTGATCGGCCGGGAGGTGACGGTGGGGTCCCATACGGTGAGGCTCGTGCACCCGACGCTCGGGACACGGACCGTGACCCGCAAGGTCCGGTCCGGCGAGTCGGTCACTCTGACCGAGGTGATCGAACCCACCGCGCCGCCCCTGGGCTCCCCCCCCGGCCCGCGTACGCCATGACCGTGACGCCCACGAAGAGGTCCACGGCCGCGATCAGGTAAAAGAGCCAGGCCGCGACGGTGTTCCGCGGGTCGGCGTCCGCGCCCAGGGTGAACCGGTACCCCACCGCCGCCGTCACGAAGGCCGCGAACACGATCGCGGTCGCGGCCCTCCGATAGTCGCGCGGCGTGGGTTCCCGCGCCGGGATGATCTCGGGCTCCATCGTCCTTGCCGTTCCCCGTCAGCCTTCCGTCTCGCCCCAAACCAGTTCGAGGTCCTCGCGCGCTGCCGGGGCCGCAGACCCTCGCGACCTGGCCGACGCCGGCTGACCCTGCTGCTTCAGGGCCTTCACCGCCTGTTCTACCATGAAGTCCGTCCGGCGGAGAAGGTCCGTGACCGCGCGCTCGAGGGCGAGGATTCGCGCCACCGCGCCCTGGCCGCCAGACGGCTTGACCGCGCCCCCATGAACGTCCATCAAGGTCGATCGCGGCGACATTCGCAGCAAGCCGTGGCCCGACGCGGCGTCTCGGAAATGGTTCGAGTCGGCCAGGAGGCGATCCATCGCGCACAGCAATCCTCGCAACGACTCGATATCGGGCCTGTTCCGGGCGGTGGCCTCGAGCGCCAGCCACGCCTCCATCAGGAGGCGCCTGGCCTCCCGCCGACGTTCACGGGCCACGCGGCCCGCCTCGACCAGGGCCGACAACTCGCGGGCCGCTTCCTCGAGCACCGCGAGGACTCCGTGACACGCGGAAGACCCACGCGAAGTATGCGCTCGGGTCGGCCGGACCTCGGTGGACATCGAACGCGGCCTGGCTTCCCGCCGTCTCGACGGGCACATTGACTTTCGCCTCCCGCACCATGTTATCATGATTGGCGGAATGACGGCCCTCTCGATCACGACCTCGAAGGTCGAGGAACTGGTGGACATCACGTCGGACATCCGGGACGTGCTCCCGTCCCTGTCCAGTGGCGGCGACGGGGCGGTGCTTCTGTATTGCCCCCACACGACGGCAGGGCTGTTCGTGAACGAGGGGGCGGACCCGGACGTGGCCGCCGACCTCGCCGCGGCGCTTGCTCGACTCGTTCCGCGGGACGGACGGTATCGTCACGCGGAGGGAAATGCTGCGGCCCACATCCGGTCGGTCCTGGTCGGGTCGAGCCTCACAGTCCCGGTGACCGGGGGGCGCATGGCGCTGGGAACCTGGCAGAGGGTCTTTTTCGCCGAATTCGACGGGCCGAGGAGGCGTCAGGTCTATGTTCAGTTTCTTGCGTCGAACTCCTCGCCGCGCCTCGAGAACAGACGATGAGCGGACGCCGGAAGTACGAACTCGGTGACCCGATCGATATTTACTGCCGGTACTGCAAACTGAACCTGAACGGCGTGGTGTCGGCCATCGTGAACAACCGGCCGGTGAAGGTCCAGTGCCGTACCTGCCGGATGTTCCAGGACTATCGCCCCCCCGTGAACGAGGCCCTGGCGAGGCGGAAGGCGATCGAGAAGGTCTTGCGGATGCGCGATCGCAGGGCCCCGGCCCCGGCGAGGCAGGCCGCCGCGCCCGCGCCGCGCGAGGGCGCGGACCAGGTGGCCGTGGCGCGCCGGTTGTGGGACGAGGCCACGAAGGACGTGAACCCTCTGAAGTCCCGGGTGTACAACCCGCGACAGACCTTTTACAAGGATGACCTCATCTCGCACCCCGCGCTCGGGCTTGGGGTCGTGTCGGCCACGGGGGAGGACTACGTGCTGGTCCTGTTTCGCGACGGCTTCAAGAGACTCGAACACAATCGCCCGCCCGACGACGAGTGACGGGCCCTAGACGAGCGTCCGCGTGGGGAAGAAGAAGGGGATTTCCACGGCCGCGGTCTCGGCGGCGTCCGAGCCGTGGACGGCGTTGCGCTCCTTGTCGGTCCCGAAGCGTCCGCGGACGGTTCCGGCCGGGGCCTCGCGCGAGTCGGTCGGTCCCATCAGGTCCCTCCAGCGCGAGATCGCGTGGTCACCCTCCAGCACCAGCGCCACGATGGGACCCGAGGACATGAATCGCGTCAGGCTCCGATAGAACGGGCGCCTGCGGTGCACCGCGTAGAAGGCTCGGGCCTGGGCGAGGGTCAAGCGCTCCATCCGCATGGCGACGATCCGCAGCCCCGCTCCCTCGATCAAAGCGAGGATCCCGCCAATGTGCCCTGCGGCCACCGCATCCGGTTTGATCAACGCCAGCGTGCGTTCCGTTTTCATCGTCTCACCACCCTCCATTCGCCTCGTCCACCGGACTCTTGTTCAACTGGCCCCGGGACCTACCCGACGCGGCCGATGCGCCGGGCGAGGGTCTCGCCGATGTCGGCCGGCGTCGGGGCCACGTCAATCCCGTGGTCCTTCAGGCATTCGATCTTCTCCTTCGCGGTCCCCCTGCCGCCCGCGATGATGGCGCCCGCGTGCCCCATCCGGCGGCCGGGAGGGGCGGTCTGCCCCGCGATGAACGCGACGACCGGCTTGTCGGGCATGTGCTCGCGAATCCACGAGGCCGCCTTCTCCTCGGCGCTTCCGCCGATCTCGCCGATGAGGACCACCGCTCGCGTGTCCGGGTCCTGGGCGAATGCCTGGAGGCAGTCAATGAAGTTCGTCCCCTGGACCGGGTCGCCGCCGATCCCGATGCAGGTGGACTGGCCGATGCCGAGTTTCGTCAACTGGTCCACGGCCTCGTACGTCAGGGTGCCCGACCTCGAGATCACGCCCACGTGGCCGGGCAGGTGAATGTGGCCCGGCATGATCCCGATCTTCGCCTTGCCGGGCGAGATGATGCCGGGACAGTTGGGGCCGATGAGCCGCACGCCTTCGCGGTCCACGATCGGCTTCACCGCGAGCATGTCGAGTACGGGCACGCCTTCGGTGATGCACACCACGAGCCGGATCCCCGCGTCCACGGCCTCGAGGATCGCGTCCTTGCAGAACGGGGCCGGGACGAAGATCGCGGTCGCGGTGGCGCCGGTCGCGGCCACCGCTTGCCGGACGGTGTCGAACACCGGGATGTCGTCCAGGCGCGTTCCCCCCTTGCCCGGCGTCACCCCACCCACGACGCGGGTCCCATACTGCACCATCTGGCGGGCGTGGAACGACCCCGCCCCGCCCGTGATCCCCTGCACGATCACCCGAGCATTCTGGTCAAGAAATATCGCCATGATTCGCCTCCTGTCGGACCTCGCGGTCTCACGCGGCCCGAATCTGCCCGCGACTCGCCTGGACGACCTTTTCGGCCGCCTCCCTCATGGTCTCGGCCGTGATGATCGGGAGCCCGGATTCCGAGAGGATCCGGCGGCCGACCTCGACGTGGGTCCCCTGCAACCGCACCACGAGCGGCACGTCGAGCGACACCTCCCGCGCCGCCGCAACGACCCCGTCGGCGATCGTGTCGCACTTCATGATGCCGCCGAAGATGTTGACCAGGATCGCCTTGGGCCGGTCCGCGAGGATGATCTCGAACGCGGCCTTCACCTTCTCGCGGTCCGCCGAGCCGCCCACGTCGAGGAAGTTCGCGGGCTCGCCCCCGAAGTGCTTGATGATGTCCATCGTCGCCATGGCGAGGCCGGCCCCGTTGACCAGATTCCCGATGTCCCCGTCCAGTTTGATGTAACTCAAGTCGAACTGCGATGCGCGGACCTCGAGGGGCTCCTCCTCGTCCGTGTCGCGCAAGGCGTGGACATCCTTGTGCCGGAACAGGGCGTTGTCATCAAAGTTCATCTTCGCGTCCAGGGCCAGCAGGTCGCCCGACGCGGTCACGACTAGCGGGTTGATCTCAACGAGCGAGGCGTCCTTCTCGACGAAGGCGCGGTACAGACCCGTGATGAAGCGATGCGCCTTCTTCGCGGTCTCCCCGGCGAGGCCGAGCCCGTAGGCCAGGTTGCGGACGTGGAACGGTTGAATCCCGACCGAGAAGTCTATGTATTCCTTCAAGATTTTCTCGGGCGTCCTGGCGGCCACCTCCTCGATCTCCATGCCCCCTTCCGTGGAGGCCATGATCACGATCCGGCGCGTCTCGCGGTCCAGGATCATCCCGAGGTACAGTTCCCGGGCAATGGCGAGGCCCTCCTCGACATAGACCTTTCGGACGAGGCGGCCCTTGGGGCCCGTCTGGGGCGTCACCAGCGGACGACCGAGCAGGCGCCCCGCCTTGTCGGACACCTCGTCCAGGCTCCGGCAGACCAGGATGCCTCCGCCCTTGCCGCGGCCCCCGGCGTGAACCTGGGCCTTGACGACCCAGACCTCTCCGCCCAGGCGCTGGGCCGCGGCGCGCGCCTCCTCCGGGGTCCGGGCCAGTTCCCCTCGCGGCACCTCCACGCCGAACGACGCGAGGAGGGCCTTGGCCTGGTACTCGTGAATCTTCATCGCTTCACACCTCCGCTTGTTCGCCCCGCCGTTGCCCCACGGGCCACGGTCACGGGGGCGCCTTATAAATCAAGCGGACGGGAAAGGGTAGGGCCTTTGAGGTCGAAACGATGTTTTTCGCCCACCGTGGGACGGATGGTGCCCGTGTCCGGGTTCGCCGCGACCAGGGAGTTGCCGGGGGATCGGACCCAGAGCCCGTCACTCCGGCGCGCCCAGGAGGCGCAGGACGACCTCCGGATACAGGGCCGCTGCCAGAAACACGGGGTCTCCGGGCGTGGCCCGAAGTGTCACGAGGGTTTCCCGCCGTTCCACGATGCCGCGCTGGACCAGGAGGTCCGCGGGCTTGGCCACGGCGTCGGGCAAGGGGGTCGCCTGGAAGCGCTCCACCACGTTCCGCCGCCACAAGACCTCCAGCGTGGACTGGAGGACCGACTCCATCCCGGGTTGTGCCTCCGCCGTCACCCGCAATCCCTGGCGCGACGCGAAGACCGCCGTGGCGTCGCAGACCCCGGACAGGCACCACGGGGCGACCTGCGGGACGAGGAACCAGAGCGACGCGTCCTCGTCCGGCCCCCCGCGACCGGCGCGGCGGACCTCGGCCTCGATGCGCGCCATCGCGGGCAGGAGCGACGGCCACGCGCCGCCCTGGACCATCGCCACGCGGCGGACCGCCGCCTCGGACCCGATGGCGACGAACCCGGCGCCGGCGGCCGCGATCACATCGGCCCTCGCGACCCGGTGTCCGTGGAAACCCCACGCATTCCACCCGACGGTCCCGAACGGGCGCTCCACCGGGTCCGGACCGCGGGACTCGCACACGAGGACCAGGCCGTCCACCTCCAGCCAGGCGAGGACGCACCACGGCCCCGGCCGCGACAGGTCCAAGCCGTACAGGGCCTGGATGCGACCCGCGATGTCCGCCGGGTCGCGCAGGGCGAGCGGGATCGGGATCGCGGAGGCGAGGTCCCGGACGGCCCGACGAAGCACCTCGGCCGAGACGACCGCGACCGCCTGGACTCGCACCGGAAGGACGGTCGCGAACTGTCTCAGGACCGCGACGGGATCGGCATCGGGTCCGCGCTCGGTGGCCGGCTCCCCGGGCCCCGCATCCTGTCCCGCGGGCCCGGGCCGGACGGCGACACCGGCCGGCCGGCCGTCGTCCGCGGCGTCCCGACAGCCCAAGGCGACCCCCACCCCCCCCACCAGAACCCAGGCGAACCCACGGGCGCGCGTCATTCCGGACTCCTTCGTGGCACGTCACTGACCCGGGGCGCGAGCCACGCCGACGCGGCTCCGAGCAGCGCGCCGGCCATCACGTCCACCACGTAGTGATACCGCAGATACACCGTGGACGCGATCAAGGCCAGGTAGGATGAGATCACGACCCACCGGAGACCCGGAGAGCGCCACAACAGGGTCAGAAAGACGACGGCCACCGCGGTGTGCCCGCTCGGAAAGGCGTTCAGTTTCACCGTGTCCCACGAATCGATCGTCGCGCGGAACCAGTCGCCGATCACGAAGCCCCGGACTTCGACCGTGTACGGGAACGCCCAGGCGAGGGCCGGGTCGGCGGCCGCCAAGTACGGGGAACGGGCCGGGACCAGGACGTAACCGACGTACGAGGCGAAGACCGTCGTCAAGACGCCCAAGTACAGCCGGTTCATGGTCGCCACGTCCCTGCGCGCGATGAGCACCGCCATGACGACGAGCGGGGTCACGAAGTACGAGAAGTACGCGACCTCGAAGAAATCCACGGCGACCGGGTGCAGCCACGCTTCCAGGACGAGGAGCGGGTCCGTCCCGAACAGCCACCGGTCCGCGGCCAGGAGGTCCAGTTCCCGGGTCACGGGGTTGAGACCTCGAATGATGTGGCCCAGTTTGAGGAAGGTCACGAAGAACAGGACCACGATGGCCCCGAAGCGCACCACGGCGCCCGCGAACTCGCTGGCCCGGATGCGCGCCAGGATGCGGACCATCGCCACGTAGCCGACCGCGTAGGTGGCGTGTTCGCGCAGGATGTCCTCGGCGCGGTCCACTCGCGCGCGGGCCAGCCCGACCGTCCCCAAGACCAGGAGCATCCAGCCGAGGATCAGGAAGTCCACGTTCCAGAACCCGTGGCGGGCGATGGGGCCTGAGCGCGCTCCCTGGACGGACTCCGCAAACGAGGCATCGCGAGCCGGGAGCCTGTTCACGATTCCCCCGGGTGGTCCTGGAACTTGTGCACCACGGGAAAGCGTCGGCCGACGCCGAACGCGCGGGAGGTCACCTTCAGGGCCAGGGGTGCCTGACGCCTCTTGAACTCCGACCGCGCGATCTCCCGGAGCACCCACGCCACGACCCGTGCATCGTGTCCGGCGCGGACCAGGTCGCGCGCGTCGAGCCCGTCCTCTACATAGCCGTGAACGATGGGGTCGAGGGCAGGGTAGGGGGGCAGGGAATCCTCGTCCTTCTGGTCCGGGCGCAACTCCGCGGACGGCGGCCTCGTGAGGGTGTCCTCGGGGATGACGGGCCTTTCCCGGTTTAGCGCCCTCGCGACCGCGTAGACCATCTCCTTGGACAGGTCCCCGATCACGGCGAGCCCCCCCACCATGTCCCCGTACAGGGTGCAGTAGCCCACCGCGAGTTCCGACTTGTTCCCCGTGTTCAGCACGAGCGCGCCCGTCCGGTTCGAGAAGGCCATCAGGAGGGTCCCGCGCACCCGGGCCTGGAGGTTCTCCTCCGTGATCCCCCACGGGAGTTCCCCGAGCCCCGGCCTCAACGCCGACACGAGGGCATCCACGACCGGGTCGATCGGCACCTCGTCCAGTCGAATCCCGAGGTTCCGCGCCAGTTCCCGCGCGCCCTGGAGGGCGCTCGCGGACGTGAAGCGCGACGGCATCGTCACCCCGCGCACCGCGTCCGGGCCCAGGGCCCGGACCGCCAAGCACGCGGTCACCGCCGAGTCAATCCCCCCGGACAGCCCCACGAGTACCCCGGAAATCCCGAGCTTGCCGCAGAAATCCCGGATCCCCAGGCACAGGGCCTCGACCACCGCCTGGGCGGGCCCCATCGTCGCCGTCGTTTCATCTATTTTTACTTCAGATGTTCTATCCGCGATTTCAACAAGGACCACGTCCTCGCGAAACGCGGCCCCGGTGAATGCGACATCCCCGGACCGGGACACGACGAACGATTCCCCATCGAAGATCAGGCCGTCGTTCCCGCCGACCAGGTTCACGTACACGACCGGGACCCCGTGTCGGGTCGCGATGCCGCGCGCCAGGCCGAGCCTCGTCGTCAGTTTCCCGACCACGAACGGCGATGCCGAGAGGTTCACGACCAGATCCGGCCGCGAACCTGCGAGCGTCTCGATCGGCTCCTCATGGTACGGGGCGCGCGCCCAGACCGCCTTGTCGTTCCAAATGTCCTCGCACACGGTCACCGCGACCCGAAGGCCGTCCACGTCAATCGGAGCTGGCATCGGACCGGGCTCGAAGTAGCGGGCCTCGTCGAACACGTCGTACGTGGGCAAGAGGACCTTGCGGTGCGTCCCCACAACGCCGCCGTCGCGCAGCACGGCCGCGGCGTTGAACAGCGGCTTTCCGACAGGCTCGGGGTTCGGCTCGGCGAACCCGAGGATCACGGCGGCCCGATGACCCCGCGTGTGGTCGCGGACCGCGTCCAACGCGCGAAGATTCGCCTCGATGAACGACGACCGCTCCAACAGGTCCATGGGGGGATAGCCGGTCAGGGTCAGTTCGGGAAAGACCACCAGGTCGGCGTCTTCGCGCCAGGCCCGCTCGCAAGCCGCGCAGACCTTCCGGACGTTGCCCTCGAAGTCTCCGACGGTGGTGTTGATCTGTCCAAGGAAGACCTTCATCGTGGGGGATTATAGCCCAGGGGAGCGGCGGCGCACAGGCCGGCGCGGGTGGAGCAATCCGCGCTGTAGGCGCGGATTGCGACCCGGCCGCAGCGCGGCCGGCGT
>JBBIPO010000091.1:0-14300 GCA_037442805.1 Deltaproteobacteria bacterium
ATTTCGAGGCACCGATGAGACCCGCATGGATCTTGGCCGAATCAACATCGCGGATCGCTCGTGGGGACGCGAGCGCCTGCTTGCGCATTCCCGGTTGCGTGGCTCCTTGCCGCCTCCCCCATCTCTCATTTCCTGTCCGCGACCGTGTCCGCGACCGCGACCGTGACCGGGTCGGTGGCCGTGTCCGAGTCCGTGACCGTGTCCGGGTCTGCGTCTTCTGCGGAGTCCCCGCTGGACCCCGGCCCCGGAACTTACGACCGCGCTGCGCACCGTCCCTGGTTTGGAGGTGCAAGGATTCTTGCAGGACCCCATCCAGTGAGAGACGGGCTACCATTCATGCGACGCGGATCTCGCAAAGCGCGCGCGAGGGAGGTGGCGGTGATGGATACGCGCTGCGTGACGTTCTTGTTGCTTGGGATCGCCTGCGGAGGCGGGGGTGGTGGGGGACCGACGGACCTCCTGGGCGAATCGGCGGACCTGGCGCGCCCGGATATTTCGGAGGCGCCCTCGGATCTGCAGCCCGACCCGGCCGGCGAGACCCCGGAGGTCGCGGATGCACCGGATTTCGCGCCCGCCGACGCGGGCACCGAGGCCGCGGACGCGCCACCCGAGACCGTGATTCGCCGCTTCGCCTTCAAGGTCGTGGCGGGCATCAGCATGGGCGCGAACGCGGTCACCATCGCGGCCCGGTACCCGGACCGCTTCGATGCGGTGGGCAGCATGGGGGGGTACGTGGATTACCGCTACCTGAGTTACATGGTCACCCACTTCTTCCTGGGCGGGTTCTGCCCACGCGAGACGATCCTCGCGAACCTGGCCCACATCAACGACCCGGACTGGCCGGATTCCTTCTGCGGGCCGGTCGAACCCACGATGCCGTGGGAGTGGGACGATTGGAGTTTCAACCATTTTCATTACGATGATTCCGGGTTCAGGTCGGCCCGGAACTTCCTGTTCGAGGTCCTGGGCGGGTTCGTGATGGCCTTTGGCAACCTGCTCTACTACAACCCGGACCACCCCCTGCTCCCACCGGGCGTTGCGCCGGACTGGCTGCTCGCGGAACCCGACCCCTGCGGGCACCCGCAGGTGGTCGGACCGCCGCACAACTACAACGCGGAATACAACCCCGACGGAACCTATCCCCTCATCACGTTTTGCGACGGCGACACGGTGGAGTGCGACGACGCCGACCCGGCCTGCCGGCAACGCAAGGGGAGTTATGAACCAGACAAGCCCCACACGATGCCGGTCCGTTTCTTGCTGGCCGTGGACTTCAACGGAAACGGGCAGCGGGATTACGGCGAACCGGTCGTGATCAACGCCTTCGAGCGCTGGCGGGACGTGGGGACGGACGGGTGCGACGATGCGCGCGAGGACGGCCAGGGGGGGTGTCTCACCGAACCGCGGGCCGAGCCGTCCGGCGACCCCAACCACGACGACTACGACCTCCTGGACCATCCGGGCGGCACGGAAGGGGACTTCGAGTACCAGGACGGCGAACCGTACGACGACTGGGGTCTGGACGGGGTGCCCGACACGGGCGACTACGGGGAGGCGAACGGCCGGTACGACCGGAACCCGAGGCTCCAGGCAGTGCTGGACAATGGCGACGCGCGCACGTTCCTGCGGCAGGCGCCGCTCGACACCATTACGCGCCTGACGTGGTGGTTCGACGGCGGGATCCGGGACGCCCTCCATGCGGTGCCCTGCGCCATGCAGCAGTGGAACGCGCTCCGCCTGCGGGGGCTGCCCGTCCGGGCCTACGACGACTTCGGGTCCACACCCACCTCCATCGCGCCCGGCGTGGCGTGCGACGACTTCCCGAGCGTGCTGGGCGACCTGGACCTGTCGTCCAGCGCCCTGGGCCGCTTCGTGATGCTGCGCTACGGGGACCCGAACGCCTCGCCGGCCCTGATCCAGCAGGGCAGCGGCAAGCACGTGGGCCTGGCCTGCGAGATCGTCAACCGGGCGCTCCTGTTCTATACGATGGCGGCCTTTCGCATGCCCGACCCCATCCTGGTCGCCGACGGCGACATCGAGGGTCGCATCGTGCATACCTCGTATTACTCGGAAGCCCTGAAGAACCGTGTCCGCTACTCGATCGGCCTCCCCCCGGGGTACGACGCGCCCGAGAACGCGCACCTGCGCTACCCGGTCCAGGTCTTCCTGCCGGGCCACGGAATGGCGGCGTCGGACATGGTCCAGACGGCCCTGATCTTCCACGCCATGATGGGCCTCGGGACCCTGCCCCGCTTCATCCTCCTCGCGCCGGAAGGGCAGTGCTGCTACTATCGCAAGTCCACAGGGCAACGCCTGTGCGGATGCGACGACGCGGAAAGCGGTCCTGGAATGGATTGCCTGGACCCGGACTGCCGGGGCCCGCACGAGACGTGCGAGGTCTTTCGCAACGTCCCGGGGGGCGACCTCGTGCAGGAGTGCCCGTCCGGCCACTTCTTCGTCAATCACGTGACGAACCGCTGGGGCGACCCTGGCGCGGCGGACGTGATGCGGTTCGAGGACGGCCTGATGGAGTTGCTGGACCACGTGGACCAGGAGTACCGCACGCGCCTCCCCGAGGACATCGAGGTCCCCGCGGGCTTCTGAGTGGGCGTTCGCGACGATTCAGGCGAACCGCAGGGCCACGAGCCAGGCCGAGGCGAGGACGAGGGACAGCACCGCGAACCTCCCCAGGCGGCGCCAGGACACGGTCCCCTCCGGCGAGATGGACGACCACAGGCCCCACCCGGCCACCCCCACCCACGCGCAGAACAGGACCACGGCCAGGGCGGACAGCCAGGGATTCGGCGTCTCGTCGCGACGGAGCAGGGCGAGGTGCGTCGCCTCGGGGAGCACCGGGAGGCCATCGGGTCCCTTCTCGCGGGCCACCAGGCGGGCGATGGCCTGGTTGGCCTCCTCGAGCAGGTCCGCGTCCGGGGTCACGAGCCAGCGGGTGGCCAGGATGGCCCCTCGCATCTCCCGGTGGCACCGCAGGGCCAGGTCCGCGTCCCCTCCGGACTCGACCTCGCGGCAGAGGGCGGCCATCTCGCGCCGCGCCGGGCCGTGGGCCCCCACCAGGGGCAGATACCAGCGGGCCGCCCGTCCGTAATACTCGATCGCGGTCGCCGGGAGCCCCGCGTCCCGCGCCCCCCGCGCCGTCGCGAGGTCTTCCGACCCCGATACCACCACCCGCGCGCAGACCGCGACGCCGACCACCCCCAACGCCCCGAGGACCTGAAAGGGCCAGAAGGCCGCGCGACCGAGGCCCCTCACACGAAGTCCCTCCGGCGGAAGATGAGCATCCCGAGCGCCAGGAAGAAGATGCAGTACCCCGCGCAGTACAGAGTCACCCCCGCCACGTAGTCCCAGCCGACGGGTACCCCGAGGATCAACTCCTTGCCCACGTGGAACACGGACAGGTCCGGGAAGGTGCCGGTGACGGCCTCGGCGATGGTCCGCGCGACGGGGCTCCGCACCAGGACCCCCTTCTTCGCCCGCAGCAACTCCTCCAGGATGGGGATGCTGCGCCCGACCAGGAAGATGCCGAACGTGAAGACCCCGCTCATCACGGGGGTGGCGAAGGACGAGAAGAACAGCGCGACCGACGTGAGCAGGGCCGCCTCGAGCCACACGAGGACCAGGGCCTTGACCATGTCGGGATTCAGGGGGACGTCGCGGGCCCACAGGGACAGGAACCAGGCCGCGCCCATCAGGGCCACGGCCACGACCAGCACCGCGAGCAGACCCGCAAACTTCCCCGCCACCACCTCCGATCGGCGCACGGGCTTGGGGAGGACCAGGTAGAAGGTCTTCCGGTCCACCTCCTTGAAGATCAGGATCACCCCCATCACGATTGCGATCACGACCGAGAGGAGCGAGACGGCGAACAAGCCGAAGTCCACGAGGACCCGGGCCGCCTGGTCGCGAATCGCGAGTTGCGACACGGCGATGGCCGATGCGACCAGGCCCACCGCCGCGATCCCCAGTCCCACGAACGCGCGGTTGCGCGAGGCCTCGATGAAGGTGTTGAGCGCGAGCGCGTGCACGCGGACCCACGAGGAGCCGGAGGACCGGGCCACCCGATTTCCATCGCCCGAAGCCGTCATGCGGAAGCCTCCCTTGCCTCGTCCCCCCGGCGGGTCAGGCCCATGAGCAGGGCCTCGAGCGACAGCCTCCGGTCCCCGGCGCCCACGACCTCGAAACCGGCCTCCACGAGCCTCTGCAAGACGGGGTTGAACGCCTCCCCCGACGCGACCACCCGTAAGGTCGCGGGGTCTATCTCCTCGACCCGGATCACCCCGGGCCATGTCTCGACCCGCGGACCGTCGCCGCCCGGCCGGACTCGGACCACGGCCTCCTTTTCCCATCGCCCCCCGGCTAGCAGGTCGTCAAGTCGTCCTTCCGCCTTGATCTCGCCCCGGTCCAGGATGACCACGCGGTCGCACAACCGCTCGATGTCCGCCAGGATGTGGGACGAAAAGAAGATGGTCTTGCCTCGCGCCTTGAGGGAGGCGATCAGGTCGGCGACCTCCTTGCGCCCGATGGGGTCGAGCCCGGACATGGGCTCGTCCAGGATGAGCAACTCCGGGTCGTTCAGGAGCGCCTGGGCCAGGCCCACGCGCTGGAGCATTCCCTTTGAGAACTTGCGCAGCGTACGGTCCTTCGCGTGCGCGAGCCCCACGGCCTCCAGCAACTCGTGAATGCGGCGGCGCCTCGTGGAGCGGTCCATGCCGAACAGCCGGCCGAAGATGTCGAGGAGTTCCGTTGGTTTCAAATAATCGTAAAAATAAGGTTGCTCGGGGAGGAAGCCCACGCGGGCCTTGACCTGGATGGACGTCGGGGGTCCGCCGAGCACCGTCGCGCGACCCGCCGTGGGGCGGATCAGGCCCGTCAACACCTTGATCGTCGTGGTCTTCCCCGCCCCGTTGGGTCCCAGGAACCCGAAGACCTCCCCGGGATTCACCGTGAACGAGACCGAGCGCACGGCCCGGACCTTCTTCAGGCGAAACGGCGGGCGGAAGGTCTTGCAGAGCCCCTCCACGAGGATCGCGGGCGTCACGGCCTACCTCCAGCAATCGCGGTCCGACACGCGCGCGCGCTCTACGACCTCGGTCAGGGCCTCGCACACGCGATCCACCTCGCGGACCGTCATCTCGTCGAACAGGGGGAGGGCCAGGGCCTCGCGGGCGAGGGCCTCCCCTTCCGGACATCGGAAGCGCCGCACGTCCCACCGGGAACGGTAGAAGGTCTGGTCGGTCAGGGCGTGGGCCGCGGGGCCGGCCTCGATCCCGTGCCGACCCAGGGCCTGCGCCACCTCCCGCGCCCCCGGAACCCTCACCACGAACGACTGCCACGTCTGACCCGGGCGGGCGTAGCCGCCTGGCACGCGCACGCCCTGAAGAGCCGCGAGTCGCGCCATGTAGCGTCGGACGAGCCGCTCTCGCCGGCGGACGGACCCGGGCAGCCGGTCCATCTGCGCGCGCGCGATGGCCGCGCACAGGTCCGCCAGCCGGAAGTTGAGCCCGGTGGCCCCGAACACATCCCCGAACCCGCGCCCCGAGCGCCCGTAGTCGCGCAGTTCGCGCAGGCGGGCCTCGAATCGCGGGTCGCACGCGACGAGCCCCCCCTCGCCCCCGGTCACGACCTTGCGCGGGTGCAGCGAGAAGCAGCCGAGATCCCCCACCACGCCCGCGGCCTGTCCCCGCGCGGTCCGTCCCCCGAAGGCGCAGGCCGCGTCCTCGATCACCACGACCCCGCGCGGGCGGGCCAGGTCCACGACCGCCTCCACGTCCGCGGGGATGCCGAAGGCGTGCGCCACCACGACCGCCCGCGTTCGCGAGGTCAACCTCGGCGCCACGGTCGCCGCGGTCACGCCGAGCGATTCCGGGTCCACGTCCACCGGGACCGGGTCCGCCCCGAGCCACAGGGCCGCCTGGGCCGCGGCCGGGAACGTGAAGACCGGGACCACCACCTCGCAGCCGGGTCCCACCCCGCACGCGGCCATGGCTAGCAGGAGGGCGCTCCCCCCGGAGGAGACCGCGACCACGGGGCGGCCCCCGACGACCGCGCTCGCCGCCCGTTCCAGGGCCAGGACCTCCGGTCCCTGGGCCAGATGCCGGGAGCGCAGGACCCGCAAGACCGCCCGCGCCTCGGCCTCCCCGACCCTGGGCCGGGCCAGCGGGATGTGCCCGTGGCGGGCGCGCCTCATCCCGGCCCTCCCCGCGCCCGCGCGCGATACCATTCGATGGTGCGCGAGAGCCCCTCCTCGAGGTCCACGCGCGGCTCGTACCCGAGCATCGCCCGGGCCTTCCCGATGTCCGGGATGCGCAACTCCACGTCCGCGTAGTCCCACGGAACGAAGCGGATGCGCGAGCGCGACCCGGCCAGGAGGACGATCACCCGCGCCAGGTTGTAGATGGTCAGCGTGCTGCGCGGATTTCCGATGTTGAAGGCGTGTCCCACGGCCTCGGGCCGCTCGATGGCCCGGACGACCCCATCCACGATGTCGTCAATGTAGCACCACGACCGGATCTGGCTGCCGTCGTTGTGAACGAGCAGGTCCTCGCCCGCGATGGCCCGCACGATGAAGTGGTGGATCGCCCCCTCCCCAACCTGGCGGGGGCCGTAGATGTTGAAGGGGCGGATGGAGCACGCGGGGAACCCGTATTCACGGTGGTAACTGAGGGCCAGGTGCTCCGTCGCCAGCTTGCTGACCGCGTAAGTCCATCGCGCCTCGCCCACGGCCCCGAGTTGCGACACGTGGCCCTCGGTGACCTTGTACGCGTACTGCCCGAAGACCTCGCTCGTCGAGAAGTCAATGAACCGGTCCACGTGGCCGGCCTCGAACGCGGCCTCCAGGACGTTCATGGTCCCCTTCAGCGCGACCTGCATGGTGTGGACCGGCTGGCGCATCACCGTGTCCACGCCCGCGATGGAGGCCATGTGCACGACGACGCGGCACCCGCGCACGGCCTGCCGGACGACCTCCGCGTCCGTGACGTCCCCTATGATGAGCCGCACCCCCGGACGGTCAGCGAGGCCGGCCTCCTCCAGGGCGTTGCGGTGGAGGTTGTCGAGGATCACGACCTCGCAAGACTCCAGCAGCCGCAGGGCCAGGGAGGTCCCGATGAATCCCGCCCCGCCCGTGATCAGGACCGGCCCGCTAGCCATCGCGGCCTCCCCTCGTGGCGTCCCGAATCGCCGGCGCGGGGGGAGGCGGGGGCTGCCCTCGCACCAGCGAGAAGAGCGCGACGGGGATGAAGGGGAACTCCTGGCGATACCGGTCCTCCTCGGCCCGGATCTGCGCCGCCATCACGTCCGAGAGGACCGACACCCGGCGCAGCAACTGCCGGCGCTGCTCCTCGGTCGCGTCGTAGTAGCGTTCGAGCGCGTACGCGAGGGCCAGGCCCTCCTCGTTCCCGCGCTCGAAGAGTTCCGCGATGAAGTTGGGGTCCACCGGGGAGCCGGGCAGTCCCGCGGCCCTCGCGAAGTGGTCGCGCGCCTTCAGGCGCGCCGCGCTCCGCTCCGCCTCGTCTGCGCCGCGAAACTCGAAATAGAGGTTGAAGCCCAGGTCCATGTGCAGGGGCCAGTCCAGGGGGAACCGCTCGAGCCCCGCCTCCAGGAACGCGTTGGCCCGTCGGATGGTCGCGTCGTCAATGTGCTGGCCGTACTTGACGACCTGCCCCGCCCACAGGTAGACCTTCGGATTGTCGGGGTCGAGCCCCACAATCGCCTGGTAGTACTGGTCGAGCCACGCGAAGATCCGGTCCGCGAAGAAGTGCGACAGGAAGTAGGCGTGCGCGCGAACGAACAGGAGGTCCGCGAGCGCGGTCCGGTGCCCGAGCGAGAGGACCTTCAGGACGGCGACCGGGGGGAGATACAGGGTCTCGGCCGCGGTCTCGGAGCCCCGCGTCAGGTAGTGGCGGGCCTCGTCCAGGGACTGCGTGCCGCCCACGATGCGCTCGAGAACGGTCCGGTCCTGGATGGGGTTCATCGCCGCAAACTTCAGGTCCACGAGCCCCGCGCGCGACACGAGAAAACCCGCCCCGGCCACCGCGAGAGACGCGAGCAAGGTCGCGATGCTTCGAAACGCCATGGTTCACGCCATCCCGGACAGACGCAAGGACCCCGCCCCGGGGGCGACATGCGCCCGAACCGGGCCGATCCTACCACCGTTGTGGCGGTCAGGCGGTTTGCGGCTCTCGACGCGGCCCTGGCGGCTGTGCCTGAGTGGTCGGGGGCGTGGCGGGGGGATCTGGCCCGCGACCGAGGATAGCGGCGTCGGGCGAGACTGCCTTGCCCTCGGCCCGCCTCATGCCGCGAACCTGAAGACTTCCAGCAGGTCATGGAGCCCCATCGGCGGACGGCCCGCGAGGGTGCGCCCGTCCCCGCCCACGCGCAGGGTGTCGCGGGCGTAGCGTTCGAGGTGGTCCGTCCCGATGTCCGCCTCGGACAGCCGAGTGGGGCACCCGAGCGCCCGGAAGAACGCCTCGAGCCTGTCAATCCCAACCAGGGCCGCTTCCAGGTCGTCCGGACCACGGGCGTTCACGCCGAACACCCGCGCCGCGAACCGCGCGTACCGACCGGGGTCTCGGCGGGCCGCGACCCGCATCCAGGCGGGCGAGACGATGGCCAGCCCCGCCCCGTGCGCGAGGTCGGTGTGCGCGGACAGGACATGCTCGATCTGGTGGACCGGGAACGGGGCCGCGGTCCCGGCTTGGACCCAGCCGTTCAGGGCCACGACCGACGCCCACTGGACCTGCTCTCGCGCCTGGATGTCGGAGCCGTCACGGACCGCGCGCGGCCCGTATTCCAGGGCCACATGGACCACGGCTTCGGCCATGCGGTCCTGAAGCGGGGTCCCCTCCACCCCGTTGAAGTACGACTCGGTGACATGGGTCACGAGGTCCACAACCCCGTAAGCCGTGTGATCCGGCGGGACGGTGACGGTCGCTTCGGGGTCCACCACCGCCACCCGGGGATACAGGCACGGCGCGATGACATAGGACTTCTCGGTCGTGGCCGGGTTCGTGATGACCGCGCCGTCGTTCATCTCGGATCCAGTGGCCGCGAGGGTTGGAACCGTGACGATGGGGAGCGCGCGCCCGGGGGGTCGCGGGTGTTCCTGCCCGTGCCGAATCATGTCCCAGGGGTCGCCCTCGTAGAATGGACACGCCGCGATGACCTTGGCCGCGTCCATGACGCTGCCACCCCCGAGCGCGACCACGACCTCCGCGCCCCACTCGCGGGCGACCTCCCCGCCGCGCACCACCGTGGGCAGGCGCGGGTTGGGCTCGATGCCCTCGAACACCTCGACCTCGACCGACGCCTTCCGCAGCGAACCCAGCGCCCGGTCCAAGATCCCGTTGCGGCGTACGCTCCCGCCACCGATGACGAGCAGGGCCCGCCGCCCGAACGCGGCCGCCTCCGGGCCCACGCGCTCCAGGACGCCCCGCCCGAACACCACCTTCGTCGGGTTGAAGAACTCGAACCGCATAACCCCTTTCCTTCCGCCTCACGGCTCGTGTTCCGGTTCCCGCCCCAGGACCAGGGGACCGCGCGCCACCGGCTCGTCCCCGAGGACGAACGCCCCCGCGAGCATGTCTTCCACCTGGGCCAGGGCCGAATCGTCGTTGTAGTGAATCGTCACGAGCGGGTCTCCCCGCGCCACGCGCTGTCCGACCCGGGCGTGCACGCGGAAGCCCACCGCCGGGTCAATCCGGTCTTCCTTGGTCCGCCGCCCCGCCCCCAGCAGGACCCCGGCCAGGCCGACCTGCTCGCATTGGACGGCCCGGATGAACCCGTCACGCCCTGCGACGACTTCCTTCCGGTGTCTCGCCCGCGGGAGGCGCGCCGGGTCGTCGGCCACGCCCGGGTCCCCCCCCTGGAACGCGACCATCCGTCGGAACACCTCGAGCCCCGCGCCGCCACGCACGGCCTCCTCGATGCGCCGCTCGCCCTCCGCCAGGTCCTGGACCACCCCGCCGAGCCACAGCATGGTCCCACCCAGGACGCGCACCAGCGCGCTCGTGTCCGGCGGCCCTTCCCCGCGCAGGACTTCGATGGACTCCTCGATCTCGAGGGCATTCCCCACGGCCCACCCGAGCGGCTCGCTCATGTCCGTCAGGACCGCGACCGTCCTGACTCCGTTTCCGCGTCCGATCCCGACCATGGTCCTCGCCAAAGTCCGCGCATCCCGAAGCGTCTTCATGAAGGCCCCGCTCCCGACCTTCACGTCGAGCACGAGCCCGGACACCCCCTCCGCCAGTTTCTTGCTCATGATAGACGCCGCGATGAGCGGGATCGAATCCACGGTGGCCGTCACGTCGCGCAGGGCGTACATCTTGCGGTCCGCGGGGACCAGCGAGTCGGTCTGTCCGATCAGGCAGGCCCCGACCTCCCGCACCCCGGCGACGAACCGCTCGACGCTTAGGTCCGTGCGGAACCCCGGAATGGACTCCAGCTTGTCGAGGGTCCCGCCCGTGTGCCCCAGGCCACGGCCCGAGATCATGGGCACTCGGACCCCGCACGCGGCCACGAGTGGCGCCAGGGGAATCGAAATCTTGTCCCCGACCCCACCGGTCGAGTGCTTGTCCACCTTGGGTCCGGGAATCCCGGACAGGTCCACCACCTCGCCGGAGCCCAGCATGGCTGCGGCCCACGCGGTCAACTCCCCCTCGTCCAGGCCGCGCAGGAACACCGCCATCAGCAGGGCGGCCATCTGGTAGTCCGGGATGCGCCCCGCCGCATACTCGCGGATCACCTCGCGGACCTCCTCGTCCCCGAGCCGCTCCCCGTCGCGCTTGCGCCGGATCACCTCGGTCATCAACATGGCCCGTCTCTCGTCAGGTCAGGTCCCACCACTCGAAGTCGCGCGTCCCCGCCCCGTACTGCCTCAAGGCCTGGATCGCGAACAGGGTCCTGTGGGTCGTATCATTCTTCAGGAACGCCATGTCGCGCCAAGTCTCGAGCCCACACAGCGCCGCGATGCCGTATCCCGCGGGCTGACCCGAATGATGCGGTCATCCCCTGACACCGGTCCTCCGCTGGCGCGCCACGGGCTTGCCAACCCGTATTCCCTCGAACCGGACCTCCCCGACCGACGGGTCCAGGTGGCGCCCCGACACCGCCACCCCGACCCACGTCGGGACCGCCGCCATCCCGAGCCTCGAGCGACCCGAGTCCGGGCCGCGAAGCCGGTCCAGAGCACCCAGGACCGCCGAAGATTCGAGCCCGCCCAGCAGGTCCCTCAAGTCCGCTTCCGGCGCGACGCGAAACAACATCGTGCCACCGTCCGGCCGCCCCAGAGACATCTCGTATCGCGCCTCGGAACACCCGGCCAGCAGGCGGACCCCGAGCGGGCTGGTTGCGGCGAGGTTCATTAACGCCGGCTGCCCTGGATGGGTCGCGAGGCCCACGCGGGCCTTGACTGGTTGCCCGAATGCCCACTCGAGCGCGAAGAACTTTAGGCGGCTCCCCGTCACGGCGCGTCCCGGGTCCGCCGCGGTGTCTCCGACCGTGTCCATCACCCGGGCCACCAGGTCCCCCGCCGGCGCGGTCAGCAGGAGGCCCACTCGGATCATCGGCCCCGACTTTTCCGCGGGGAGTTCCACCTCGACGGTGATCCCGCCCGAGACCTCGGCCGGCGCGGACAGGAGGCACCGGAGCGGGGCGTCGTGGCTGCCCAGGAGTTCCCCCAGGCCCGCATCGCGTCCCGCGTCCATCACGGCGTCCAAGACCACCTCTTTGGAGGCACGCCCCCCTGGAACGAGGCGTCCGACCCTCCATCCCCGGAGGTTGCCGCACCAGGTCGTAGCCCCGACGACGAATCGAGGCCCCCCCATCGCGAAGACCCGAGAAACGGCCCGTAGGAAGGGCTCGGCTCGGGCCTCGTCGCGCAGGAGGTCCCGGACGAACGCCCCGGCCTCCGCCCCCTCGATCTCCGCGGGTCTCGCGGGTCGGGTCTCGAAGAAAGCGGGGCCGCGAGCGCGCCGCTCCATCCACCGGACCGCGAGGTCGAGCACCTCCACATCCCGTCCCGCCTCGCCCTCCGCCACCAGTCGTCGGACCAGCGCGTGAGCGGCCGCCGTCTCCTGGGACTGGAACCGCCAGGGGTGGTCCGGGGAGTACCCGACGGGCTCGTCCCAGTCCGGCGGGCGCTCGTCGAGCAGGAGCCCGTCCCTGGCCGCGAGCGCGTACAATGGGATGTCCGGATACAGCCGCAGTCGCAGCGAGGCGAGGCCGGACCTGAAGTCGCTGAAGTTCAGTTCACGAAAATACCGCACGTTCTCGCGCAGGTCATCGAGGGTAGTCCACGGGGTCCAGGTCACGAAGCCGGCCGCCGCGTGGAGCCGAACGAATACGTCCGGGTACCGTTCCCACAGCGAGCGGACAAGCCTGGCCGCCGCGACGTTCTGTGCCACGGTCACGCCCTTGTTGAAGCGGTCCAGTTCCGGCTGCGAGAAGTTTTCGAACCCAATGCAGGTGAAATCCAGACGCGCATCCACGGCACGCGCCGCTTCGGCGATGCGGTCCCAATCCTGCCGGCGCAGGACCTGGTCCACGCGCGCGTCCAGCAGCAGGGTCAGCCCGGTCCAGCCGAGTTCGCGAACCCGCCGTAGCAGGTCGGGGAGAAACTCGAGCCCGTGATGGTCCACCAGGCGGTAGCGCGAGGCCGCGGAATTGAAGGAGCGCGCCCACTCGATCTGCCGGCAGATCGAGTCAAGCCAGTCCTCCACGCGCACGCGGGCCCACGGCCCGACCCGGAACGAACACATCGTGCATCCCCGGGACAGGGGGGAGGCCTCGTCCAGGTCCACGCCCGCGAAGGCACGACTGGATCGGGCCCGCCGGCGGTACGGACAGGCGAGGCGACCCAGGACCTCCCATTCCCTCGGCTGCGTTGTGGGCAGCAGACCCGGCCCTTCGGCCGCCCGCTGGACCTGCGGGTAGAACGGCTCCGATCGTGGGATGTAGAGCGCAGGCTCCTCGGTCCGACCCGTCTCCCCGACGGACAGGGCCTCGATGCGCCGCAAGACGGAAAGACGCCCGAAGGGGACCCACTCCAGGTCGGACGGGGCGCCGTAAGGTGGCCCGCTCTCGACCAGCAAGAAGGTCGTGCCCGGGAGGACCCTGCGCAACGAGTCCAGCAGTTCTCGGGGCGCCACCCGAACGAAGACCAGCACGTCCGGACGGTCCACGGCGAGAAGGCCTGCGATGTCGTCCGCCCGGGAGGTCACCGCCCATGCATAGGCGCGAACCCGGTGTCCAGCCGCCTTCAAGTCCCCGGCCAGAAGCGAGGCCCGAGCGTGCCCGAACAGGTCCCCGCGCTCGGGTGGCGAGACCGTCTCGAACACGGCCACGTTGAGCCGCCGATGGGATAGGGTCTCGCCGGGGACGAGCAGGATCGGCGGTCGAATGGACTCGGCGAATTCCAGCGAAGAGACCCGATGCGGGCCGCGAAACACCTCCACCCGGTCCGGAGAGCGGACGAGGCGGTCTCCTCGTCGCAGGGCCCGAAGCCACGCGATGTCCGTGACGTGGGGTCCCTCCAGGTAGTGCGCCGGCTGGACGTCCCGGTACCGGATCGCCCCGTCCGCGTCGCGTTCCCCTTCCAGCAGGAACCGTTGGTGGTCCCCGGCGTACAGCAGCGCGCACTCCGCCACCCGGACCGCGGCGCGCCCCGCGGCCTCGTCTTCACGACGCAACAGGTCGAGGAGCCGCTCGGCCAGTTCCGCCGATGGCTCGCACGCGAACGAGCACGGGGCGTGCGACAGGACGGAATACTCGCCCTGCCCGGTGGCCAGGATCGTCCCCCGCACGGTCCCCCGCGTCCCGCGCCATGCCGAATAGACGGCTTCCTCGTCTTCACGGATGTCCAGGTCCTGGTAGAACTCGAGGCAGCACTCCGGGTATCCCAGGAGCCGTCCCATCTTGACCCGTGCGCGCCCGCGGAGCCTCGCCTCCCCATCGGTCGCGACCTCGACTCGGGTCCACTCCACCGCCTCCTCGACGGTCGCGGCCTCGCGCGACGCGATGACCGTGAAGGTGGGGATCTTGTCCGGATGCGAACCGTTCGTCCCGAGCCCGGGCCGGCCGTCCTCGCGCACGATGGCCACCCGCAGCCCGTCCGCCCGGTATCCCTCGGCCAGGCGCGCGGCCTCGGCCTCCGACCGCCGTTCCTTCTTGAGCACGCGCTTGCCCCCGTCGAGCAGGAGCAGGCGTTCCAGGTCAATGCGGCGCAGGGCGTCTTTCAGAATCGCGAGGTCGTCCCGAAGCATCGTGGGCCCCCGGCCAGGCCGACG
>JBBIPO010000092.1:0-5687 GCA_037442805.1 Deltaproteobacteria bacterium
CCGTGACCGTGACCGCGACGGCGTCTCTGGCCGTGACGGTCTCTGCGACCGCCACGGAGTCACTGCCGGACCCCGGATCCCGGACCCCGGACGCCGGACCCCGGACCCCAAATCCCGCCAACAGCGCGTGGGCCGGTGTTCGCGCCCCCACAGGAACCCTTCTCGGAAGGTCTTGGACCATGACCAACGGCCTTGACGGACCGCAGAGGTTGTGTCACGGAACGGGCCGACTGCCCGGTACGGTGGCCGGGTGGGGGAACCAGGCGCCCGGTACGGGCGGGAGGTGAGCATGAATCGTTGGGTGGACTGGGGAGTCGAGTTGATCCGGCGGACGTCTTCGGACCTGTCGCCAGACGTGGAGGCAGCCCTGCGCAAGGCCGCGGCCGCCGAGGAGGCGGGTTCCACGGCGCGCAACGTGCTCGACGCGATCCTGAAGAACGTGGCGCTCGCCCGCGAGGCGTCCACGCCCATCTGCCAGGACACGGGCCTGGTGTCGTTCTACCTACACCTGCCCCGCGGCATGGACCCGGAGCCGGTCAAGGCCGGCCTGACCGAGGCCGTGCGCGAGGCCACTCGGCGCGGCCTCCTGCGGCCGAATGCCGTGAATCCGGTGACGGGCAAGAACAGCGGCGACAACGTGGGGCTGAACCTCCCGTACTTTTCGGTGGAGGTCCACGATTCGCCCGACGTCGTGGTGGACCTCATGCAGAAAGGCGGCGGGAGCGAGAACGTGGGCGCGCAGTACCGCCTGCCCGACGCCCGTCTGAAGGCGGGCCGGGACCTCGCCGGCGTCGAGAAGTGCGTCCTCGACGCGGTGTTCCAGGCCCAGGGCTTCGGGTGCGCGCCCGGGGTCGTGGGCGTGTGCATCGGCGGGGACCGCGCGGGCTCCTACCTCGGAGCCAAGAAGCAGCTGCTACGGCGGCTCGACGATGCCAACGAGGACCCGGAACTCGCCGCCCTCGAGGAACGTCTGTTTCGCGAACTGAACGGCCTCGACATCGGCCCGATGGGATTCGGCGGGCGGACCACCGTGCTCGGGGTGAAGGTCGGATACCTGCACCGGCACCCGGCGTCGTTCTTCGTCTCGATGGCGTACTGCTGCTGGGCGGACCGGAGGCGGCGGATGGTGGTGCGCGGGGGTGCCGAGGCGGAAGTCCTGTAAGGAGGTGCCGTCATGACGTCGTCCAACGTGAAGAACATTGTGCTGCCCGCGCCCGAGGAGGTCCTGCGCTCCCTGCGGATCGGGGACGAGGTCCGCCTGTCCGGGACCGTGGTCACGGCCCGCGACGTGGCGCACAAGTTCATGGTCGAGAAGAAGCCCGACTTCTTGCGGCCGGTCCTGCAAGGGGCGGTCATTTATCACTGCGGGCCCATCGTCAAGAAGGGGGACGGCGGCTGGGAGGTGGTGGCCGCCGGGCCCACCACCTCGTCGCGCGAGGAGCCGTACCAGGCGGACGTGATCGAGACGTACCGCATCGCCGGGGTGATCGGGAAAGGCGGCATGGGCGAGAAGACAAGCGCGGCCCTCCAGCGGTTCGGGGCGGTGTACTTCCATGCGGTCGGCGGTGCCGGGACCCTGCTCGCCCGGTGCGTCACGCGGGTCCGCGACGTCCTGATGCTCGAGGAGTTCGGCTCCCCCGAGGCCTTCTGGGTCCTGGAGGTCGCGGACTTCCCGGCGGTCGTGACCATGGATTCCCACGGCGGAAGCCTGCACCGGGAGGTCCTCAAGGCCTCGGAGGAACGGCTCAAACGCCTGCTCGGGTCGTGAGGACAACGGCCATTCGCGTCCGGTCGGCGGTTCGCGGTCGCAGATGTCCTGTGTTCGAGCCGCCGTTGCGATCGCGAATTCGAGGTCTTGGTCATTCCGACGGGGCCTGGCGCGCCGCATACGGGGACAGGCGCGTCAAGGGTTGCGGCGGTCCCGGATGCGGGCCAGGGCCTCGGAGGCGGGACCGCGGACCGGGTCGGGTCCGCGCCGCACGAGGTCGTCGAGCACACGCTCGGACATGGAGCCGCCGATGGAACCCAGGGCGCGAGTCGCCTGCACGACGAGGTCGGACGGTGTCCGGCGTCGCAAACCGAAACGCTGAAGGAGTCGGCCCACGATGGTGGGGCGTCGCGCGAGGGCGCACAGGGTGGGCTCCACCTCCGGTACGCTCACGAGCAGGTCGGGTCCATAGCGGGCGAGTGCGGACAGGACCGCCGAGGCCGTGGCGTCGTCCGCGAGGGCCTTCCGGCCCGGGACCGGGGTTCCGGAGGGGGAACGCGAGGGCCGCGGTCGGGCGCGGCGCGGGGGTGGGGCGAGCATGACGAGCAGCCGTCGCACGAACGCGGGGTCGGAGTACCGGATGGCCCCGGCGTGGTGGATCGCGCGGCGAATGATGTGGGGCTCCGGGTCATCGAGGTAGGGCGCGAGGTATGGTCCCGCGGCCGGCCCCTGGATACGGACCAGGGCCTCGAGACAGGCCTCGCGCACCTGGGTCCGCGGGTGGTCCTGGTACTCGGAGATCGCCCGCGTGGCGGCCTCGTCGTGGGGATTCGTCACGGTCCCGAGCAGCACGATCAGGTTGCGGGCGACGTACCACGGGTGCCGGTGGGCTCGCAGCTCGGCCACGAGGAAGGGGACCGCCGCGGCGCCCACCTGTTCCAGCATGCTCAGGGCGGCCTTGCGGACCGAGGCGTCCTCGCTGCGCACCAGGTGGAAGAGCAAGGCAGGGACAATGGATTCCCCAAAGAGGACGAGGCCTTGCACAAGGCCGCCGCGCCCCTCTTTGGTGGTCTTCACCGCGATCTCGACGACGTGGTCAATGTGTCCCGCTTCCTCGAAGTGGCGCAGGAGGTCGCGGGCCGAGTCCACTCGCGCCGGAAACGAGGGGTGCGGCTCGTGCAGGTGGCGGTGCAGGATGGCGAGGATCGCGGTCAGGGGGCGAACCTCCGCGCGGCGGATCAACTCGGGGACGATGGCCTTCACGATGCTCGCGTGACGGCGGTAGGCGGCCGGAGTCGCGGCGCTCGCGAAGTCCCGATAGAAGACGCCCGGGTTCTTCAGAAACCATTCCGTCAGCTCACTTGACCGGATGCGGTTCTGGAGGGTCTCCGGCAGGCTCCCGACGTCGATCAGGCCCCGGCCATACGAGTCCTGGAGCAGGCCGTACGCCTCCGAGAAATCGGCCTCCGCGAGGCGGACCAGGACCTTGCGCGTGATGCGGTCCAGGGTGGCGCGGTATTCCTCGGGCTCCCAGCCGGGTAGGTCTTCCTGGCGGGTGCCCTTGTCGTGGACGCGCGCGAGCGTCTCGGTGAGCAAGACGGCCGCCTTGTTCGCCATCTCGACGCGCAGGGTCTGCAGCATGCCGTCCTCGACCGCGGTCGGGGTGAGGACGTCCTGTCCCTCGGCCACAAGGTCGGCGTTCAGGAGGAGGTCTACGACGAGCGCCGGCCGCGATAGGGGGCGCGTCACGTCCTCGATCACCTGCGTCTTCAGACGCGCGAGCGTAGCCTCGTCCGCGTGGCGCAGCATGGGGATGCGTCGCAGGTCCTTGCGCAGGCGGCCCAGGGCGATCTTGACGGGCCAAGGGAGGTGTCGCCGGGCGCCCGGGACCTCGTCCATCCCGACGACGGTCACGCCGAGGATTCCAGCCACGGTCAGTTCGTCGGACATCACCGCGTGACCGGATTCGGCGTTGGCGGTCTTCGT
Organism: Deltaproteobacteria bacterium; assembly: GCA_037442805.1. Taxonomy (GTDB): domain Bacteria; phylum Myxococcota_A; class UBA9042; order DTJE01; family DTJE01; genus DYKK01. The sequence continues at coordinate 3,695 of JBBIPO010000092.1, forward strand.
GGCCCAGGTGACCCAGAGGTTCAGGAATCGCTTGAACTCGTCCTCGGTGATGTGGCGCTTGATCGTGAACGACGCGATCTGGTTTCGGACAAAATAATCGTGAAACTTCGCAACAAAGTGGTCCCCCAGGATGCCGCGCAGGGCCTTCGCGACCTCGATCGGCTCCGGGAGCAGCCCGTCAATCATGACGCCGCGCTCGTCCACGGTCGAGACGAGCACGTAGGTCAGGTCCCGCTCCCCCTCGGTCAGGGCCTGAAACTGCCGGAAGAGGTCCTCGGTGGCGGCGCGGGCCAGGGAGTGTTCCGGGGAGTACCAGCCAGTCTGGAGGAGGGCCTTGACGAGGTTCAGGGTGAACTCGCCCGCCTGGTTCCTGACCGCGCGGGTCCTCGCGTCGTCGAGCTGGAATGCCCCGGATTCCATCGGCAATCCCCTGCAAAGAAATTCTAGTGCTGCGCGGAGGTTCGATCAATGATAGACATGCAATTTGACGGCAACGGACGGATGGGTTAGAACCCCGCGTCGTGTCGAAGGCGCTTCCGGTTCGCTCGGCGGCCGGGGCAAAGGAGGTTTCATGATTGCGCTGATGGTCGTTGTTGGGGTCCTGGTCGTCCTCGTGTTCGCGCTTGTCGGGATTTACAACCGGCTGGTCACGTACCGCAACCAATACAAGAATGCGTTTGCGCAGATTGACGTTCAGTTGAAGCGACGCTACGACCTGATCCCCAACCTGGTCGAGACGGCGAAGGGCTATATCAAGTACGAGCGCGAGACACTCGAGGCGGTGTCCAAGGCCCGGTACGAGGCGATGAGCGCGGCGAAGGCCGCCGCCGCGAACCCCGGCAACCCCGAGGCCATGGCGGGCCTGGCCCAGGCCGAGGGGATGCTGACCGGGGCGTTGGGGCGGCTGCTCGCGGTGGTCGAGAACTACCCGGACCTGAAGGCCAATCAGACCATGCTGAGCCTGATGGAGGAATTGACCTCCACCGAGAACAAGGTCGCGTTCGCGCGGCAGGCGTTCAACGACGCCGTCATGGCGTACAACATCGCGCGCGAGAAGTTCCCGGCGAACTTGGTCGCGGGGATGTTCGGCTTCGGTCCAGCCGAGCTGCTCCAGGCGACCGAGTCCGCCGAGGAGCGCAAGGCGCCCAAGGTGCAGTTCTGATGCCGGCGAACTTCTTCGAGAACCAGGAGCGCGCGCGCAAGAGGACCACCTGGCTGGTCCTGCTGTTCGCGCTCGCGGTGGGCGGGATCGGGGTCGCGATCTATGCGCTGGTCGCGTTCGTACTTGGGCCGACGGGCCGGAGGGACGCGGGCGAGGTGGCCGGGATCCCATGGGACCCGGAGTTGTTCTTTTGGGTGATGGTCGGGACCGTGGGGTTCATCGGGCTCGCGAGCCTGTTCCGGATCCTGTCCCTGCGTGAGGGCGGCGGGGCCGTGGCGCGGATGCTCGGGGGGCGTCCGGTGTCGCGCGACACGCGCGACCTGGCCGAGCAGCGTCTTCTGAATATTGTGGATGAAATGTCCATCGCGTCGGGCATCCCGGTGCCCGAGGTGTACGTTCTGGACCAGGAGGTCGGGATCAACGCCTTCGCGGCCGGGTATTCGGTCGAGAACGCGGCCGTGGCCGTCACGCGGGGCGCGCTGGAGACGCTGAATCGAGATGAACTGCAAGGGGTGATCGCGCATGAATTCAGTCACATTCTGAACGGAGACATGCGGCTGAATCTGCGACTGATCGGCGTCCTGTTCGGGATCCTCGCCATCGCGGTCGTGGGGCGGTTCATCCTGTATTCGGCGAGGACCTCGTCGTCCCGGCGGAACAAGGGCGTGCCGGCGGTCATCCTGCTGGGGTTGTCCTTGATACTGATCGGGTACATCGGGGTGTTCGTGGGGCGACTGATCCAGGCCGCGGTCAGCCGCCAGCGCGAGTTCCTGGCGGACGCCTCGGCGGTCCAGTTCACGCGGAACCCCGCCGGGATCGGGGGGGCCCTGT
>JBBIPO010000092.1:5711-14117 GCA_037442805.1 Deltaproteobacteria bacterium
GGGGGGCCACCCTCCAGCCGCCACGGGCGTCGGCGGCGGCGCACCTCTTCTTCGGGGAGGGGGTGTCTTCGATGTTCGGATTGCTGGCCACGCATCCCCCGATCGAGGAGCGTGTCCGGCGCATTGACCCGGCGCTGCTCGCGGGCGCGCGGGCGGAGGCGGCGCGCGGGGAGGGGCCGGCGGAGGCGCAACCGGTGGCGGGCGTGGCGGGATTCGCCGGGGGAGGCGGGGCCAGGAGCCTGCGGGTCGAGCCCGGGGAGGTCGCGGCCCGGGTGGGGACCCTCGACCCCCTGATGGTCGCGTTCGCGGCGGACCTCATCGGGACCCTGTCGGTGCCGCTGAGCCGCGCGCTCCAGACGCCGGAGGGCGCGGCCCGGGTCGTGTTCGCGTTGTTGCTGGATACCGAGGGGAGCGTGCGGGCGGAACAGAGGGGCCTGCTGATGGAGCGTGGCGAGGACGCTCGGGAGGTCGAGGCCATCGCCGCCGAGGTCGGGGACCGGGGGCGTCCCTTCGCCCTTCCGCTGGTGGAGCTGGCGGCGCCGGCCCTCGGCCAATGGCCGAGGGAGCGTCAGGAGGGTTTCCTGGGGACGGTGGAGGCGCTCATCCGCGCGGACCACCGGGTCACCCTGTTCGAGTTCGGGATTCACTGGTTGTTGACCAGGCGTCTGCACAAGAGGCGGGGGCCGGTGCGTTCGGTCTATCGGAGCGTCGAGAAGGTGGCGTGGCAGGCGGGGCAGGTGATCGCGGCGGTGGCCCGGGCCGGGAATCCCGGGGATGACGCCGCGGCCCTCCGGGCGTTCCAGGTCGGGATCGAGGCGCTCGCGGGAGGGCCGGCAGGCGAGATGGTGCGGGAGTTCCAGAGCGGGAGCCTCGGGGCCCTGGAGCGCGTGGGCGAGGCCCTGGACCACCTGGTGCTGGCGAGCCTCGCGGTGCGGAGGCGGGTCATCGAGGCAGTGGCCCATTGCGCGCTCGCGGACCGGCAGGTCACGGTGGACGAGGCGGAGGTCCTGCGGCTCGTGTCCATCGCGCTGGCCTTGCCGCTCCCGCCGTGGGTGGAGAAGGGGAAGTTAGGTGGTGTGTAGTGATATGATTCGTTGATAGATGCTTTGCTTTGCAATGGTTCGAAAAGGTCGCATTGCCGGTAACCCTCCCCCCCGGCCCCCCGTGGGACCCCGCAACCGTTCCCGGCCATCCGGCAGACCACTCCCGCCGCGCCCGGGCCTTGCGGCCGACGCGCCCTCCTCCCCCCGACGGTGGCGCCCGGATCCGGTCCATGGCCCGGTCCGGACGCTCCGGCCTACCACCCGATCTATCGAAAGAAGGGCCCCGATCGTTCCATCCCGGATACGAGAAGCAGAAAACCCAGATGTCTCCGTAGGTTACATAACCGGTTGCGGCCCGGGAAACGCCCGGCGCGGTCCGGCTGGACTGCCCTGGCGCTTGGATCTGGTTGACGAACACGGGAGGAAAGTCCGTGTCTAGCAGTGTCCACGATGGAATTGCCTGTCTGGTCGGCCTTGCCCTCACGGTGACCGCCTGCGGCGGCGGAGGTGGCACCACGGCCGGGTGTCTGGACCAGGATGGCGACGGATACTACGCGCAGGCCGCGGGCTGCACGCAGGCCGCCTACGACTGCGATGACTCGGACCCGACCATCCACCCCGGGGCTACCGACCAGCCGGGAAACGGCAAGGACGAGGACTGCGACGGTGCGGATGGCGCGGCCTGCGTGGACGCGGACGGCGATGGCTTCTTCGTTCAGGGCCCGTCCTGTGCCCCCGCGGCCGTGGACTGCGACGACCATGACGCGGCCATTCACCCGGGCGCGGCCGAGGTCTGCGGGAACGCCAGGGACGAGAACTGCGACGGAGACGACTCGCAATGCGCGACCGAATGCACGGACCACGACGGTGACGGCTACGGGGAGGGACCGGGGTGCAAGGGCGCGGACTGCGACGACGCGAACGCCCAGGCCCATCCGGGGGCGACCGAGGTCTGCGGCAACGGCGTGGACGACGACTGCGCGGGCGGGGATGCGCCGTGCTCGCAGTACTGCACGGATCGCGACGGGGACGGCTACGGGGACGGCCCGGGCTGCAAGGGACCTGATTGCAACGATTATAACAAGAATATTTACCCGGGGGCGGCGGACCTGTGCGGAAACGGCGTGGACGAGGACTGCGATGGCCAGGACAACGAGTGCCCGGCGACCTGCACGGACGCGGACGGGGACGGCTACGGCAGCGGCGCGGCCTGCAAGGGTCCGGATTGCGACGACTCGAAGGACCAGGTCTATCCGGGCGCGGCCGAGACCTGCGGAAACGGCGTGGACGAGGACTGCGACGGGCAGGACCTCCCCTGCGCCTACTGCACCGACAAGGACGGCGACGGGTACGGGCTCGGAACAGCGTGCAAGGGTCCGGACTGCGACGACGGGGATCCGGCCGTCCACCCGGGCGCCCCCGAGGTCTGCGGCAACGGCCACGACGAAGACTGCGACGGCGAAGACAAGGCCTGCGTGCTCGACTGCACGGACGCCGACGGCGACGGCTACGGCCAGGGCGAGGACTGCCTGGGCCCGGATTGCAACGACCAGGACAAGATGATCTTCCCGGGGGCGAAGGAACTGTGCGGAAACGGGGTGGATGAGGATTGCGATGGCAAGGACCTGGCCTGCACGACGCAATGCCAGTCCGACGCTGCCTGCCCGAGCGGCCAGGTGTGCGACCTGTCGGTGGGTCAGTGTCGCTACGCGAAGGTCTGGGAGTGGTGGGCCCCGAGGTTTTACGTGGATGTCCACACCAAGGCCCTGGACGCCGGGAAACTGTGGGACCTGTTCACGCGCTTCGATTTCGACGGGGACTGGGTCGGAACCAACAACGACGCGCACGTGGACCAGTACGACAAACCCGCCGCGGTCTATTACTCGTTCGTGAAGACCCAGACCCACTGGTACCTCGGGTATCACCTGTACTTCCCGGTGCGGTGGGCCGTGTCGTGGGCGGGGCTCGGCAGTCCCGAAATCAAGGTCGAGAACGCCATGCAGAGCGTGCTCCTCGTCGTCGAGCGCGACGGGACCACCTACGGCAAGCCCCTCTTGATGGAAACGACCTCAGAGGGCACCTTCCGGCAGTACCAGTTCGCGGGGGTCGCCCTGACTGGCGGCATCGAGGTCATGGACGGGCAGGTCAAGTGGGACGGCTCGGGCCACCACCCCATTGTGTACGTGGATAGCGAGACGCACGCGGTCTCGGCCGCCGGGAAGAACTGGGACACGGCGGGCTTCCCGGGCGGGGACGGGGTCTCCTACTTCCTGGGATTCAAGGCATCGAAGCCCACGGACTTCACGGGGGCCAAGGCCACGGGCTACGCCCTCGAGCCCCTGCGCGACACGCTGTGGTCCCGCCGCTTCGAGGTCTCGACCGCGGGCAAGCCGTTCCGCGCGTTTGGCCTGTTCGCGTGCGACGACCACTGCGGTGCCTCGGCGGTCGCGCCCTGGCGGGCCGCGGACGTGAACCTGGTCACGATGCGCGGCGAACTTCTGTTCAATCCCGCGGACCACGTCCGGCGCCTCTTCGCGCAGGGGTGGGGGACGTTCTCGTACCAGTATGAATACAACCCATATGTTTACAAAGTGACCTTGCACGACCTCGAAGTCCTGACCGATGCGGACTCGTCGCTTCCGTGGGGCAAGGGGTCGGACATCTACATCGTCCTGCTGCTGCGCGACGGGAGCGGCGCCTGGCATCCCGTCCTGCACCAGCCCGGCGCATCCCCGTACGGCGGCGGCTACCAGAACTCGTGGCAGAAGGCCGACGTGCCGGCCAATACCATCCTCGACCTGCCCACCGAGATGGGGCGGACCTATTTCTACGGGATCCGGACCATGGACACGGACCAGTTCGGCATCGAGGTCCGGGACGCGGACGTGGACGCGGACGACTGGTTGATGGACCCCGCGGCCACGTACTACGCGGACTTCGACGGGACGGAGTTCCTCGATTTCGTCCTCTCGAACACGTACGTCACGGTCGAGGAAGAGATCGGGATGTGACGCTGGACATCGTCCGGGGTGCCTGGTAAGGTGGGAACGGTCGTTCGGCGGAACGGATGGTCCGGACCAGGGAGGGAAGCGCCATGAAGAAATCGTACGTCCTGGCGGCAGTCGGGTGCCTCCTGATGGCCGACGCGGCCCTGGCCCAGCGGGCGAAGCGTCGGGCCTCCGCGGACGCCGCGGTGATCGAGACCTTGCTCGAGGACCAGGACACCCTGAACACCCTCACGACCGCCCACACCCGCCAGATCAAGGACCTCGAGGAACGCATCGCGGACCTCGAAAAACAACTCGACCGGATGAAGGGACCGGTCGAGGAGGTGGCCAGGGTCCGCGAGGAAGTTGCCGCCGTCCGGGCGGAACTCGAGGCCCTGAAGGCGCGCGAGGCCGAGTTCTCGCGCCGCGTCAAGACCGAGGACGGCCAGGCGGACCAGCCGTGGTTTCAGCCTCGCTTCGAGCTGCGCATCCGGCCCGAGGCGTCGGACAACAAGACGGACCTGCGCGGCGGCGCGGGGGACGACGACCTGTTCTATCTGCAACGACTGCGGCTCGGGGCCGTGCTCAAGCCCCTGAAGAACGTCCGGGCGGTGGCCGTGATCCAGGACTCGCGCATGTGGGGCGAGGAGGCGAGCACCACCTCCAATGAAGAAAACCTCGACCTTCACGAGGGCTACGTCGAGGTCAGCGACATTCTCACGCCGGGTCTTGGCTTCCAGGCGGGGCGCATGGAACTCGCGTACGGCGCGGAGCGCCAGGTCGGCCCCCTCGGCTGGAGCAACGTCGGCCGGGCCTTCGATGGCGCCCGCGTCTTCTACCACCGTCCGAAGTGGGTGCAGGTGGATGCCTTCGCCACCATCGTGAAGGACCAGGGCCGCAAGGGAGGGGCCAACACGGACTTCTTCGGGCTGTACGCCCGGTCGGACTACTTCTCGTTCCTGGACCTCGAGGCGTACGGGTTCTTCCTGTACAACGACCTTCCGTCCGCGGTCGAGAAGATCGGGACGGTCGGGGCGCGGGTCGTGGCGCGGCCGGTCACGGGCCTGACCGTCGAGGCCGAGGCCGCGGTCCAGTTCGGCCGGTCACGACAGGCGGGACAGGCGAGGCTCGGGACGAACGACCACTTCGCGACCGCCTACTTCGCCCAGGCCCTCTACCAGGTGGCCGTGCCCACGTCCCCGACGGTGGGGCTCTTCTTCTACAGCGCCTCCGGGGACGCCGATCCCACCGATGGGCGCAACGTCGCCTATCGCGTCCTGTTCCCCACCGGGCACGCGATGCTCGGCTACATGGACCTCTTCCAGTGGACCGGGAACCTGGACGCGGGACCGACGTTCCGGGTCACGCCGCTCGAGGGCCTCTCCCTCCGCCTTGACTACCATCTGTTCTTCCTGTCCTCGAACGGCGGCGTCCTGGCGAACACCCTGGGGGGAACGGCCGCCTTTCCGGCGGACCAGGGGCGGTTCCTGGGCCAGGAACTCGACTTCGTGGCGCGCTGGCGGGCCCTCGACCCCCTCACCCTCGAACTCGGCTACTCCTTCTTCAAGCCGGGGAAGGTGACGGGCAAGGCCGTGGTCGCGCGCGAGGACGGCCGGACCGTGGCCCTGGGCACCGACCTGGCGCACTGGTTCTACGTCCAGGGGACCCTGTCGTTCTGAGGACTCGATGCGAGGTTCAACCCCCGGAGCGCCGTCGTCCGAAGCGATCCCCGAAGCACCCTCCCACCGGCGGTCGCGGCCGATGTCGGTCCTTGTGACCTACGCGAGCCGCACCGACGTAGGTCGCGTCCGCTCGAGGAACGAGGACAATCTGGCCGTCGTCCCGGAACTGAACCTCTTCATCGTCGCGGACGGGATGGGCGGGCACCAGGGCGGCGACGAGGCCTCTCGGCGCGCGTGCGTCGAGATCGAAGATTACATCCGCGCCCGGGAACCCATCCTGCGGGGCTACGACGCGGACCCCCTGCCCGTGCGCCGGCGGGAGGTGATCCGGGTCCTGCACGACGCCATCCGCACGGCCAGCGAGCGGATCGTCCTGGACGCCGAGGTCCACCCGGACCGGCAGGGGATGGCAACCACGGTGGTCCTCGCGATCCTGCTCGGGGGGAGGGCCTTCGTGGCCCATGTGGGCGATTCGCGGGCCTACCTCCTGCGCGACGGAGGCGCGGAGCTCCTGACCGAGGACCATTCCCTCTTCTTCGAGTTGATGCGTCAGGGGCGGCTGTCCCGCTCGGCGGCGGCATCCTTCCCGTACCGGAACGTGGTCACGCGGGCCCTCGGGATTCGCGGGTCGGCGGCGGCGGACGTCGTGGACTTCGACCTGTGGCCGCGGGACCGGCTGCTCCTGTGCACGGACGGGCTTCACTCCTACGCGGACGAGGGGATGCTCGCCCGCGTGGCCGGCCCAGCCGACGCGAGGTCCGACCCGAGCGATCAGGTCCGGGCGGGGGTGCATCATCTGGTGGACCTTGCGAACAACAGCGGCGGGAACGACAACATCACCGCGATCCTCGTGGACGTCTTGCGGGTGCCGGGGGACGAGGCCCGCCTGCGCGCGCGGGGTGCCATCCTCGCGTCCCTCCCGATCTTCGCGACGCTTTCGCTCGCGGACCGGCTGCGGCTTGCGTCCCTCTGCGAGCCGCGCCTCCTCGACGACGGCGAGGTCCTCTTCCGGGAGGGCGAGGCCGCCGACGGCCTCTACGCGGTCCTGGAGGGCGAGGTCGAGGTCCGGCGCGGTGGCGAGCGAGTGGCTGCGTTCGGACCGGGCCGGGAACTGGGCGAAATGAGCCTCCTCGAGAAGCACCCCCGTCTGGTCACCGGCGTGGCTACCCGGAGGTCCGAGGTCCTGTTCCTGTCGCGCGCCACCTTTGATTCGGTGATCCGACGGTCGCCGATCCTCGCGTCCCGGCTCCTTGCGAACCTGGTGCGGGTCCTGGGTCACCGACTGCGCGACACGAACGACGAGCTCGCGATCTTGAGGGCCCACTACGCGAACGAGGGTCTGTCCCCGCCGGTCGTGATCTCGTCCGACCTGATGCAGGAGGAGCGTCCGTGAAGGGATTCGCGGTCGGCCTGGTCCTGGTCCTCGTTGGGGGGGTCGCGGCCTGCAAGTCCTCGCGCAAGCACCGGACAGCCTCGGCGCGCGAGGGCCTGACCGGCGGGGTGCTGGTCTTCGAAGACGACTTCGAGCGGGAGGCCCTGGGCGAGCGGTGGCAGAACCGGTCGGGGCGCTGGCGGATCCGCGATGGACGCCTGACGGTCCAGGGCGACCGGAACGAGGGGGTGTGGCTCGACTTCGCGTTGCCGGAGCGCGTGCGCATCGAGTTCGATGCCCGCGCGACGAGCGACGAGGGGGACTTGAAGTGCGAGGTCTTCGCGTCGGAGCCTCGGCATCAGGCGGGGTACATCGTCATCCTCGGCGGGTGGCACAACACGGTCAGCGTCATCGCGCGGCTCGACGAGCACGGCGAGGACCGCCTGGAGTCCCCAGCGCGCGCCGAGAAGGGCCGCCTGCACCGCTTCACGCTGGTGCGCGTGTCGGACACCCTGCGTTGGTACCTGGACGGGGCGCTCGTCCTCGAGTACCACGACGAGGACCCATTGAGGGGACGTTACTTCGGCTTCAACGACTGGAACGCGCCGGTCGAGTTCGACAATCTGAAAATCTATCAGTTGTGACCGCTACGGTTCAGAAATTCATTGCCGCTGCGGGTCCGTCCTGACCGGGCAAGCCGGGGTTTCCGAGGGACGCGCCGCCCAGACCTCCGTGACCTCCCTGGCCGATGCCGTTGAAGGTCAGGGACGCCATCTTGTAGGCGTCGAGCAACCCGGCCGGGGCCCCGTGCACGAACAACCCGTACGCGGGACCGCCGCAGCCTCCGCCCCCGCCGCCTCCGTGGCCGCCGGAGCCTCCGTGGCCTCCGTGACCGCCTCCCGACGTGCAGAAGGTCGCGGTCGGCCCCTGTGCGTCGGGACCGCCTGGGGCGCCGGCGCCTCCCTTGCCGCCCACGCCGCCGTTGCCCCCGTTGCCCCCGTCCCCGCCGCGACCCGGCACGATCACGAGGTCCGCGAGGACCGGCAAGGACCCGGGCGCCGCCGTGAACACCATGAAGATCGCGAAGGACCCGCCCGCGGAACGGCCTCCCTGTCCCCCGGTCGCCCCGCATCCGCCGGAGCCTCCGCCTCCGCCGCTGCCGCCGACGTCGGAATACAGGGAAGCCTGCCACGAACAGCCCACGGTCTCGACGCCGCCCGCGGCGCCGCCGCCCCCCCCCCCCCCCCCCGGGGCGCCCCGCCCCCCCGGGCCCGCCCCCCCCGGGGCCCCCGGGGGCCCCACCCCGCGTGCCGGCGGCGGCC
>JBBIPO010000093.1:0-13982 GCA_037442805.1 Deltaproteobacteria bacterium
CCAGTGGTGGCAAGTGGCCGCGTTCTTCAAACGAGACGACAAAGCGCCGTGCCACCTCGCGCTCGCGTGTTCAGAGGTCCCAAGGCGGCGTTGGAACGCCGCACTCCATGGCACGCTGCGCGCGCGATTCCGGAACCGTGGCCCTGTGCGTGATCGCCACGGAGTCCCCGCCGGACCCCGGACCCTGGACCCGGAAGTTCCCGAATCCCCTCCGCCCAGCCCGGGGTCCGCGCGGATTGCGTCTCGAACGGATTCTTGCCCGATGGTGCTATAATCTCGTTCGGTTTCGCCGGGAGAGGGGATGGCGACCGCGTTCCCCCAGCGCTTCGGCAAGTACGTCCTGCTTCGCAAACTGGCCGTGGGTGGGATGGCCGAGGTCTTCCTGGCCAAGGCCGTGGGGGCCGAGGGCTTCCAGAGAACCGTGGTTATCAAGCGGATCCTCCCGTCGTACACCGAGGACGACGCCTTCGTCAGCATGTTCATTGACGAGGCGCGGATCGCCGCGGCCCTTCATCACGCGAACATCATCCAGATCATTGACTTCGACAAGGTGGACGACGCGTACTACATCGCCATGGAGTACGTGGAGGGCCGGGACCTGCGCAAGGTCTTGGACCGCGGCCGCAAGGCGGGTCAGAGGATGTCCCCCCTCCTGGCCGCGCACGTGGCCTCCCTGATCGCGTCGGGGTTGCATTACGCCCACACGCGCCGCAGCGAGACCGGCGAGCCTCTCCACATCATCCACCGCGACGTGAGCCCCCACAACATCTTGATCTCGTTCGTGGGCGACGTGAAACTGACCGACTTCGGCATCGCGAAGGCCGCGGCGCGCTCCACCAAGACCCGGGCAGGGACGGTGAAGGGGAAGTGCGCCTACATGTCGCCGGAGCAGGCCAAGGGGAAACCGCTCGATGCCCGGTCCGACATCTTCGCCCTGTGCGCGGTGCTCTGGGAGATGCTGACGTACCGCCGCCTGTTCGACGGGGACACGGACTTCGAAATCCTCAACAACGTCCTGAACCAGAACATCCCGCCGCCGTCCCTGTTCCGCCCGGAGGTCGTCCGCGACCTGGACGCGATCGTGCTCAAGGGGTTGCGCAGGGAACTCGACCAGCGCTACGCGGACATGGCGGCCCTCGAGAAGGACCTCCAGAACTTTGTGTTCAAACATGCGTCCGGACGGGACGACGTGGATGTGGGCTCCTACATGCGGGACCTGTTCGCGGACGCGCTGGACGAGATCCCGGAATACGCGAAGGACCCAACGCCCCGCGGACGGGACTTGGCGCCGCAGGTCGCGGAACCACCCAGGACCGTGATGCTTCCGGACAGTGAAGGGTCCGCCCCGAAGGTCAGTCCGGACGCCGCGACCCTCGCGGTGGACATGTCGGCGAAACAGCCTCCCACGACGGTCCCGGTCGGGATGCTGAAGAAGGAACTCGAGGAGATGCTATCCCGGGGCGAGCGGACGGCCCCGCAGGTCGAGGAGGCGCCGCAGGCAGCGGGTGGTGCGGCCTCGGCCCCCGCTCCCGAAGAGCCCCCGCCGACCGTGGCCCTGTCCGCCCGGGAGGTCGAGGCCGCCATCACGGGGGTGCGAGGGGTTGCGGGGCCCGAACCGGAGGTCGGAGCCACGGGGCGGATGCGCGTGGGGACCGGTTCGCGCGTCAAGACGGTCGGTTCCTCGCGAACTGCGACCTGGGCGTTTCTGGGGTTGCTCGGCGTGGCGGTCGTGGGCGGAGGGGCCTATCTGGCCCTGACGGGGGGAGAATCCGCCCCGGTGACGCCGGGTTTCCGCGAAGACGCGGGTTTTCCGCAGGCCGCGACCCGGGACGCGGGGCCCGGCGTCGCGCCGGACACCGGGCCTACGGTCGTTGCGGGGGGTACGCCGGACCCGGGGGGCAACCTCGGCCCCGCCGAGGCGGGACCTCCGCCTTCGGCGCCGGTCGCCGAGATCGAAGTCGTCGTGCGCCCGAGGCAGGCGAGCGTGAGCATCAACGGTCGCCCGGTCGGGCTGGCGGGCGGGCGGGTCGTGATGGTGGGACCGCACCGGGTGGGTGACGAGGTCGAGGTCGAGGCGACCGCACCGGGTCATGTCCCGTTCCGCAAACGGGTCCGCATCGAGCGGGCGAGACAGCGCATCGCGATCGAACTGACACGGAAGAAGGGAACGGAATCTCCGCCGGCGGCATCCGAGACGGGGTTTGTGTCGATCAACGCACGACCCTGGGCGGACGTGTACTACCGGGGGCGCAAGATCGGCACGACCCCGCTGTCGAGGTTCGAGGTCCCGGTGGGGCGGCAGACGTTCGTGCTCAAGAATCGGACCACGAGCCGGGAGGTCACGCTGACCGTCGAGAAGGGGCAGACGGCCATCCGGATCGTGGACATGCAGGGGCCTGGGGGCCTGGGCTATCGGGCGGGTGGGTCTTGAAAGGAGGTTCAGACGATGAAGCGTGCGGTGATGGCTCTGTTGGCGGGGTTGGCACTGGGCGCCTCCGCGTGCGGGGGCGGCAATCCCTGCGAGAAACTGGTCAAGTACTACTGCGAGGAGAAGCAGGACAAGAACCTCTGCCAGACGTTCACGGACCGCGTGAACGCGGGGATGTCCAAGGAGGCGTGCGAGTCCTCGCTGAAGCAGGCGAAGTGATGGCGGGCCCGGACGTCCGGACCGCGTCATCACGGGCCGCGATCCAGGTCGTGGCCGCCGTCGTGGAGCGGGACGGGAAATACCTGATTGCGCAGAGGAACCCGCACGCGGTCTTCCCGCTCCTGTGGGAGTTCCCGGGGGGCAAGGTCGAGCCTGGAGAGGACGACGCCACGGCCCTGCGGCGCGAGATGATAGAGGAGCTCGGCGTCGAGGTGGCCGTGGGGGCCTTGCTCGAGCGAAAGGTCCACTGCTATCGGGACTTTTCGGTGGATTTTCGCGCCTACCGCTGCACCCTGGTCCAGGGGGAACCTCGGCCCCTGAACTGCGCGGCCGTCGCGTGGGTCCCGCTTCCGGACCTCGCGTCGTACGAGTTTCCCCCGGCGGACGAGGACGCCATCGCCTTGCTCGTGGGGAGCGAGGGGAAAACGAGATGATCCGGGCGAAGCGTGCGGTCCGGATCGCAGGGCTCATCCTGGTCACGGCCCTGGTGCCCACCGGCGCAGGAGCGACGCCGGACGACTGGGTCCTGCGCGCCATGACACAGGAACTCGAGCGCAACCGGCAGCGATTGCGCCTGGAGGGGTACGACGCGCCCTACTTCATCGCGTATTCGGTGCGGGACCTCGACAGGACGTACGTCAGCGGGAAGGCCGGGGCCGTGTTCCAGAGCCAACGCTCCCGGAACCGCTTCGTGAACGTCGAGGTCCGTGTCGGGGACTACTCGCTCGATTCGTCGCAGGACGAGGACGCCCTCTTCGATTCTTCGCAGAAGTACGTCCCGAACAACCTCGGTCCCATCGAAAAGTCCGACGAAGCGTTGCGCCGGGTGCTGTGGCTCCTGACCGACGTGCGATACAAGGCGGCCCTGGTGTCCTATTTGAAGGTTCGCGGGAAGCTCGTCAACGAGCCCAGGGCGCGCACAACGGGGAGCATGACTCACGAGGAGGCGGTGCACCTCATGGAGGAGGTCAGGTCCTTCTCGTTCGACCAGAAGTCGTGGGAGGGAACGGTCCGGCGAGTGTCGAAGGCCTTTCTCGAGTATCCGGAGGTCTTCGATTCGTCGGTCGAGGTGCAGGCGACGCGCCTGGTCCGGTACCTGGTGACGACGGAGGGGACCGTGGTCCGGACCGTGGACGACTACGTGATGGTCCTGGCCTCGGCACTGGTGCGGGCGGACGACGGGCAGCTGCTCGAGGACGCGGTCTATCACTATGGGCGGGCCCCGGCGGACCTGCCCTCGGCGGAGCGGCTCGAGGCCGAGGTGCGGGCCATGGCCGAGCGACTGTGCCGGATGCGGAACGCCCCCGTACTGGACCCGGCCACCGTGCCGGTCCTGATGTCGCCCGAGGCGACCGGGGTCTTCTTCCACGAGACCGTCGGCCATCGCCTGGAGGGGCAGCGGCAGGAGGACGAGGAAGAGGGGCGCACGTTCAAGGGGCACCTCGGGCAGAAGATCCTTCCGGACTTCATCGCGGTGAGCGACGACCCTACGATGCCAGCGTGGGACGGGACGCCGCTCAACGGGCACTACCGCGTGGACGACGAGGGCGTGCGCGCGGCGCGGGCGGTCCTGGTCGAGGGCGGCGTGTTGCGAGGGTTCTTGCTGTCGCGTCGCCCGGTCGAGGGCTTCGACCACTCGAACGGGCACGGGCGGTCGGATGGATTCCAGCGACCCGTGGGGCGGATGGCCACCCTCGTCGTCCAGGGGACAGCGCCGGTGTCCCCGGCGAGGCTGCGCGAAATGCTGCTCGAGGAGGTGCGCAGGCAGGGCAAGCCCTACGGCCTGATCATCGAGACCATCGCGGGCGGTTCCACCAACACGAGCACTTACGGCTACCAGGCGTTCAAGGGCGTCCCGCGCGTGGCCTATCGGGTGGACGCGGAGACGGGCGAGGTGACGCTGGTCCGGGGCGTCGAGATCGTGGGGACCCCCCTGTCGTCCATCAACAAGATCGTGGCGACCTCGAACCGGTACGGCGTGTTCAACGGCTATTGCGGGGCGGAGTCCGGGTCGGTCCCGGTCTCGACGGTTGCCCCCGAGATGCTGTTCGCGGAAATCGAGCTCCAGCGGTCCCAGCAGGCCAAGGAGCGACCCCCGATTCTCCCGGCGCCCCCCGCGAAGGCGGACCAAGGACCGTGAGGGCGCCGGGCGGGGGGCCATGGGCGTGCACCCGGATGGATGAAGCGGACGAGGGGAGGGCGTTTCGAGGCGTTTGCGGGGTCGCCCACGCCTACGCCCACGCCCACGCTTCTTGAGGCGTGAAATGGGCCGGCAGCCGGAAACCTACGCGGAATCGGTGGTCGGGCGCGTGCGCCGCCGCAACGAGGACGCCTACCTCGTGCTGCCGGAGCAGGGGCTGTACGCGGTCGCCGACGGGATGGGGGGACACCAGCGGGGCGACGTGGCGGCGAACGTGTGCGTCGGGGCCTTGAGGGACTGGTTCACGGGGCGCCTGGGCGACGAGGCGATGAACCCGCTGATCCAACGCGTGCGCGACGTGTTCGGGCTGCGCTCGCGGGGCGAGGCCGACCTCCTGGCCGCGGTCGAGTTCGCGAACCGCCTGATCCTGGACATGGCGTCGCAAAGCGAAGAAATGGCCGGCATGGGCACCACGCTGGTCGCCGCCTATTTTCACGGCTCGACCCTCTTCGTGGTCTATTCCGGGGACAGCCGGCTCTATCGGCTGCGGGATGGTCGCCTGCGACAGTTGTCGGTGGACCATTCACTGCTGAACGAATATTTGCGACTGGATATCATCCGACCGTCCGAGGCGAGGTCGTTCCCGTATCGCAACGTCATCCTGAAGGCCATCGGCCTCTCCGACAGGGCGGCGATCGACTTCTTCAAGCGGAGGGTCCGGCCGGGGGACCTCTACCTGCTGTGCTCGGACGGGCTCACCGACATGCTCGAGGACGAGGCGATCCTCCAGGTCCTGGACGGTCCCGGCCCGCTCGAGGAGCGAGGTCATCGCCTGGTCGAGGCCGCGGAGGAGGCGGGCGGCCACGACAACATCACCGTGGTCCTGGTCCGGCCCGACCCGTAGACCCCGCCCTCAGAAGAGGTGGAAATCCGTCTGGGGATTCGCCTGTTCCAGGGTCGCTCGGCCCTCGATGACCTCCTCCAGGCGCAAGAAGAACATCCGCCGCATGCGGTCGCGAAACGCGTGCAGGGAGTCGCGGACCCGGTGGTTGCGCAGGAGCATGTGGGTCGAGACCCAGGCGTCCACGAGGTCGCGCGGTTCCGGGGCGAGACGGTGGACTTGGCGAACGCGGGACACGGCCACCGCGCGGGTCAGAAACCACGCGAATGCGAGTTCGGCGGCGGCCGTTGTCAGGTCCGGGGGGCCGAACGCCTCCTCGCGCGACCGCCAGAAGTTCGAGATCACCAGGCCCGCGAAGCGCCCTGACTCACCGGCCTCGTCCGACAGGATGGTGCGCGCGAACAGTGGAGCGTCCCGCAGCGCCTCGACGGCGATGTCGAGGTTCCCGGTGTGGAAGCGGATGTGGGTACCTTCCTCGTAGTAGCGACCCTTGAGCCTCGTGAGGGCATCCCCGACATCGCGCAACAGCGAGTAAAACTCGACCCGCAGGTCGCTCCCGTCCGGGCGTGCGTCCCCGTCCCTCCGGCATCGCGCCATGAGGACGTGATTCGCGGCGACGAGCATCGCCCAGGCACCCCGTCCCGCGGCCTCGCCGACGGCGGAAAGGACCTCTGCTTCGAGCCCCAGGTAATCCCTGTACGAGAACGTTGTTTCGCCGTCGAGGGACAGGTGCGGGCGCGCTTCCGGGATCTTCGGGATCAGGGCCAGGATCTCGCGCAGGTCGGCCTCCTGTTCCCGGACGGGTTGCCCGAGCGAGGCCCGCAGGATGTCCCGGCACTCCATCTGAAGACCGACCACCACGCCGTCCGGAGTCCAGACGAAGCGGTACGGAAACAGACGGCAGATCGAGGGCTTGGCCGCTGCGCCCAGGCGGCGATGGATGCGGCACAGGCCGTCCGGGTCGAGGAACAAACACGCCCCATTCCGGCTCTGGCACACGAGGATCTCGTCCTCCTCCCCATCGGGGACCATGCTGAAGAAGGGCGCCTTTCCCGTAGGTGCCTCGGGCTGGAGGTCCGCCAGGCGGTCGCGGATGTCCCGGGCCACGGCCTCCCCCACCGGGCCCACGTTGACTCCGACGCAGCACGACCCGCAGCCGGTGCACGTGAAGCGCAGGTCGTCGGGGATCAGGAAGGGCGCCGAGTCCGCGCGCTCGCGCTCCGGGGCATCCCTCCGCGGGACAGACCCGTCGAGCAGACCCAGTCCGGCGAGGGCGTCCAGGACGCGGCGCAGCGCCTCCGGCGTCATGGCCGTTCCGGTCATCGCGATGCGGTCCAGAAGGTCCCGAAACGGCTGTGCGCGGTCCAGCAGACGCGCCACGTCGCGTCCACGGCGGTCGAGTCGGATGCGCCGGCCGAACCTCGAGTCCACGAGGAAGTGGGCCTTCTCGCCATCCTTCTCGCCCTCCTCGAGCCGGAGGTCCGGGCGCAGGGGCGGAACGAGGTCGTCCAGAGGCGATCGGGATGGGTCGGCGGCGTCCATGGCTTCCCTTGTAACAGGCCGCCACTCACGATACCGCTGTTGTCCGTCCGTGTCCACTTGCGAGGCCGCGCGCGACCGCCAGAGGACCGGTTCTCGGGATCGGGGGTCCGGCGCCCGGGGTGCGGCCGGGACTCCGAGGGGGATACGGACACGGTCACGGTCACGGACCACGGTCACGGTCCCGCGCGCGCAGCGCGCCTTGGGACTGCTGCGCGCAGACGCAGCCTTGTCGTGGCGTTCTCTTTCGCGGAGCGGACGTCTGTAGGGACCTACTCGTCGTCGAGGTTCCGCCCGTACCCGCATTCGCGGAACCGCTCGCGCAGCCAGTCCAGGCCCTCGTGTTCGCGTCGGGCGACCGTGGCGAGGCTCACGCCGAGGGTCCGGGCCACGTCGCGCACCGAGGCACCTTCCAGATAACGCAGGCGGATGACCTCGCGGAGGGGGTCCGGTAGGGAGGGCCAGGCCTGGCGCAGGAACCGTCGAAATCGCAGAATCATCTCGCGGCTTTCCGTGGAGCGATGGTCCGGGGCGACGAGGGGCCGAGGGTTCCCCGAATCATCGTTCTCCTCGATGGGTACGGTCGGGACCTTTCGGCGATCCGTCAGGAGGTCGCGGACATGGTCTTTCATGGCGCCGACCGCGCGACGGCCTCCAAAGGTGGACAGCGAGCTCCCGCGTCCCGCCTCGTAGCGGGATGCGGCCTCGACCAGTCCCAGGCACCCCACCTGCGTCAACTCCTCCTCGTCGGCCATGGGATAGGCGCGACGGACCATGCCCACGAGGCGCCGGATGGTCGGAAGAACGCGGACGATCTCGCTCGAGCAGTCCATGCTGTGGTCTCCTCCAGGTCGCTCGTCTGGAGAAAGAATCAAGGAGCGTGCCAGGCGGTCATCACGGGAGGAACGGCCATGCGCGCGGTCGAGCGGGTCACGGTCCTCGCTGGCGTGTGCGATGTCGGTGACCCGAGACCCCATCTCAGGGGACTCCGGTCTCCAGCGAACCGGACCTCGGCGTCTTGGGCCGGTGATCAGGTGCCGTAGTGCAGCCCTGGCTTGCCACGGGATGGAGCATGGGTTCTGGAGCCGCGAAGTGGACTTGGCTTCGCCGACGCTTCGCGTTCGCGGCTCCGGGACGCGAGCGCCTGCTCGCGCGTGGAGGCGCGGGCGCCGTTCCCGCAGGACCGTGACCGCGGGCCGTGTCCGTGTCGGTGGCGGTGACCGTGACCGTGTCCATGTCCGGAGCCCCTGCCGGACCCCGGAGCCCCGGTTCCGGACTCCGGATGCGTGACCCCCGCAGGAGTCGCGTCGCAGATGCCCCTCGACCATTGCGTTACTTGCGCGTTTCGTTGATCCTCCCTTCGCCAGGGAAGTAGCATTCGCTCCTGGGAGGGTGGCGATGAACGGCCTCGGGATCGTGGTGCTGGCCGCGGTGGTGTTCGCTTTGGCGTACCGGTATTACGGGGCGTTCCTGGCGGCCCGGGTGGCGATGCTCGACGCCTCGCGGCGCACGCCCGCGGTCCGCCTCGAGGACCGCCAGAACTTTCACGCCACGAACAAGTGGGTCGTGTTCGGCCACCACTTCGCGGCCATCGCCGGGGCCGGACCGCTGGTCGGTCCCGTGCTCGCGGCCCAATTCGGGTACCTCCCGGGGCTCCTGTGGATCCTCGTGGGCGCGGTGCTCGGGGGCGCGGTCCACGACTTCGTGATCCTGGTGGCTTCCGTCCGCTCGGACGGGCGCTCCCTGGCCGAGATTGCCAGGACACACGTCTCCTCCGTGTCCGCAGGGGTCGCGATGCTCGCGATCCTCTTCATCATCGTGACGGCCCTCGCCGGTCTGGCCCTGGTCGTGGTCAACGCCCTGGCCGAGAGCGCGTGGGGGACCTTCACCATTCTCCTGACTATCCCAATCGCGATGGTCGTGGGCCTGCACATGGAGGTCTGGCGGAAGGGGAGGGTGGGGGAGGCGTCGGTCGTGGGCGTGATCTTGGTGCTGGGTGCCGTGGTCCTGGGGGCCTGGGTCCATCACTCACGCGCCGCGCCCTGGTTCACCTTCAGCCGCGAGGAACTGTCCGTCGCCATCGCGGTCTATGGCTTCCTCGCGTCGATCCTGCCGGTGTGGCTCCTCCTGGCGCCGCGCGACTACCTGAGTTCCTACATGAAGATCGGGACCATCATGCTCCTGGCGCTTGGGATTGTCGTGGTGGCCCCGGAGTTGCGCATGCCGGCCGTCACGGATCACATTCACGGTGGGGGGCCCATCATCCCCGGGACGGTGTGGCCCTTCGTGTGCATCACGATCGCGTGCGGGGCCGTGTCCGGGTGGCACTCGCTGATCTCGTCCGGGACCACGCCCAAGATGCTCGCCAACGAACGGGAGGCCCTGTTCGTGGGGTACGGGGCCATGCTGACCGAGGGGTTCGTCGCGGTCATGGCCCTGGTGGCGGCCACGGTTCTGCTTCCGGGCGACTACCTGGCCATCAATGTGGATCCGGCGCGCTGGGCGGCCCTGGGCATCGAACCCGTGGAACTACAGAAATTTTCGCGCCTCGTGAACGAGGACCTGGCGGGCCGCACCGGCGGGGCCGTGACCCTGGCCGTGGGGATGGCCCACATCTTCGCGAGCCTCCCAGGCATGGCGTCCCTGATGGCCTACTGGTACCACTTCGCGATCATGTTCGAGGCCCTCTTCATCCTGACGACCGTGGACGCGGGGACCCGCGTGGGCCGCTACCTGCTCCAGGAGGTTCTGGGGCGAGTCCACGCGCCGCTGGGCCGCGTTTCCTCGTGGCCGTCCGTGTTCCTGACGAGCGCCCTCCTGTGTCTGGCGTGGGGATATCTTCTTTATTATAATGATGTGTCATCCATCTGGCCGATGTTCGGGGTCGCGAACCAGTTGCTCGCGGTGATCGCCTTCACGGTGGGCACGAACTGGCTGCTGAACACCGCGAAGCGGCGGGCCTACGCGCTCGTGACCGCGGTCCCGGGCGGCTTCATGGCCGCGACGACCCTCGCGGCGGGGACCCTTAACATCCTCCAGAACTACCTGCCCCGGGGGGACGCCCACGGCTGGCTGAACGCGGGCATGACGCTGCTGATGATGGCGTGCGTGGTCGCGATCCTGGTGGACGGCATCCGCCGCGCCGCGCGAACGCTCCGGGTCCCCGCGCCTACCGCGTAGGCGGCGTCCACCCGCCGCCGTCCATCATCGGCGTGCCCCGCCCCCCCGCCCCCTGCCCCCGACCTCCACGTACAGGGGGTTGGTGTAGGCGAAGGGCCAGCCGTCGCCCACCGGCGACAGGTCCCCCTCGCCCTTCACCACGAACACGTACCAGGTGTCCTGCTTGGGGAACAGGTGGACCTGCGTGTGCAGGCGCTCGACGGCGGTGGGGGTCGTGTTGGGCAGAGGGATGGGGGCGAAGAGGGGGTCGGATGCCTTCGGGTTCTCGATCTCGATCAGGATGCCCGCGACCTCCTGAAGGCGCACCGGGCGACCATTCGCGTAGACCTCCAGCCGCGACACATCGATCCAGGACGCCGCCAGGACCTGGATGTCCACCACGAGAGTGCCATCCTCCAGCAGGTTCACGGGTTCGGTGTGGCCCAGAGGGTTCTGGTCATCCACCGCCACGCGGATGAACGGCCCGTTCGACACGACGGCCTTCTGGGCCAGGAGCGCGTCCAGGATCAGGTCGGTGTCGGCCTGGGAGGGGTCGTCCGTCCCGAGGCGCAGGTAGGTTCTCGAATACCCGACCCCGTCGTTGCGGTCATGGGCGTCCGAGACCCCGGTCGCGCACACGGTCTTGCCCTGGTTCAGGAACGAGAAGAAGTCCCGCAGCACCGGAATATCCTGGGACCCCCACTTGGCCTGGTCCGAGATGGCCGGGTCCGCCTCGGGTAGAAACTGCTCAGGGTTGCCGAGCGAGTCCTTGACCTCGACCAAATCGAAGTCGTCGGTCATGGCCTCCTGAGTGCCGTGCGACAACCCCGTGACCGGGTCGTACCGCGCGAACGAGAAGTAGGCGTCCAGTCCATCGCGCGGGTGGTTCACCTGGATCGCGCGCACCCCGGGGATGGCGCGCAGGGCCTCGAAGAGCTCCGGGATGGTCCGGAATGCATACATCTGCGCACCGCGGAAGGGGTCGAGTTCCTCGTGGGTCCCGTCGGGGTCGAAGATGTTGAAGTGCCCGCGGCCGCTGGCGGAGACCTCGTCCCCGTCGAGCGACGCGATGAGGTCCTGCACCCCGAGGGCCTGGATGGCGGGGGTGTAGGAGGTCAGGTTGTCGTGGTCCGTGACGGCCGCGATCTCGACGCCCTCCGCCAGGTTCTCGATCACCTTGTCGCGGTGAGACATTTCGGAATCAATGCTGCCAAACGTGTGTTGGTGGAGGTCCGCCGCGAGCCAACCGGTCGTGTCCACGGACCGGAAGATCTTCCGTTGGATCCAGGTGGTCTGACCGGGTTTGACCTCGAGGTCCTCGATGGTCTCGGTCTCGTATTCGATCCCGCGTGAGATCAGGACACGGTAGTGGCCGGGTTTGACGGGGAAGACCTCCTCCCCATGCGTCTGGAACAGGACGGCGCAGAGGCCGTAGCGCTCGCGCTCGCCGAGGTCAGACCACGGCGCCTCCGCTCCGTCGCCGCAATAGAGCGAGACCTTGGCCGGGACGTGGCCCAGGGACTGCCCCGAGGCGTCGCGCTCCACGATGTCCAGCCCCAGTCGTCCCTCGGGGGCCATCTGGAAGTCCGCGGCGACCTTGGCCGGGTCCACGGTCGCGCGGACCACGCGCGATCGGCCCGGGACCGACGCCACGAAGTCGTAGGTCCCGGGCGGAAGTGTCATCTCGTATTGCCCGTTCTCGCCGGTGAAGGCCTGATTGACCGCGCGGCCGCCGTTCGGGTGGCCCTCGCCGGCCTTGAACGCGGTGACCACCGCGCCCTGGATGGGGGTTCCGCCTTCGTCGCTCACGGTCCCTCGCGCCCGCACGGTCTCTTCGCCGCGCAAGTCCTGGACGACTTCCAACACGGAGGCCACGTCGCCGCGGCCCACGATCAGGACGCGGTCGAAGGAGGCCTCCCCCTGGGCCGGTACCTCGAAGTCGGTCCCCAGGATCGCGACCGTGGCGTTGTTTTCCTGATAGGGGATCGTGATCTCGCCGGACGAGACGGCGTATCCGTACGATGCCCCGCGTCCCGTCGAGACCATGGCCGCGACCTGCATCGGCTGACCCGTGAATCCCCCCTCCCTCGTGAAGACCCTGCTCGCGCCCCCGAACGAGATGAAGTCCCCCACCGCCAGGGGGCCGAGGGGCTTGGTGCCCGGGTTGAGGACCCTCGTTCGCATCAGCAGGTAAGACACGCCTGGCCGCAGGATGTAGTCGGTCTCGAACGTGGCCCCGAGCGGCTGGCCCAGGTCGTCAATGAACTTAGTAATGCCGGTGGGGCCGTCGTTGCCGGTGACGCGGACCACGGCCTCGGTTCCGTCCGAGCCGTCCTTCACGACCTCGACGAGCGCGACCTTCGCCACCCGGAAGCCCGCCATGGGGAAGACCTCGCGAAACTGGTCGTTGCCATCCTCGCCCGGCGCTCGCCGCGGGTCCGCGTCAATCAGCGTCCCGCCATAGACGCCGAGGTGCACCGCGGTTCCCGCATCCTGGATCACGAAGCGAACGAGGTCGTTTTCGATGATGAACGACTTGCCCCGGATCCCGTAGGCGTTGTCCCCCCCTACCATGTCGAGCGGCATGGCGGTTCGCCGAGCGGAGACGTACCCCTTTGGCGGCGTGGCGTCCGGGCCGGGGTCCACGGGGCCGGGGTCCGCCGATTCCACCCCCGTATCACGGTCGCCCGGGAGGTCCGGGGCGAGGTCCTGGAAAGGCTCGGCGGGCAGGTCCGCGCCGACCTCCACGTCGCCGGCCACGTCGGCCGAGGCCTCGACCCCCGGGTCCATCGGGGCGGACGGGGTCCCGCCGCCGCATCCCATGTACGCGAGGATTCCGGCCGCCGACCAGACCACCATGCGGTTCATGTCCTGCCCTCCGTTCAATCAATCGGATATATCCTACCACGATTCCGTTCCTGGAATGCGCCGTCGTGGGGCTGAATTCCGGGCGCCGCCCGGTTGATCGCGTGGGGAAGGTTTCCCGTTTGATTGGAACTACTGCAACGATACCTTCAGCGCATACCCGGTCTTCGCGCCCTCGCTTGCGGCCTGGACCAGGATGAAGTAGCGCCCCGGGACGGCCTGCGTGATCAGCTGGATCGCGGGCGAGTCGTCATCCTTGCGGTGCATCGTCCGCGCCACGGGCTTGCCGTACCGGTCGAACAGGGCCACGAGGATGTCGTTGCGGGGATTGTCGAGGTTGACCAAGACGGTCAGGAACCCGGCGTCCGGCAACTCGACGAGCTTCCAGTCAGTCCGGTCGCCATCCTTGTACGAGACGGAGTCGGCGATCGCCTCGCCGACCTTCACGGGAGCCGCCTTGTGGCGTTCCTGGTCGCCGCCGGACTTTTCGTCCGGCTTGACACCGCATGCCATCACCATCGTGGCCAGTGACAGAGACCAGTGTGCAAGTTTCTTGTACATCAGTTGCTCCAAGTAATGCCACATTAGTATAGAAAGTAGTTAGAGATATCTTTTCTCGACAAGGCGCACGACTGGCAACCCTCCCCCCCGGCCCCCCGCGGGGCCCCCCCCCCCCGGGGCCGGCCCCCGGGGGCCGCCCGCCGCGCCGGCCCGGGCGGGGGGGGGGCGCG